>NZ_SSMZ01000271.1 GCF_004799395.1 Phenylobacterium sp.
CTTCGGATTGGCCGCCGTGACCGCGGCGATCAGGGCGTCCTGCTCGCCGTCCAGGGCCATGGCGATGTCCATGCCCTCGGTGGACCATTGGGTGGCGAAGACCACCACCACGTCGGCGCCCTTGGCGACCGCGGCAGCGGCGGCCGGATCGGCGCCGTCGTCGAAGGCGACCTTGGCGTTCGGTGAGCGCGCCTTGATCGCAGCCAGCGGCGCGGAGGGATAGTAGACCTCCCCGCCGCCCCACTGCGGCGCGCCCCTGGGCTTGGGGAAGCTTTTCGAGCCGAGCGGGATCACCTGCGAGGAGCCGCCGCCGGAAACCACGCCGATGTCCGCGTGGCCGCCGATCACCGCGATCCGCTTCGCGGACGCCATCAGCGGCAGCAGGAAGTCGTTGTTCTTGAGCAGCACGATCCCCTGCTCCGCGGCGCGGCCGGCGACCTGGGAATCCGCAGCGGTGTCGAGACCGCCGGGGGTGACCGGATGATCGATGACGCCGGCGGCGAACAGGCTCCTGAGGTAGCGGTGGGCCATCTCGTGGATTCGGGCCTTGGAGAGCTCGCCGCTGGCCACCGCCGCCGTCAGCGGCTTGTCGAAATAGATCTGCTTGTCGAGCTGCTGACCGCTTTCCTGGTCGAGGCCGGCCTTGGCGGCGGCGACGCCGTGCACTGCGCCCCAGTCGCTCATCGTCCAGCCGGGGTATTTCCAGTCAGCCCGCAGCACGTCGGTCAGCAGGAACGGGTTCTCGCAGGCATAGGTCCCGCCAACCCGGTTATAGGCGCACATCACCGAGCCCGGATGGCCGGTCTCGATGGCGATCTCGAAGGCCAGCAGGTCGCTCTCTCGGAACGCCGCCTCGTCGATCTGGGCGTCCAGCACCATGCGCCCGGTCTCCTGGTCGTTGAGCGCGAAATGCTTGGCGGTGGAGACGATGTGGTTGGACTGGATGCCCTTGATGGTCGCGCCGGCGAGGGTCCCGGCCAGCAGCGGGTCCTCGCCGAGATATTCGAAATTGCGGCCATTACGCGGATCGCGCAGCAGGTTCGCGCCGCCGGCCAGCAGGGTGTTGAAGCCCTTCTGTCGCGCCTCCTTGCCGATCATGGCGCCCGAGACGAAGGCGGTCTTGGCGTCCCACGTGGCGGCCAGCGCCATGCCGGAGGGGAGCGGCGTGGCGTCATCGTCCTTGCGCCCCGCGTTGGCCACGCCGAGGCTGGCGTCGCTCTCGGTCAGGTCGGGGATGTGGAGTTCGGGAACGCCCGGCATGTAGCCCGCCGAGATCGAGACCCCCGGCGGTCGCTTGGCGCCCATGAACACCGGCATGCTGCCATGCAGGAGCGCGATCTGCTGGTCGAGGGTGAGTTTGGCCAGCACGAGGTCCGCGCGGGCGTCGGGGCTCAGCTTGGGGTTCATCCACGGCTGGGCCGCCTTGGCGCCGGCGGCCAGTCCGGGCGCCAGCGCCAGGGCCGCCGCGCACACGCCCGCCATCAGACCCCGATCCATGACAACGCCCTCCGCATCGCTTGTTGGACCAGTCCTAACCCAAGCCCGAGGCGGCGGCGAGCGCGCCCCAACGTTAAGCTTGCGGCGCAGCCGCGACCGGGCGCACCCTCGCAGCCAATGATAAATGGGAGGATGTCTATGCGTCGTGTGATCCTGGCCGCGGGCCTGTTCGCCGCCCTCGGCCTTGCCGCCTGTGATAGCTCCAAATCCGAGGACACGGCCGCCGCGCCGCCGGCGCCGCCCAAGTCGATGGCCCGCCAGGCGCAATTCTACGCCGGACAGGAACAGATCTCGAAAGTTGACACCGCCACCGTCAAGGTCGGCAAGGCCGGCGTGCTGGAAATGCAGGCCAGCGGCGGCGTCGGCATGCCGGGCTACAAGAACGCCGGCTTCGTGCCCCGCATCAACGCCGCTCCGCCCAAGGACGGTGTCTACGAGGTCGACGTCGTGGCCGACAAGCCGGCCACGCCTGGGGCCGCCGCAGCGACGCCGATCGAGGTGAAGGGCGCCTGGTCGCCCTATCCCGTCGAGCACCTGAAAGGCGTTAAGTTCATCGCCAAGACCAACTCCGTCGTGGCCATGCTGCCGGCCGGCTGAGTTGACGCATCACGGACGATAGCGGCCTGATCCCCCGGGATCAGGAGAGGATCAGGCATGGCCCAAGGCTCCACGCGAGTGGTCCTGACGGCGCTCGCCGGCAACAGCGTCATCGCCCTGGCGAAATTCGCGGCGGCGGCGATATCCGGCTCGACCGCCATGCTGACCGAAGCGATCCATTCGCTGGTGGACACCGGCGACCAGCTCCTGCTGCTGGTGGGACAGGTGCGTGGGCGCCGCCGCCCCGACGACAGCCATCCCCTGGGCTACGGCATGGAGACCTATTTCTGGTCGTTCATCGTCGCCCTGATGGTGTTCTTCCTGGGCGGGGTGCTATCGGTCTACGAAGGCGTGCGCCACATCGCCCACCCCTCCGAAGTCGTCTCGCCCTGGATCAGCCTGGGCGTGCTGGCGGTGTCGGCGGTGTTCGAGGGGACCTCGTTCCGCACCGGCTATCGCGAATACAAACGGATCGTGCGCGGCGCCCCGATCCGTCTGTGGACGTTCATCCACCTCTCCAAAGACCCGGGAATGGTCTCGGTGCTGCTGGAGGACTCCGCGGCGCTGATCGGCATTGCCCTGGCGGCCGCCGGCGTGATCGCGACGAGCTTCTTCCACATCGCCTGGGCCGATGGAGCCGCGTCGATCGCCATCGGCCTGCTGCTCACCTGCGTGGCCTTCGTCCTGGCCAACGAGACCCGCAGCCTGATCGCCGGCGAGGCCGTCGCGCCGTTCGTCATGGAGCGGCTGAAGGAGACCCTGGCGGCGATAGATTGCATCACCCAGCTCGACGAGATCGCCACCCTGCATTTGGGCCCGGGCGCGATCCTGGTGGCGCTGACGCTGACCTTCCGGCCGCAGTCGTCCACCGCCCTGATCACCGAGGCGATCACCGAGATCACCCGATGCCTGCAGGCCACGGACGGTCGGGTCGCCTATGTCTACGTCAGGCCGGCGCACAAGGATGCGTCGGCGGTGGGCGCCGCGCCGGGATAGTCCGCTCGACGGCTTGCCAAGGTCGCGCAATTGCGCGCCTGATCGGCGTCCGCGCGCGCTTCGAGGAGACAGCTGGCATGGACATCGGTGTCTTCATCCCGATCGGCAACAACGGCTGGCTCATCTCCGAGACCTCGCCGCAGTACATGCCGACGTTCGAGCTGAACAAGACGATCGTCCAGAAGGCGGAAAGCTATGGGTTCGACTTCGCGCTCTCGATGATCAAGCTGCGCGGCTTCGGCGGGAAGACGGAGTTCTGGGAGCATAACCTGGAGAGCTTCACGCTGATGGCGGGTCTCGCGGCCGTCACCAGCCGGATCAAGATCTACGCCACCGCCGCGACGCTGACCTTGCCGCCGGCGATCGCCGCACGGATGGCGTCCACCATCGACTCCATCGCCGGTCCGGGCCGGTTCGGCATCAACCTGATCACCGGCTGGCAGAAGGCGGAATACGACCAGATGGGCCTGTGGCCGGGCGAGAGCCACTACAAGGACCGCTACAACTACCTGGCCGAATACGCGACGGTGCTGAAGGAGCTGATGGAGACCGGAGTCAGTGACTTCAAGGGTCAGTATCTGCAGATGGAGGACTGCAGGGTCAGTCCGAAACCGCACGACGTGAAGATCATCTGCGCCGGCTCCAGCGACGAGGGCCTGGCTTTCACCGCGCAGTATGCGGACTATAGTTTCGCCCTCGGCAAGGGGACCAATACGCCCACCGCCTTCGCCCCCGTCAACGCCCGGCTGGCGGCCGCCAAGGCCAAGACCGGCCGCGATGTCGGCTCCTACATCCTGTTCATGATCATCGCTGACGAGACCGACGAGAAGGCCTTGGCGAAATGGCAGCTGTACCGGGACGGCGCCGATCAGCAGGCCCTGGCCTGGCTGACCAACCAGGCCGCGCCCAACGCGCAAGGCGGCACCAGCAACACCAACACCACCCAACTCGCCGCCCCGGAGTCTGCGGTGAACCTCAACATGGGCACCCTGGTGGGGTCCTATGAGAGCGTGGCCAGGATGCTGGACGAAGTGGCGAACGTGCCAGACACCAAGGGCGTCCTGCTGGTCTTCGACGACTTCATCCGGGGCGTCGACGATTTCGGGACGAGGATCCAGCCCAAGATGAAGAGCCGCGCCAATGTCCCAGCCTGACCGTCCCACCGTCCCGCGCGAAGGCGCCGTCACGCTCCCGGCCCGCCCCGAGAACCTGCCGATCAACCCCGGCGAGACCGCGCTGATCGTGGTCGACATGCAGAACGCCTATGCCTCGGAAGGCGGCTATCTGGACATCGCCGGCTTCGATATCGGCGGCGCAGGCGCGGTGATCGACAGGATCGCGCTGGCCATCGAGGCCGCGCGGGGCGCGGGGGTGCAGATCGTCTATTTCCAGAACGGCTGGGACCCGGACTACGCCGAGGCCGGCGGGCCGGGCTCGCCCAACTGGTGGAAGTCCAATGCGCTGAAGACCATGCGCGACCAGCCGGAGCTGGAGGGGACTCTGCTGGCCAAGGGGACCTGGGACTACGCGCTGGTCGACAAGCTGAAGCCCCAGAAGGGCGACATCGTCATCCCCAAGCCGCGCTATTCGGCCTTCTTCAACACCGCGCTCGATTCCATGCTCCGTGCACGGGGGATCAAGAACCTGGCTTTCTGCGGGATCGCCACCAACGTCTGCGTGGAGTCGACCCTGCGCGACGGATATCACCTGGAATATTTCGGCGTGCTGCTGGAGGACGCCACCCATCAGGCCGGCCCCGCATTCCTGCAGGAAGCCAGCGTCTACAACGTCGAGAAATTCTTCGGCTGGGTGAGCAACACTGCCGATTTCTGCGGGACCATCGGCCAGGCTCCGCCCGCCAAATAGAGGAAGACCGCATGCCCAAGACCATCGTCCTGCCGCCCGGGACCCAGAAGCCGATCGCGCCCTTCTCGCCGGGAACCCTGGCCGACGGCGTGGTCTATGTCTCCGGGACCCTGGCCTTCGACAAGGACAACAACGTCAACCACGTGGGCGACGCCGAGGCCCAGACCCGGCAGGTGCTGGAGACCATCAAGTCGGTGATCGAGACCGCTGGCGGGACCATGGACGACGTCACCATGAACCACATCTTTGTGAAGGACTGGGCCGACTACGCCACCGTCAACAAGGTCTATGCGGAGTATTTCCCGGGCGACAAGCCGGCACGGTTCTGCATCCAGTGCGGCCTGGTCAAACCCGACTTCCTGGTGGAGATCGCGACGATCGCCCACATCGGGAAGCGCTGAGCCCGTGCCCATCACCTATAACACCCGCACCGCCGACCACGACATCGACCCGATCTTCCTCCACCGCTGGTCGCCGCGCGCCTTCACGGGCGAGGAGATGCCGGATGAGGTGCTGATGTCGCTGTTCGAGGCGGCGCGATGGGCGCCCTCGGCCAGCAACACGCAGCCCTGGCGTTTCGTCTACGCGCGCCGCGGTACGCCGCAGTGGGACCCACTGTTCGGCGCCTTGATGGACATGAACCAGGTCTGGGTCGCCAACGCCTCGGTGCTGGCGTACGTGCTGTCCGACCGCTTCCGCCGCAAGCCGGACGCGGAGCCGATGCCCAACCGCAGCCACAGCTTCGACGCCGGCGCCGCCTGGGCCTATCTCGCGCTGCAGGCCCAGCACCTCGGCTGGGCGGCCCACGGCATGGGCGGATTCTGGCCGGCGGAGGCTCACAAAGCGCTGGGTGCGCCGGAGGCCGACTATCAAGTGGAGGCCGCCATCGCCATCGGCCGGCCGACGGATGCGAGCGTGCTGCCGGAGGCCTACCGGGCCCGGGAGGTCCCCAGCGGGCGGGAGCCGGTGGCGCGGTTTGTGTTTGAAGGTCGGCTGCAAGGGTGATGAACTAGACGCATGGTCGAAAAGCCCATGCGCCCGGATCAGACGCCTGTCGATGAGGCGTTCGAGGACTTCAAGCGGAGCATGCGCGAGATCGCCGAAAGGTCGCATCCCTTGCCGGCTGACCTCAAGAGAGCGCTAGAGGCCAAGGTCAAAGGCTGAAGCGCGCACCCGAAGGCAAACTGGATGCCATGAGACCTAAGCCACCCCTTGCCGGCGGCTCTCTTTCCCAAAAACCCTCGTCATCCTCCGGTCGCCCTAAGAGGCGATCCGGGAGATCCATGATCTCAATCGCTGAGGATCGTCTCCGGGCCCAGCCGCCGCGTTCTTGTTCGCGACACGGAGATCAAGGGTCCCCCGGATCAGCCATGGGCTGACCGGAGGATGACGAAACCTGAGGTGGCGCGCGCTTAGGCCGCCATCGCCGCCATCTGGGCGCCGGCCAGGAAGTCCATCTTGCCGAGCGGCACGCCTTCCTTGCGCAGGATCGCGTAGGCCGTGGTCACGTGGAACAGGAAGTTCGGCATGTTGAAGGTCAAGAGGAAGCTCTGACCGGTGAACTCCATGGTGCGGCCGGGGAAGGTGAGCGTGATGACGCGGGCTTCCTTGCCGTCGACCTGATCGCGTTGGATCGACTCCACGAAAGCGATGGTCTTGGCGATGCGCTCGTGGAGTTCGGCGAAGGTGGTCTCGGTGTCGGGCATCGGCGGCGGCTCGACCCCGGCGAGGCGCGCGGCGCCGCTCTTGGCCGCGTCGCTGGCCAGCTGGATCTGGCGGGTGAAGTCCGCCATGCCGTGGCCCAAACTGCTGGCCGTCAGGGTGGAGAGCTCCACGTGCTCGTCAGCAGCGAAGGTCTGCGCCTTGTCCAGGAAATGGTTGAGGTTCTTCAGCATGGTCGCGAAGACCGGGATCGAGGCGTCGTAGAGCGAGAGGGACAAGGGCGTTTCTCCTGTTAGGAAGCTCCGCAAATAGTGCGCCGCGAGGGCCGCGGCCACCGCTGTCGCAACTTCTTCGTGCCGGACAGCCCTAAGCGACGCCGATCAGCACGCTTCGCAGGATCGCCACCAGCCGCTCGATCTCCTCCTCCGTGATGGTCAGCGGCGGAGACATGGCGATCGTGTCGCCCGTGGTGCGAATCAGCGCACCGGCCTGTAGGGCGTGGACCAGCACCTCATAGCCGCGCGCGCCAGGCGCGTCGGGACGCGGCGCCAGCTCCACCGCGCCCATCAGGCCGAGGTTGCGGATGTCGATCACGTTCGGACAGTCGCGCAGGCTGTGGAGGGCGGCCTCCCAGGTCGGGGACAATTCGGCTGCGCGGGTCAGAAGGCCCTCGCGGCGGTATATGTCGAGGGTCGCCAGGCCCGCGGCGCAGGCCGCCGGGTGGCCGGAATAGGTGTAGCCATGAAACAGTTCCATGGCGTTGTTCGGCCCGGTCATCATGGCGTCGTGGACTGCGCGGCTGGCGAACACCGCGCCCATGGGAAAGGCGCCGTTGGTCACCCCCTTGGCGGTGGTCATGATGTCGGGGGTGACGCCGAAGAACTGGCTGGCAAAGGGCGCGCCCAGTCGTCCGAACCCGGTGATCACTTCGTCGAAAATCAGCAGGACGCCGTGCTTCGTGCAGAGTTCGCGCAGGCGCTCCAGATAGCCCACCGGCGGCGGCATCACGCCCGCCGATCCGACCACCGGCTCGACGATGACCGCGGCGATGGTCTCCGCGCCATGAAGGGCCACCAGCCGCTCCAGGTCGTCCGCCTTGTCCGCGCCGAGCGCCGGCTGGCCCCTGGAGAAGGCGTTCCTTGCCAGGTCGTGGGTGTGGACCAGGTGCTCGGCGCCCGGCAGCGTCAGGAAGGCGCGGCGGTTGTTGACCAGGCCGCCGACCGAGATGCCGCCGAAGCCAACCCCATGGTAGCCCTTCTCGCGGCCGATCAGCCGGGTGCGTTGGCCGTCGCCGCGGGCGCGGTGGTAGGCGAGCGCGATCTTCAGCGCCGTATCCACCGACTCCGAGCCGGAGTTGGTGAAGAAGATGCGGTCGAGGCCCGCAGGCGCGAGCTTGGCCAGCGCCGTGGCGAAGTCGAAGGCCAGCGGGTGACCCATCTGGAATGAGGGGGCGTAGTCCAGGGTCATCAGCTGCTGGCTGACCGCCGTGGCGATCTCCTCGCGGCCGTGCCCGGCGTTGACGCACCAAAGGCCCGACGAGCCGTCGATCACTTCGCGGCCGTCCTCGGTGCGGTAGTAGATCCCCTTGGCGCCGACGATCAGGCGCGGATCGGCCTTGAACTGCCGGTTGGCGGTGAACGGCATCCAGAAAGCGTCGAGGTCCGGGCGATTCAGGCGGTCGGAGATGTCGTTCATGCGCGCGGCCCTTTGGTGCTCGCGCCTACGAAATCAGGTTCGCGGCAGGCCCGCCAGATGATTGAGTCGGGCCCAGCTCTTCGCATGGCGGCTGGCGCCCGGCGAGCCGCGCCCCAGAAACGTTTTCGCCAAATGCGTCTCGAAGGCCTCGGCCTCCCGCCAGCACTCGACGACGGCCTCGTGCAACGCCTCCGGGCCCCCGGCGAAGGCCGCGTCGATCTGGGCGATAAAGCCGGTCTCCAGCCGGTCGCGATCGCCCGAGATTTCGGCAAGCGCCGCCGGAAGATCGCGCAGCATGGCGCGGTGCAGCTCCTCATGTCGCCACCAGAGGCACTGCGGATCGTACCAGTCGTTGGGCTCCGGCTCGTAGATGGGCAGGCCGGTCTCGAACAGCACCGGCTTGAAGACGCCAGTGCAGGGCGCCGCGGCGCCGGTGACCCAGTGGACCGTCCGGCCGGGGCGCAACTCGCTGACCATCGAGGCCACCGACTGACTTCGCCTTGCCCCCTGTGCGGCGTGCATGCAGATCGTGCGTCCAACGGCATTGGCCGGGCTCCAGTCGCGCGCCTCGCCGTGGTCGCGCAGGATCGCCATCATCTCGCTGGGACCGAGCCACGGGGCTTCCTTGGCAAGCAGGGCGTTGCCCCGCGCGCAGCGGCCGCGACCGAAGCTCACTGCGTCGCGCTCCTCGTCGATCAGATGGGCCGCCACGTCGAATCGGCCGCCGAACCCGGTCCAGCCCTCGGCGCGGGCGTGGGCCGCGAGGTCCTGGCTGACCGCATCGTAGGACTTGCCGATGGAATAGGCGTTGGAGAGCGCTCGATGGCGACGCACCCGCTCGAAGGCCCACCAGCGCCCGGCGGTCTCCAGCACATAGGCCTCGTTCGGGTCGGCGATGATGAAGCCGTTGTTGTAGTAGAAGCGCCCCAGGTGTCCGCAGTCGCCGCCCTGGCCATATTGTTCCAGGAGTTCGGTGATCACCTCCACGGCCTCTGCCGCCGTCGTGGCCCGCTCCAGGCCCAGCCGCACGAGATCCATGCCGGTGAGCGCGCGCTTGCGCTGGGCCGGGGTCTTGGCGTGCAGGGCCTCATTGCCGATCGTCACGCCATATTCGTTGGCGCCCATCTCCGCGCCCCACATCCAGAACGGCCGGCTGAGCAAGCAGGCGTGGGTCTCCATCACATCGGGGATGGTTATGTAGGTCAGCTTCAGCGCCCCGCCACCGATGCGGCGCGGGGTCATTTCCAGCCCCTGCGCCTCGTTGCGCTCGCGGTCGCTGTTCTTGGCGAACAGGGTCGCCCCGCGCGCGGTCGAGCCTGCCAGGGCGACAAGGGTGTCACACATGCGGCGGCCGGCTCAGTGCACGGCCGGGACGGTGACGTATTGATGCTCGGCGAAGTCCTTCGGAATCTTTTTCTTCCTTCCATTCGCACCGGCGGCGCCGGGGCGTGGCGTCCAAGAGCGACGCATTGTTCGCGGCATGGTTGCGGGTCGATCGGTCGGAGCGCAACCCCCGCGCTGTAGCTAGGGGCGCCCCCCTTCGCTATAGCCGATTCACGGGCCAAAACGCCGTTCGGTAAAGCTTGTTCTCTTAACAAGCGTATCCGGTTCCGGCAGCCTCTACGCGACGCCCGACGCGCTATGCCAGGAGCCTAGATGGCCGCCGAGTCTCGAACACCGCGCAGCGGAGCTACGGACGTCGCGCTCGGGGAGCGCATCCGCCGCCGGCGCCGCGAACTGGGGCTCTCGCAGTCGGCGCTGGGCGGCAAGCTCGGGATAACCTTCCAGCAGGTCCAGAAATACGAGAACGGCGCCAACCGGGTCTCGGCCAGCATGCTGGTCAAGCTGTCCGAGGCCTTGGCCATGCCGGTGATGCAGATCCTGCACGATGTCGACCCGGCTGCCCCGCCGACCGATCCCGAAAGCGACGCTGCACTTCTGCTGGCGGCGTTCGGCAAGATCAGGTCTCCGGAGATTCGCGCGGCGATCCTGACATTGCTGACGGGCCTGTCGACGCGCTGATTCAGCGCCGGCGCGAGGTCCGCGAACCGCCAGCTTCTCCCGCCGCCTCCCAGGCATCCACGGAAGTCACAGGCGGTCGCCGATCGTCATCGCGGCACGACGCAGCGGAAGCCCACATGCGATGTGGTTGTGTCGATCGGTTGGGGCCATCGCGCGGCGGGACGGTAGCGCTGGCAGTAGTTGGGGGCGCAGAGGTGCGAACCGCCCTTGGCCACCCGGCGCGGGATGCCGGCCACCGGCGAGTTGGGATCGCAGCTTTCCGCCGCCGCGAGCGCTTCGGAGCGCGGCTTGCCGCAGCAGCTGGCGCCGGGTGTGGACGGCAGGGCGTAGAAGTCGTCCGTCCATTCCCAGACATTGCCGATCATGTCGTGGAGTCCGAAGCCATTGGGCGGATAGGCGCCGACCGGCGAGGTGCGCTCCAGGCCCGGCCCGGCGCGGTTGTCATGCGGGAAGACGCCCTGCCAGGTTTTGGCCAGGCTGACGCCGCCCGGCTCGAAGTCGTCGCCCCAGGCATAGGCCGCGCCCTCCAGGCCGCTGCGCGCGGCGTATTCCCACTGCGCCTCGCTGGGCAGAGCCTTGCGCGCCCAGCTGGCGTAGGCGCTGGCGTCGACATGGGCGATGTGGACCGCCGGATGGTCGGGCAGGGCGTCAGGCCCCTCGGGGCCGAGCGGCTTCTCCCAATAGGCCCCGAACACGAACCGCCACCAGGTCGCCGGGCCCTTCAGGTCCACTGGACCATCCGGCGGCCAAAACACCAGCGATCCGGCTCGCGCCATGGCAGGGTCCATCCCCGGATAGTCGCGCGGATCCGGCGCGATCTCGGCGAAGGTGACGTAGCCGGTGGCCGCCACGAAACGGGCGAAGGCGGCGTTGGTCACCGGTGTCTCGTCGATCCAGAAATCGCCGACCGTGGCCGCTCGCACCGGCCGCTCGTCGGCGTAGAAATCCTCGGACCCCATCAGGAAGGCGCCGCCGCGCAGCAGGCGCATGCCGGCGAAACGGCCTGAAGTCTTGGTCTGCGAGACGGCGGCGGCGCCCAAGCGGTTCCTCCCGGTCGATTTGCCCTGTTATGGGCGAGCCGACGGTTTCGCGCTACAGACCGGCGAGGGCAAGCCCAAGGCGGGAGCCGCGATGGCGAAGATCCTGGCGATCGAAGACGACGCCACCACCGGCAAGGAGATAGTCGCCGAGCTCGGGCAGCACGGGTTCGAGATCGAGTGGACGGCGGACGGCGCGGTAGGGCTCGACCGCGCCCTGAGCGGCGCCTTCGACGCGGTAATCCTGGACCGGCTGCTGCCCAACGTCGATGGCTTGGCCATCGTCACCGCCATGCGCGGCGTCGGCATCGACGTACCCGTGCTGATGATCAGTGCGCTCAGCGACGTGGACGAACGCATCCGCGGCCTGCGCGCCGGCGGCGACGACTACATGACCAAGCCCTTCGCCTCCGAGGAACTGGCGGCGCGGATCGAGGTGCTGCTGCGCCGGCGCTCCGCGCCCGCGCCGACCCTCAATCTCAGCGTCGGCGATCTGGACCTCGACCTGATCAGCCGCACGGCCCATCGTGCGGGGGCGGAGATTCGGCTGATGCCGACGGAGTTCAAGCTGCTGGAATATATGATGCGAAATTCCGGCCAGGTGCTGACGCGCACGATGATCTTCGAGGCCATCTGGGGCTACCATTTCGACCCCGGCACCAATCTGATCGACGTGCATCTGGGCCGGCTACGGCGCAAGATCGACCGTCCGGGCCTGCCGGCGATGATTCAAACCATCCGCGGTTCAGGCTTCGCCCTCAATGCGCCCGAGTGAGCTCTGGCGGACGACGCCGTTCCGGCTGACGCTGCTCAATGGCGCTGTCTTCGCGCTGGCCCTGATGGCTCTGCTGGGCCTGATCTATCAGCAGACCGCCGGCTATCTCGCGCGCCAGATCGACGGCATCGTCGTCTCCGAAGCGCGCAATCTGATCGCCGGCGGCGCCGAGCGCCTGCCCGAGCGGGTCACGGAGGCGGTGGCCACGGACGCGCGCCACATAGGCTACTATGGCCTCTTCTCCGCCGAGGGCATCTGGATCTGCGGCAATGTGAAGACCCTGCCGGCGCACCTGCCGATCGACGGCGTGCCGCGCGAGATCCACGTATCCAATCTGCAGCCGGGCTCGCGGGCCCTGGTCGAGCGGATGCCCTGGGGCGAGATCCTATTCGTGGGCCACGACGCCCTCGTGCTGACCGGCCTTCGCAGCATCATCGTCAACGCCCTGGCGCTCAGCGGCGGACTGATCCTGGTGCTTGGCCTGGCCGCGGCCGCGGCGCTCAGCCTCCGGCCCCTGCAGCGGATTGACGACCTGCGCGACGCCAGCCGCGCGGCGCTTAAGGGTGAGTTGGGCGTACGCCTGCCGGTTTCGCGTCGGCGCGACGAGATCGACATGCTGGCCGGCGTCGCCAACGCCATGATGGACGAGGCCGAGCGGCTGCTCTGGGAGGTGAAGAGCGTCGGCGAGAACGTCGCGCACGACCTGCGCACGCCGCTGAACCGCCTGCGGGCCCTGCTCTGGCGGGTGCATCAGGAGACCAGGCTCGAGGGCGCCGAGCGGGAGATGGTCGATCAGGCCCTGGCCGAGACGGACGAGCTCCTGACCCGTTTCCGCGCCTTGCAGCGGATCGGCGAGATCGAGCGGCGGGACCGCCAGGCCTTCTTCGAGCCGGTGCGTCTGCAGAGCGTGCTGGAGCACGTGATCGAGTTGCACGAGCCGGCGGCGGAAGACCGCGAGATCGCGCTCGTCGCCGACATCGCCGCCGACGCCCCGGCGGTGCAGGCCGACCCGACCCTGCTGTTCGAGGCAGTGAGCAATCTGGTCGACAACGCGCTGAAGTTCACGCCCACCGGCGGGCGGGTGGGCGTGCGGCTGACCGTGCGCCCGGAGGGCCCGCGCATCGAGGTCGCCGACAACGGCCCAGGCGTGCCGGAGGCCGAGCGCGAGGCGGTTCTGCAACGTTTCTATCGCGCCGCCCGCACCCGCACCGAGCCGGGCTCGGGCTTGGGACTCAGCATCGTCACGGCGATCGCGCGGCTGCACCATTTCACCCTGGTCCTGGAGGACGCGAGGCCGGGGCTGCGCGTGGCGCTGAACTGTTGGCCGCGCGGCTTCGAAGCCTGAGAGAACGGCGAACTTAAAAACATCTTCATTGGCCTTGGCGGCCGCACTGGGTCCAAAGCACCGCCGGGCTGTCCAAACGCGCCGCCCGGCGTGCGCGCTGCCCGCGTCTTTACCGCCCGGAGCCCGGCTCGCTTGAACGCTCTTGTCCGCATTGCGCTCGCGCGCCCGTACACCTTTGTCGTCATGGCGGTGCTGATCATGATCGCTGGGATCATGGCGGCGCTGCGCACCCCTACCGACATCTTCCCGGATATCCGGGTTCCGGTGATCGGGGTGGCGTTCAACTTCGCGGGGCTCTCGCCCGGGGAGATGTCCAATCGCATCGTCACACCGTTCGAGCGGTTCCTGACGACCACCGTCAACGACGTGGAGCACACCGAGAGCCAGTCGCTTCCGGGCATCGGGATCATCAAGATCTACTTCCAGCCGGGGGTCGATATCCGCACGGCGACTGCCCAGGTCACCGCGACCGCGCAGTCCTCCATCAAGCAGATGCCGGCCGGCGTGACGCCGCCGCTGGTGCTCAACTATTCCGCCGCCACAGTGCCGATCCTGCAACTGGCGGATTCCGACAAGACGCTCTCCGAGCAGAAGCTGTTCGACCTGAGTCAGGTGGTGATCCGACCGGTCCTCACCACGGTGCCAGGCGCCGCCACGCCCTATCCCTATGGGGGACAGCTGCGCCAGATCCAGATCGACCTGGACCCGCAGTTGCTGCAGTCCAAGGGCGTCTCGGCCAACGACGTGACCAACGCCCTCGCCGCCCAGAACCAGATCCTGCCGGTCGGCTTCGTGAAGATCGGCTCCTACCAGTACAACATCCGGCTCAACGACGCCGCCGACACGATCGCCGACCTGAACGACCTGCCGATCAAGACGGTCAACGGCGCGACCATCTTCATCCACGACGTGGGCCAGGTACGCGACGGCGCCCCGCCGCAGACCAACATCGTCCATGTGGATGGCGGCCGCGCGGTGCTGTCGACCGTGCTGAAGACCGGCTCAGCCTCGACGCTGGCGGTGGTCCAGGGGGTGAAGGACAAGCTTCCCGGCCTGGCTGAACAGCTTCCGACGACCTTCAAGATCACCGCGCTCAACGACCAGTCGCTGTTCGTGAAGGGCGCGATCTCCAGCGTGGTGAGGGAAGGCGCCATCGCCGCGGCGCTCACCAGCCTGATGATCTTGCTGTTCCTTGGCAGCTGGCGCTCGACCGTGATCATCGCGGTCTCGATTCCCCTGGCCGTGCTGGCGGCGATCGCGGCGCTGGCGGTGACCGGCCAGACCCTGAACATCATGACCCTGGGCGGCCTGGCTCTGGCCGTGGGCATCCTCGTGGACGACGCGACGGTCACGATCGAAAACATCAACTGGCACCTGGAGCAGGGCAAGGACGTCCGCAGCGCCATCCTCGACGGCGCCCAGCAGATCGTCACGCCGGCCTTCGTCTCCATGCTCTGTGTCTGCATCGTCTTCGTGCCGATGTTCCTGCTGAAAGGCGTCGCGGGCTTCCTGTTCGTGCCCATGGCGATGTCAGTCGTCTACGCGATGATCGCGTCGTTCATCCTGTCGCGGACCCTGGTCCCGACGATGGCCATGTACCTCTTGAGGCCCCACGTGTTGGGCGATCACGTCGAGGGGCCTCGAAATCCGCTGGCGCGGTTCCAGCGCCGCTTCGAGGCGGGCTTTGGCAAGGTGCGCTCGGTCTATGCGGGCCTGCTGGAGCGGGCGATGGGCGCGCGCCGACCGTTCCTGATCAGCTTCCTGGGCGTCGTCATCGTCTCCTTCGGCCTGGCGCCTTTCCTGGGGTCGAACTTCTTCCCGTCGGTGGACGCCGGCCAGATGACCATTCACGTCCGGGCCCCCGTGGGGACGCGACTGGAAGACGCCTCGCAGGAGTTCCGCCGTATCGAGGCGACGATCCGTCAGGAGATCCCTGCCGACGAGGTCAGCTCGATCGTTGACAACATCGGAATCCCGAACAGCTCCATCAACATGGTCTATTCGAACTCCGGCGTGATCGGACCGCAGGACGGCGACATCTACGTCAGCCTGAAGCCGCACCACCATGCGACGGCTGCCTATGTGAAGACGCTGCGCGTGGTGCTGCCACGTGACTATCCCGGCACCACCTTCGCGTTCCTGCCGGCCGACATCGTCAGCCAGATCCTCAATTTTGGCTCGCCGGCGCCCATCGATCTGCAGGTGTCCGGCCCCAACGCCAGCGCCAACCGCGCCTACGCCAACATGCTGCTGCGCAAGATGACCCAGGTGCGCGGCCTGGCTGACGTGCGTATGCAGCAGCCGGAAGGCGGACCGGAGCTGCGGGTCGATGTGGACCGCGCCCGCATCGCCCAGCTGGGCTTGGCCGAACGGGACGTGACCAACAGCCTGGTGACTACGCTCTCCGGCAGCTCTCAGAATGCGCCCACCTTCTGGGTGAACCCGCAGACCGGCGTTTCCTATCCGATCGTGGCCCAGACACCGGAGTTCCGGCTGTCGTCCATCGCCAGCCTGGAGAGCGTGCCGATCAACGGGTCGAACCCCGGCGCCAATCCCACCCTGATGCTGGGCGGCCTGGGTGTCATCACCCGCGATAGCGCGCCGGCCGTGTCCAGCCACTACAACGCCCAGCCGGTGATCGACATCTTCGCCACCACCCAGGACCGCGACCTTGGTTCGGTGACGGCCGACATCAACAAGATCCTGAAGGACGCCGCCAAGGACCGGCCGAGAGGCGCCACAATCACCCTGCGGGGCCAGATGGTGACCATGAACGACGCTTTCTCGGGCCTCTTCTTCGGGCTGCTGGCGGCGATCGTGCTGATCTACCTGCTGATCGTCGTGAATTTCCAATCGTGGCTGGACCCGTTCGTGATCATCACGGCGCTGCCCGCGGCCCTGGCTGGGATCGTCTGGATCCTGTTCGCCACCGGCACCACACTTTCGGTGCCAGCCCTCACCGGGGCGATCATGTGCATGGGGGTGGCGACCGCCAACTCAGTGCTGGTGATCAGCTTCGCCCGCGAGCGGCTCGACGCCACCGGCGACGCCGTACGCGCCGCCACCGAAGCCGGCTACACCCGCTTCCGCCCCGTGGTCATGACGGCGCTCGCCATGATCATCGGCATGGCGCCCATGGCGCTCGGCCTCGGCGAAGGCGGCGAGCAGAACGCGCCGCTCGGCCGCGCCGTGATCGGCGGGCTGATCTTCGCCACCATCGCCACCCTGATGTTCGTCCCCGTGGTCTTCAGCCTGGTGCATGGCCGCCGGGCCCACGCGGTCGCCCCTGCGCCGATCTCGGGAGAGTCCTATGCCTGATTCAACGTCCACCCTGGATGCGCCCCAAAGCACGGCGCACGACAACACGACCCCGGTGGTCGTCCACGTCTCCCCCGGCCGCCTCAAGCTGGTCGCGATGATCGCCGGCGGCGTCGCCGCGGTGGTGGTCGTCGGCGGCCTGGTCACCCGGGTCAGCGCCGACCAGGGTCAGAAGTCCTGGACCCAGCAGCAGGCCATCCCGACCATCGGCCTGGCCAAGATCGACGGCGGCGGCACCCGCGACCTGGCCCTGCCCGGCGACGTGCAGGCCTT
>NZ_SSMZ01000272.1 GCF_004799395.1 Phenylobacterium sp.
CGAAGGGGTAGGGCTTTTCGCGGTCGATGTTGAGCAGCGGGCCGCCGGTGACGTTCAGATTGAAGGGCTGGGCGTTGAGGGTCCCGTGGCCATCCATCTGGAAGCCGCGGTTGGACTGTCCCAGTTGCTCCTTGGCCTCCACCGTCCCTGTGAATCTGAGCTTGCGCTCGTCGTCACGGAAGACGAGTTGGCCGCCGTCGATCACGAATTTGCGGATCGGCGGCAGGCGCAGCGGCTCGTCGGGCTTGGCGCCGTCCGAGAAGTCCCAAGTGGCACGGCCCTCACCGTCGCGATAGAGCGCCGCGCGCGGCCGGTCGAACTCCAGCAGGCGCAGGTCCAGATGGCCGCCGAACAGGGCCATCAGCCGGATCTGCACGGCGATCTTGTCGATGTCGGCCAGGTCGGCGTTGCCGGCCCAGGCCGGATTGGCGATGCGCACGCCTTCCACAGTGGCGCTGGGCTGCCAGGACCACAGGTGGACGCGCAGGTTCCCGTCGATCCTGACCTGACGGTGCATACGGCTTGAGGCGATGGCCGCGACCGGACCCCGGAACCAATTCCAGTCCCAGATGGCGACCAGGATCGCGGCCGCAGCCGCCAAGGCCAGGAAGCCCCCGGCCGTCCAATAGAGCGCGCGGCGCGGCCTGTGCGGGGTCAACGCTTCTTCCTCGCGCTCACCCGATGGGGGTGTCGTGGCGGTTTCAGTGGTCAAACGATCTCGCTCCGCAGCCCCCAGCCCCGTCCAAACGCACAACGGCCGATTAGGCGCCGCCTAGTGGGTGACGCCGCGTCCCGACAGGGCCGAGACCGCCGTCGCCGCCAGAATACGCAGGTCGAAGGCCAGCGACATCCGCTCCAGATATTCGCGGTCGAGACGCGCCTTCTCCGGGATCGGCAGCTCGTCGCGGCCGTTGATCTGCGCCCAGCCGGTCAGGCCGGGCCGAAGCGCATCGACCCCGTCGGCCGTCCGCAGCGCCACGAGGTCGTCCTGATTGAACAGCGCCGGTCTTGGCCCCACGAGGCTCATGTCGCCCTTCAGCACGCTCCAGAGCTGCGGCAACTCATCCAGGCTGGTGCGGCGCAAGAAGCCGCCCAGCGGCGTCACCCACTGATGAGGGTCGGCCAGCAGGTGCGTCGCCACGTCCGGCGCGCCGGTGCGCATGGTGCGGAACTTGGGCATGGCGAAGATGCGGTTCTTCCGCCCCACGCGGCGTGACCAATGCAGCGCCGGCCCCGGGCTTTCCAGCCGGACGGCCAGCGCCAGGCCGGCCAACAGCGGCGACAGCAGGACCAGCCCCGCCAGACCGCCGGCGATATCCAGGCCCCGCTTCAAGGCCGCTCCCACCCGCTACGCCGCGCCAACCCGCGGCACAGCCGGTTGTAGGCGCAGCCGAGGCGCCTGTCAGTCGGCCTTCGGCGCGGCGGCCTTTTTCTTCGCCTTGGGCGCGGGGGCGGCCGTCTCGGTGACGGCGTCGGCGATGGCGATGGCCTCGGCCGGAGCCTCGACCGCGGCGGCGGCCGCCAGCGGCTCTGCAGCAAGAGCTTCCAGCACCGGCGAGATCGGCGCGGCCTCGCCGCCCACGGGTTCGAAGTCCGGCGTGGCTTCAGCCAGGGCCTCGAGGACCGGCGCGGGCGAGGTCTCCTCGACCAGCTCTACGACGGCGTCCGCGACCGGTTGCACAGCCGATTCCATGGCAGTCGCCGCTTCGATCAGGGGCTCCACGATCGCCTCTGCGGTCGGCGCCGGAACCGCCTCGGCGGCGGCCTCGAAATCCTCGACAACGGGCTGGACGGCCTCGACGGCGGACGCCGCCAAGGTCTCGAGCTCGGCTTCCATCGCCGTCTCAGCCTTCGCGGCCGCGCCGAACATCGCTTCCAGGTTTTCAGGCCGCGTCCAGCGGGTCATCCACCACCAGGTCGCCCCGGTGACCGCCGCGCCGGCGAACAGGCCCCAGAGCGGCGAAGCGAAGCCGATGGGCGCCCGCATCAGGGTTTGCGGCTTCGCGAGATTGTCGGATTCGGGAGCGAAGGACATGGCGATCTCCTGCAGCGGATTGTGCGCCGCAACATAACATGTCGAGCGATCTCGCAAGTGCGAAAGATCCATGAAAACCGATTTGTGATCGTGGCGCCGCGCGAACAGGCGCCTGGCGCTTAGAGGCGATAGACCCGCGAAGCGCCGCCCTGCCCCAGCGCCTCTGCCGTCCAGCCGCAGACCGCCTCCAGCACGCCGCCCATCTCGGCGGGTCCGTCCAAGAGCACCAGGGCGCAGCCGTTCATCTTCAGGGGATCGGTGAGCGGCCGCATCCGCGTCTCGGCGACGACCAGCGGCCCCGGCTCGGCGTCCTCCAGGTCACGCAGGAAGCCGTCAAAGGTTTCCAGGTCTTTCAGCGGCAGCCAGACCAGCGCCATGGCCAGACGGTTGCGACGGCGCACCTCCGCCAGGGTCTCGACGATGCGGGCGTAGTCGTCGGCCCGCTCGAAGGGCGGGTCGATCAGGATCAGGGCGCGGCCCGATGCCGGCGTCTGGGCGGCTGCCGCGTCGTAGCCGTCGGCCAGAAGCGTTCGGACGGCGCGCTTGCCCTGCATCCGGTCGCGAAGCGCGGCGTATTCATCGGGCCGCAGTTCGCAGGCCAGGTAGCTGTCGCCGGGCCGCAGCGCCTCGGCGATCAGCCATGGTGAACCCGGATAGCGTCGCGGCGGACCCCCGCCGTTCAGCTTGCGCACCGCCGCCGTCAGCGGCGCGAACGCCTGCGGCGCGCCCTCCGCCCCCATGAGCCGGACGATCCCGGCCTGCGCCTCGCCCGACTTCATCGCCTCGGGCCCCGTCAGGTCGTAGAGCCCGCGCCCCGCATGGGTGTCGATCACCGTCAGCGGCCCCGTCTCGCGAGCCAGACACGCCAGCAGTTGCAGCAGGGCGGCGTGCTTCACCAGGTCGGCGAAATTTCCGGCGTGGAAGGCGTGTCGGTAGTTCAAGGGTGAAGCCTCGCAGGAACCGTGGCCGCGCATACCACGTTGGCCGAGCCAAGGTGGAGGCGCCTCATGGCCAAGGACATGTCCGACCGCGTGGTCCCGGCCAGCGAACTGCGCGCCGCCCACCTGACCTATGTCAGCGATCTCGATCCCGGCGTCCGCCGCAGGAAGGCCGGCCATGGCTTCGACTACCTCGACGCCGAGGGCAAGCCGATCGACGCCGAGCCGACTTTGGACCGCATCCGCAAGCTCGCCATCCCGCCGGCCTGGACCGACGTCTGGATCGCGCCAAGCGAGCGCGCCCACATCCAGGCCACCGGCCGCGACGCCAGGGGCCGCAAGCAGTACCGCTATCACGACCGATGGCGAGCGGTGCGCGACGGCGGCAAGTTCGAGCGCCTCATCGCCTTCGGCCGCGCCCTGCCGCGGCTGCGTCGTCAGGTCGAACGCGATCTCGCTCGCCGGGGCCTGCCCCGCGAAAAGGTGCTGGCCGCGGTCGTGCGGGTCATGGAGATCACCCTCATCCGCGTCGGCAACGAGGAATACGCCAAGACCAACAAGAGCTTCGGCCTGACCACCCTGCGCGATCGCCACGCCAGGATCGGCTCCGACCGGGCGGTCTTCGAATTCCGCGGCAAGAGCGGCAAGCTCCATCGCACCGGATTCAGCGATCGCCGCCTCGCCCGCATCCTGAAGGCCTGCCAGGATCTGCCCGGCCAGCGCCTGTTCCAATATCTGGACGACGAGGGACACCGCCATTCGGTGGAGTCCGCCGACGTCAACGCCTACCTGCACGCCGCGATGGGCGAGGATTTTTCGGCCAAGGATTTCCGCACCTGGGCCGGCACCCTGGCCGCCGCCCGCGCTCTGGTGAGCCTGCCGGATTGCGCCGGCGCCGGAGACGCCAAGAAGAATGTCGGCGCCTGCGTAAAGGCCGTGGCTGGCGTGCTCGGCAACACGCCCGCAGTCTGTCGCAAGGCCTATATCGACCCGGCCGTCCTGGCCGCCTATGAGGCGGGAGAGTTGCCCCTGAAACCGGTTGGCGGCGACCGGGCCTTCGAGTTGACGGTTCTGAAGTTCCTCGAACAGGCGAAAGCCAGGGCCGCCTAGCCTTCCCTCGCGTCCGACGCCTAAGGTCGCGGGCAAATATCGGAAGGGAAGACTTCATGCTGCCCCAGCGCCTGCGCTTCGGCGCCTTCATCGCGCCGTTCCATCCGATCGACGAGAACCCGACGCTGGCGATCCAGCGCGACCTGGAGCTCGTGGAATGGTTGGACCAGTTGGGCTTCGACGAGGCCTGGATCGGCGAGCACCACTCCGCCGCCTATGAGCTGATCGCCAGCCCCGAGGTGTTCATCGCCGCGGCCGCCGAGCGGACCAGGCACATCCGGCTCGGCACCGGCGTTTCATCCCTGCCCTATCACCATCCGCTGATGCTCGCCGACCGTATCAACCAGCTCGACCACATGACCCGCGGCCGGGTGATGTTCGGCGCGGGGCCCGGCGCCCTGGTGTCCGACGCCTTCATGATGGGCATTCCGGTCGCCAAGCAGCGCGACCGGATGGACGAGGCCCTGGGCTGCATCGTGCGCCTGCTGCGCGGCGAGGAAGTCACCCACAAGTCGGAGTGGTTCGAGCTCGACAAGGCGCGCCTGCAGATGACGCCCTATTCGCGGCCTTCGGTGGAGATCGCCGTGGCCAGCCAGGTCTCGCCAACGGGCGCGCGGGCGGCGGGCCAGCATGGTCTTGGCCTGCTGTCGCTCGGCGCGACCTCGACCGGTGGGTTCAATGCGCTGGCCTCCAATTGGGCCATCGCCACCGAGCAGGCCGGCGAGCACGGCCACGTCATGGACCGCAACGCCTGGCGTCTGGTCGGACCCATGCACATCGCCGAAACCCGCGAGCAGGCGATGGAGGACATCCGGTTCGGCCTCGACAAATGGATCTACTACTTCCGTGAGATTGCCAATCTGCCGATCGTGCCGGAGGGCGATGACCCCGTGAAGGCGATGGTCGAAACCGGCATGGCGGTGATCGGCACGCCGCAAGACGCCATCGTCCGCCTGCAGCAGCTTGTCGACCAGTCCGGCGGCTTCGGCGCCTTCCTCCTGATGGCCCACAACTGGGCCAATTGGGGCGCGACCAGGCACTCCTATGAACTGATGGCCCGCTACGTCTTCCCGCATTTCCAGAACCTCAACGACAACCGCCACGCCTCGATGTCCTGGGTGAAGGACAACAAGGAGGAGTTCACCACTCAGGTGCGCGGCGCCGTGGGCGCGCGGATCGTCCAGCACATGATGGAGAAGGGCTCGCAGAACATCCGTCCGGAGATCGTCGCCCTGATCACCGGCGCGGCGGAGACGCCGCCGAAGGCCGACGGTTAGCGGTTGCGTCGGGCGGCCAGGACGCCGCCGCCGAGGGCTCCGGCCGTCGCGAGGGCCATGGAGATCGCGAAGATCGGGTTGGCGATCGCGCCGGTTCCGGCGCTGGCGGCCCCGCTGACCGCGTCCAGCACCGCATAGGCCGCGCCTAGGGCGGCGGCGAACACCACGGCCTTTCGCTGCGGCCGGCGCCGGCCAAGCCCGTAGGCCGCAGCGAACAGCAGGAGCGCGCCGAGCGGCGGGGCCGCGGCCTCGGCGATCTGCGGCGCCTTGGCCGTGTAGAACGCCGGCGGACGGCCCGGATCGATGACGCTTGCATAGGCGAAGATCAAGGCGGTCGTCAGGGCCAGGTTGAGGGCCAGGACCATCACCGCAACAAGCGCCGCCTTCAGGGAATCCAGCGGCTTCATGCGCGCCCCGTCAGCGCCGATAGGAAAAGCCGACCCGGAAGGTGCGCGGTTCGGACAGGCTGGTGACGAAGTCCGCCGTCTTGCCGGTCGCGATCTTCGCATCGGCGATATTGTCCACCGCGGCGTAGATTTCCTCGGCCGGTCCCAGGCTCCAGGCGGCGCGGCCGTCCCATTCGGCCCCCGGCGCAATACGGCGGGTGTTCTGGTCATCGTCGTACTGCGTCGTCACGAACCGGACGAAGCTGCTGAGGGTAAGCTTCTGGGCGGCGCGCCAATCGAGGCCGGCGGTCGCCGTCCAGGCCGGAGTCTGGGCGGGCCTGAGGCCGGTCAACTGCGGCGCGCTGGACCCGCCATCCACGCGAGCGTGGGTGTAGTCGAAGGCCGAGCGCCAATTCAGCGTCGTGGTGATGTCGCCGGACGCATCGGCTTCCACACCCCAGGCGTCGATCTCCCCGGCGTTCTGGCGCTGGAACAGGGTGCCGCCGGCCACGATGAACCCTGCGATGGGGAAGGTCCCCGGCCCCTTCCCAAGCGTGACATTGAGAACCGGGTCATTGATCTGGTTGTAGAAGAGCGTCCCCTGCCAGTGGAACGGGGCGTCCCCGCCGATGCCGCCCTCGACGCCGTAGAGCTTTTCCGGAGTCAGCCCGGGGTTGGCCTCGGTCACGTCATTTCCGACCCGGAACGGCCGGTATAGCTCGTTGAGCGTCGGGGCGCGGAAACCGGCATAGGCCGCCGCGCGCACCCAAAGGCTCGGGTCGACCGTATAGCGGACCCCGATACGCGCCGTTGGCACGGATCCGGACTCGCTGGGCGACGGCGAATTCAAGGTGGTGGCGCCGGTCGCCAGGACGAACTCGTGCAGCCGCCCGTCGTCGGAGGTCCACCGATCGATCCGCGCCCCGCCGGTGACCAGCCAGGGCCCCTGATCATAGGCGCTTTCGATGTAGACGCCGCCTACGAAGGTCTGGCCGCCGGCGTCGCGGCCCATGGTGTACTGGCCGTTCACGACCTTGAACTGCTCGTGATCCGTGCCGAGCGCCCAGCGTCCGTCGACGCCGACTTCCCACGTCGCGACGCCCAAGTGACCCTGATAGGCGGCGTTGACGCCATAGCCCGTGGCCGGCGTCGAGAACTCGTTGTTCGCCGGCGTCGATATCGCCCGGGGCGCGACCACCGAGACCGAGGTGTTGGCCAGATCGCTGGTGCGGGTCCACAGCTGCAGCCGCCAGCCGCCGACGCCCTCGGTGGCCGGCTGGACCAGAGTGATGGTCTCGGCCGTGCCGCTGGCGGTCGAGCGCGCGCCCTCCAAGCCGGCCCCGCGCCGTTCCTCGAACACCTCCGCGCGGGCGGCGACCTGGATGCCGTTGAAATCGTGCTGCACGCGGATGGCGGCGTTGGCGTCTTCCAGGTCAAGCGGCGTGTCGGCGGCGCCTGCGATCTTGCCGCGCACCGGGGTATAGCCGTTGTTGCTCTCGCCCGAGGCGGTGACCAGCACGCTCTCGGTCCCGCCGGAAACGGCGGCGCGATAGGCATTGCGCTCGCCGACGGAGACGTCCATCGCGCCGAGGCCGTCGCGCGCACCGCGCTCCTGCAGGGCGATGACGCCGGTCAGCGCGCCGGCGCCATAGGGGCCCGCGCCCGCGCCGCGCACAATGGTCGCGCCCTCGATGCCTTCCGATGGCAGCGCCGTCCAGATCACCCAACCGCCGAACGGATCGTTCACCGGCGCCCCGTCCAGGGTCACCAGCGCCCGACCCGCGCCGGAGCCGGCGATGCTGCGCAGCGAAACGCCCTGGGTGGTCGGATTGGCCGACAGCGAGCTCGTGCGGCGGAAGAGCGAAACGCCGGGCGCGTTTTCCAGCGCCTGGTCGAGCCGCGGCGTCTGTTTCAGTTCCTCAGGACCGATCTGCACCGCGCTGAACACGGCGTCGCCGCCGAGGGAATGCAGCCTCGGAGCATATACCACCACGACCTCGACGGTCGCCGATGGCGGTGGGGGTGTGTCAACGGCCATTTCGGCTCTTCCTCCCGGGCGCGATGCTGGGCATTCGCCGTCGTTAGCGCTAATCAGCCAGGATGGAGAGCGTAACAGCCAAGGTCGCCATCGTCACCGGCGCGGGCACCGGGATTGGCCGGGCTGTGGCCCTCGCGCTACTGGGCGCAGGTTGGTCTGTCGCGCTGGCGGGACGCCGCGCCGATCGCCTGGAGGAGACCGCATCCCTCGCCGGCGGCGGCGCCGAGCACGCGCTGGCGCATCCCACGAACGTCGCCGATCCGGCCTCTGTGGCGGCCTTGTTCGAGGCGACGAAGGTCCGCTTCGGTCGCCTGGACCTGCTGTTCAACAACGCCGGGACCGGCGCCCCGCCCGTGCCGTTGGAGGAGCTGTCCTTCGAGCACTGGACGCGCGTCGTGGATATCAACCTGAGCGGCGCCTTCCTCTGCACGCAGGCCGCGTTCCGGCTGATGAAGGACCAGGACCCGCGCGGCGGCCGGATCGTCAACAACGGCTCGATCTCGGCCCATGTCCCCAGGCCCCGTTCGGTCGCCTACACCGCCACCAAGCACGCCATCACCGGCCTGACGCGCTCAACGTCCCTCGACGGCCGCGCCTATGGCATCGCCTGCGGCCAGATCGACATCGGCAACGCCGGCACAGAGATGACGCGCGCCATGAGCCAGGGCGTCATGCAGGCCGACGGCTCCGTCGCAGCCGAAGCGGTGATGGACGTCTCCGCGGTGGCTGCCGCCGTGCTCTACATGGCCGGTCTGCCGCTGGAGGCCAATGTCCAGTTCATGACCGTGATGGCGACGCAGATGCCGTTCATCGGCCGAGGCTAGGCGCCTTGTACGGAACAACCCGCGCCCGCTAATTGTGCATCGCAATGCGATTGCTGCGACGCAATATCTTTTCGATTGATCGGTACGGAATCGCGAGTAAACCTGCATCCCAGGCGACAGGTTGACGTCAGTTTCCGACCGCCGCCTAAGAGGAACGCCGGTGAAAGGGGTTGTCAGCAACCTCCATCCGGAAATCAAGCCATGAACCGTATCGTGATCCTGGCGGCCGCCGCCGCCGCCCTCATCGCCCTCCCCGCGAGCGCGGAATCCATCCGCGTTTCAACGGTGGGCAAGACCCCCGCCCAAGTGCGGGCAGACGTCTTCCAGGCCGCTCGCAAGGTCTGCCAGGAAGAGGTGCCGGGCTACGCCTACCGCGTCGAAGCGGCGCGGTCCTGCGTCGACAACACTGTGCGCGCCACCCTCGCCCAATCCAGCGATCCGGGCCTGCGCCTGGCTTCGCGCTAGAGCCTAGTCCGCGAACTGCGGACTGCGTTTCTGCAGGTTCGCCATCACGGCTTCGACCTGGTTGGCCGAGCCGATCAGGGCGCCCTGTTCCTGGCTTTCGGCGAGGAGCACGGCGTGCTGGTCGGCCCAGGCCGCCAGGTTGAGCAGCCGCTTGCCAGCGCGGATGGCGTGCGGGTTCTTGCCCGCGATCTCGGTCGCCAGAGCCAGCGCCTCGGCCCGCGGGTCGCCGCAGACCCGCGTCGCCAACCCCATGGCGACCGCCTCTTCGCCCGAGAAGATCCGACCGGTGAAGGTGAGTTCGCGCGCGACGTCGTCGCGCACAAGGCCGCGCATCAGCACCATGCCGGCCATGTCGGGGATCAGTCCCCACTTGATCTCAAGCACCGCCAGTCGCGCGTCGGCGGCGACGTAGCGAAGGTCCGCGCCGAGGGCGAGCTGGAAGCCGCCGCCGAACGCCACGCCGTGCACCGCGGCGATCACCGGTACAGGGATCTCGCGCCAGACCATGCAGGCCTGCTGGGCGCGGTTGGCGCCGCCTTCGGTGCGCTTGGGGGTCAGCAGAGCGTCGCTGGTCCGCTGCCCACCCGCGCCTGACGCCATCTGCTGGAACGAACCCATGTCGAGCCCGGCGCAGAAGGCGCGTCCCTCGCCGGAGAGCACCACCGCGCGCACCCCGGCCTCGCCCTTCAACCGCTCGCCAGCCGCGATCAGGGCGGAGAACATGGCGTCGTCCAACGCGTTCATCTTGTCCGTGCGGACCAGGCGCACGTCGGCCACGCCGCCCTGGATATCCACCGTCACCCGGTCGTTCATCGAAGTCTCCGTTTCAGGCCGCGCTCAGCAGGTAGCCGACACGCGGGAAGTGCACATGGATCAGGTCGAGCTCGCCGGCGTCGCGGGCGATGATGATCCGCTCCGACGTCGCCGCCACCAGCCGCCCCTCGATCGGGTCGCGGCCATAGTCGTCGGCGCGGACGGCGACCGCGGCGCCGGATTGCAGGCCGGAGACGTCGGCGGGTCCGCCTGCGCCCACCGTCGCCGGTGTCGAGGCCATGGCGACCTGAAGGGCCTCGGCGCCGCTCATTTCGCTGCGCCGCCCGTGGCCCAGGGCCTTCACGCGCTCGCGCCATCCGACGGTCTTTGGCAGGCCGTCCAGCAGGGCGGCGGCCAGCCCCGGCGCCGCGCGGCCCAGCCACCAGACATTCATGTAGGCTGCGATGTCGGCCAGGGAAGGTGTTGATCCACCGAGGAAATCATTGCTCGCCAAGCCGCGCTCGATCCAGGTGGCGTGCGCGCGCCACTGGGCTTTCATGGGCCCCGCCGCCGCCTTCATGGCCGCCATATCGAAGGGCCGGCCGGAGAGCTTCTCACGG
>NZ_SSMZ01000273.1 GCF_004799395.1 Phenylobacterium sp.
AGGAATGGGCGCAAGGAACAGCCATCAAGGCCAGGGGTTGATTTGGCTCACACAAGGAGACGCGCCGTGGCTGACGAAGACCGTACCTTCGACCCCTCGCAGACCGAGGCGAACCGTGGACGCGAACAGGGCCTGGGCGTGGGCCAGCGCGAACTCGATGCGCAGCGCGACCCCGATCAACTTCCCCAGACGCCGCTTGAGCTGGACAATAACGACGAGGACCTGCGCAGCGAGCCGGGCGACGAAGCGGCGATCCTGCACGCCAATCACGCCAGTCGCGGAGCCAAGCCAGACCGCTCATCCGGCCCGAAGACGCGTACGGCCACCAAGGACCAGATCAGCCGGCGATAGTTCTTCCCTGCCTCAATAGCGAGCGAAGGCTACTGCATCGTCGGGATGACGAAGGCTGAGTCTTCGCTCATGCCCTCCGGCCAGCGGGCGGTGATGGTCTTCACCTTGGTGTAGAACTTCACGCCTTCCATGCCGTGCTGGTTGGTGTCGCCGAAGGCTGAGCGCTTCCACCCGCCGAAGGTATGGTAAGCGACCGGCACCGGGATCGGCACATTGATGCCGACCATGCCCACCTGCACGCGGCTGGCGAACTCGCGCGCGGCGCGGCCGTTGCGGGTGAAGATGGCGACGCCATTGCCGTACTGGTGGTTGGATGGCAGCGCGACGGCTTCTTCGAAGTTTTCGGCGCGGACCATCTGCAGGACGGGTCCGAAGATCTCGTCCTGATAGGTGCGCATCCCGGGCTTCACGTGGTCGAACATGGAGGGGCCGATGAAGAAGCCGTTCTCGTAGCCCTGCAGGGAGAAGTCGCGACCGTCGACGATCAGCTCCGCGCCTTCCTCGACGCCCAGCTGGATGTAGTCGGAGATGCGCCGGCGATGCACTTCCGAGACCACCGGGCCGTATTGGGCCGAGGCGTCGGTGGAGATGCCGACCTTCAGGGTCTCGATCTCGGCCAGCATCTTCTCGCGGAAAGCCTCGGCGGTCTTGGCGCCGACGGGCACCACCACGGGGAGCGCCATGCAACGCTCGCCGGCCGAGCCGAAGGCCGCGCCCGAGATGTCCTTCACCGCCTGGTCGAGGTCGGCGTCGGGCATGACGATGCCGTGGTTCTTGGCGCCGCCCATGGCCTGGACGCGCTTACCGGCGGCCGTGCCGTGGCTGTAGACGTACTGGGCGATGTCGGAGGAACCGACGAAGCTCACGGCCTTGATGTCCGGATGCTGCAGGATGGCGTCCACCGCGACCTTGTCGCCGTGCACTACGTTCAGCACGCCCTTGGGCGCGCCGGCCTCCATCATCAGCTCGGCCAGGCGGACGGGAACGCTCGGGTCCTTCTCCGACGGCTTCAGGATGAACGAGTTCCCCACCGCGATGGAGATGCCGAACATCCACATCGGGATCATCGCCGGGAAATTGAACGGGGTGATGCCGGCGCAGACGCCGAGCGGCTGGCGCATGGAATAGACGTCGATGCCGGGGCCAGCGCCCTCGGTGTATTCGCCCTTCAGCACATGCGGGATGCCGCAGGCGAACTCGATGACCTCCAGGCCGCGCTGGATGTCGCCCTTCGAGTCCGCGATGACCTTCCCATGTTCCGAGGAGAGCATCTCGGCCAGCTCGTCCATGTTCGCTTCGACCAGGCGCTTGAAGTCGAACATCACCCGCGCGCGCCGCTGCGGATTGACCAGCGCCCAGAGTTGCTGGGCGCGCAGCGCCGAGGCCACGGCGAGGTCCATCTCGCCGACGCTGGCCAAGGCCACGCGGGCCTGCACCTCGCCGGTGTTGGGGTTGAACACCTGGCCGAATTGATGGGACGTCCCGGCGACCGAGGCGCCGTCGATGAAGTGGGTGATGTCGCGCATGGCGCGCGTTTTAGGCTTTCGGCGGCGTCTGGCAAACCCGTTCGCTCCGTATTCCTACGGAGGCCGACGTTACCGAGCGCGTAACCGTCGATGGATTAGCGCTGATCGCCCGATGTTCGGGGTCTTTGGAGAATCCAATGTCGATCTCAGCCGTGTCGAATACACCCCCGCCTAGCGTCACCGCGGCCGTCTCCGCTCCGCCGCCGTCCACGCCCAAGGACAACGACGGCGACAATGACAATGGCGCACCGGACGTCAAAGCCGCCACGCCTGCGGGTGTGGGGACAAAAGTCGACATCCAGGCCTAGCCGCGGCCCAGCGGGAGCCAGCGACGCCGCGGGCTCCCGCACCCTGGCCGGGCGGTGCATCCTAATTTTCGCTTAAGGACTGACGCCTAGGCTTCGGGCGTCAACCGCCGGAACTCCCATTGCAAATCGCCGCCATCCCCACCGGGCCGACCTACTACCAGCCGGTCTCGGCTGTGCCGCCGGTCACGCCGGTGAAGGGCAAGCCGAGCGATGGGGACGCGGACGGCGGCGCTCAAAAGGTGCGCGCGGCGCCGCCCGCGGGCGTCGGCGCCCTGCTGGACATCGAGGCCTAAGCGCGCCGGCTGGGCGCTTGCCCATCGCCCCCGGCCCAGCGCATCCTCCGTCCCATGACGGTCGCTTCGCCCGCCCAGACCCTGAAAGCCTCGCGACGGCGCGACCACATCATCGATGTGTTGATCGAGGAGCGCGCGCCGAAGCTGGCGGCGACGCCGGTCTGGCCGGCGCTCCGGCCCCTGCTCTACAGCGTCCTCGACTATGATAAGGCCGTGCGCATGGCCGACGCCATCGTCGGCCTGCCGGGCGCCGCGGCCCTGGACTACGTCTCCCGGCAGCTGCAGCTGCAGGTGACCGCGCGGGGTCTGGAGCGCATCCCCACGACCGGCCGGGTCATCGTCCTCTGCAATCATCCCACCGGCATCGCCGATGGGATCGCGCTGCATGACGCGCTGAAGCCCGTGCGGCCCGACCTCTGCTTCTACGCCAACTCCGACGCCCATCGGGTATCGCCGCGCTTCACCGACGTGCTGATCCCGGTGGAATGGCAGGAAGCCAAACGCACCCGCGAGAAGACCCGCGAAACCCTGATCCTGACCCGCGAAGCCATCGAGGCCGAGCGCTGCCTGATCATCTTTCCCGCGGGACGCCTCGCCCGCCGCCTGCCGGATGGAGAGCTTTGCGACCCGGCCTGGCAGCCCACGGCGGTGTCCCTGGCGCGCAAGTACGAGGCGCCGATCGTTCCGATGCGCCTGTCAGGGCCGTGGTCGGGCCTGTTCCACTTCTTCAACCGCTTCTCGGATGAGCTGCGCGACATCACGCTCTTCCATGAATTCCTGAACAAGCAGGGCCGCGCCTACAGTCTGACCGTCGGCAAGCCGATCTCGCCCGACGCCCTGGACGGAGATCCGGCGGAGGTGACCGTGCGCGTGAAGGCCTATGTGGAGTACGGCCTGGCGGCCGCCCCGGACCGGGCCTTCGCATGATCCTTGCGGACGAGGCGGCCACCGCGCGGCTCGGCGCGGCCATTGCGCGTGCGCTGCGCCCCGGCGAAGCCGTCTGCCTGTCGGGACCGCTGGGCGCCGGCAAGTCGACCCTGGCGCGCGCCCTGGTGCGGGCCTTGACCACGCCGGACGAAGACGTGCCGTCGCCAACTTTCATGCTCGTGCAATTCTACGGCGGGGCCGGACTCAAGATCGCCCATTTCGACCTCTACCGGCTCACCAATCCGGACGAGGCCTATGAGATCGGACTGGACGAGGCGCTGGACGAAGGGGCCGCGGTGATCGAGTGGCCGGAGCGGCTGGCGGGTCGGCTTCCGCCGGATCGACTCGATATAGAGATCGCCCCCATAAGCGGTATCGGCGAAGGGGCGGGCCGCGTCGCGCGGCTGACGCCTCACGGAGCTTGGGAGGGACGGCAGGTTGAACCCTGAGCGGGAGGCGGCCAAGGCGCGGTTCCTCAAGGACTGTGGCCTCAGCGCGGCGCGGCGAGAGCCGCTGGCCGGCGACGCCTCGACGCGCAGCTATGAGCGGCTGCACCCTCCGGGCGGCCGGCCCCTGATCCTCATGGACCAGCCTCCGGTGCTGGAAACGCCGATCTGTCCTCCGGGCGCCACCGACGCCGAGCGGCTCGCGCTCGGCTACAACGCCGCCGCGCGGCTGGCCGCCGGCTCGATCGCCGCCTTCGTGACCACCGCCGACTATCTGCGCGCTCACGGCCTTTCGGCGCCGGTGGTCGAGGCCTTCGACGTGGACCAGGGCTTGGCGATCCTGGAGGACCTGGGCGACGGCCTGTTCGCCACCCTGATCGCCCACGGGGAGCCGGAGCTGCCGCTCTACCAGGGCGCCGTCGACGTGCAGGTCCAGCTCCATGCCGAGACCCCGCCCGACATCCTGACCGCCCAGGGGGTGAGCTGGCCGCTGCTGACCTACGACACGCTCGCGCTGAAGATCGCCACCGACACCTTCCTGGAATGGTGGCCCAAGTTCGCCGGAATCGCCGCTTTTAGCCCCGATGCGGTCGCCGAGTGGAACGCCCTGTGGGCGCCGGTCTGGGTGCGTGGCGAAGCCGGAGCCTCGGTGTTCTGCCACCGCGACTACCACGCGCAGAACCTGCTCTGGCTGCCGAACCGCACGGGTGTGGCCCGCGTCGGCCTGCTGGACTTCCAGGACGCTCTGAAGGCCCATCCCACCTGGGACCTGCTGCACCTGCTGCAGGATGCGCGCCGTGACGTTTCGGCGGAGCTGGAAGCGTCCATGCTCGACCGCTATCTGGCGGCCCGGTCAGGGACCGACCGGGAGGGTTTCCTGGCGGACTACCGGGCGCTGGCGGTCTCCAACGCCGCAAGAATCCTCGGCCGCGTGTTCGCGCGGCAGGCGCTGCTTGGCCGAGCGCAGTACAAGGCCTTCATGCCGCGCACCTGGCGCTACCTCGAACGCAACCTCACCGACCCGGCCCTGGCCGGCCTGAAGGCGTGGTTCCAGCGCCAGGTCCCGGCGGAGGCGCGGGCATGAGCGGGCCCGGACCGACCACGGCGATGGTGCTGGCCGCCGGCCTCGGCACCCGCATGCGGCCGCTCACCGACAACCTGCCGAAAGCGCTGATCCCGGTTGCCGGCCGCGCCCTGATCGACCGGGTGCTGGACAAGCTGCGCGACGCCGGCGTGACGCGGGCCGTGGTCAACGTCCACCACTTCGCCGACCAGGTGGAAGCCCACCTGCGCGCCCGGCATGACATCGAGATCCTGATCTCCGACGAGCGGGCCGGCCTGCTCGATTCCGGCGGCGGCATCCAGCACGCGCGCCATCTGCTGGGCCATGACCCGATCTTTGTCGCCAACATCGACTCCCTGTGGCTGGAGAGCGGGCCGCCGGCGCTGGAGGCGCTGAAACAGGCGTGGGACCCGGCGCGGATGGACCTCCTGCTGCTGCTGGTGGCGCGCGGACACGGCATCGGCTTCGAGGGGCCGCAGGGGTTCCTGATGGACACGGAGGGACGGTTGACGCACTCCGCCTCACCCGATGTCGTGACCCCCTTCGCCAATGTCGGGTTCGGCATTCTGAATCCCCAGATCCTCGACGGTCAGCCGGACGCGGCCTTTTCGATCATCCCCACCTGGCATCGGCTGCAGGCGCAAGGACGGCTCTACGGCGTGGCCATGGAGGCCTTCTGGATGCACGTCGGCGATCCGGCGGCGCGCGATGCTACGGAAGCCAGGCTCGGTTCGGGCGTGGAGGCCCGGGTGGGGTGAGCGGGCTATTCGAACGGGCGGGACCGCGCTGGTTCAACATCCCGGCGCAGCGGCCGTTCGCAGAAGACCTGGCGCAAGGCCTGTTCGACCTCCTGGCCGGCGAAGGCCCCGAAGCCCTGGCCGACGCCGTTGTCCTGACGCCCACCCGGCGCGGCGCACGCGCGCTAAGCGACGCCTTCATCCGCGCCGCCGCGGGCCGGGCGATCCTGCCGCCGCAGATGCGGCCGCTGGGCGACCTGGAGGCCGGCGAGCCCCCCTTCGAACCCGGCGACCTGGCGCTGGACCTACCGGCGGCGATCGACCCCCTGAAACGGCGGTTCGAGCTGACCCGGCTGGTGGCCGAACTCGCGGCCCTGCTGCCCGGCGGCTTCGCGACCGCCTCCGCCGCCCTCGAACTGGCCGACGCCCTGGGAGGCTTCCTCGACGGCCTGCAGATCGAGGAGGTCGAAGTCGGCGACCGACTGGCCGGCCTGGTGGACGCCGAACTGGCGGAACACTGGCAGGTCTCGCGCGGCTTCCTCGAGGCGGCGCTGGCGGCATGGCCGAAGCGGCTGGAGGCCCTGGGCGTCGTCGACGTCAGCGAGCGGCGGGTGCGGCTCCTGCGCCGCCTGGCCGCCGTCTGGACCGCCAACCCGCCGAAGGGCGTCCTGGTCGCCGCTGGCTCGACCGGCACCGCCAAGGCCACCCGCGAACTGTTGATCGCCGTCGCCCGAGCGCCGCGCGGCTGCGTAGTGCTGCCGGGCCTGGATCAGAACCTCGCCGACAAGGCCTGGGCCAAGGTCGATGTGCAGCATCCCCAGGGCGCGCTGCGGCGACTGCTCGACCAGGCCGGGATCGCCAAGGACCGGGTCGAGCTTTGGCCCGCCTCGATCAGCGCCGAGTCCGCCGGACGCTGGCGCCGGCGCATCGTCAACGAGGCCCTGCGCCCGGCCGAAGAGACGGCCGACTGGCTGCAGGTGATCGCTGCGCTGCGGAAGGAGGGCGCCAAGGACGGCGTGGACCCTATCGCCGAGGGCCTCAAAGGCCTGTCGCTGGTCAGCGCGCGTACGGAGGAGGAGGCCGCGACCGCCACGGCCCTACTGCTGCGCGAGGCGCTGGAGACCCCGGAGCGGACCGCCGCCCTGGTCACGCCCGATCAGATGCTGGCGCGGCGGGTCGCCGCGAAACTCGCCCGCTGGGGCGTGATCCCCGACAGCTCGGTGGGTGAGAGCCTGGCCGGCTGCGCCTGCGGGGCCCTGGCGGGATTGGTGGCGCGCGCCGCTGTTGACCCGCTTAACCCGGTGACGCTGCTCGGCCTGCTCAAGCACCCGTTTACCCGGCTGGGAGACAGCGAGATCCTGGAGCGCGTGGCCCTGCGGGGTCCTCGCCCGCGGAGCTGGGGCGAGCTCAAGGCGCGGCTGGCCAAGGCGCCGGAGGCTTTGCCCTTGGCCGAGCGGCTGCAGGCGATCGTCGAACGTCTCGCCTGGCCGGCTGACGTGGGCTCGCCCGCCGACGCCGCGCGGCGGACCGCGGCGGCGATGGAAGCCCTTACCGCGGGCGCCGACAATCTCTGGGCCGGCCATGGCGGCGAGGCCATGTCACGGCTGCTGAGCGCCCTGGTGCAGGACGGCGGCAAGCTGCCGCGGGTGACCGAGCGCGGCTTCGTCGACCTGCTGTCGCGGCTGATGGAGGGTGAGACGGTGCGCTCCGGCGGCGCCACCCATCCGCGCCTGCGCATCCTGGGCGCCATCGAGGCCCGGCTGGTGCGCGCAGACCGGCTGGTGGTCGCCGGGCTGGAAGAGGGCGTCTGGCCCGGCGGCGCGGCGCTCGACCCTTTCCTGTCGCGGCCCATGCGCGAGGCTCTGGGCTTGCCTTCGCCGGAGCGCCGCATTGGCCTCGCCGCCCACGATTTCGCCCAGGCCGCCTGCGCGCCGGAGGTGATCCTGCTGCACACCGAACGCCGCGAAGGCGCGCCCTCGGTGAAGTCCCGCTGGCTCTGGCGGCTGGAGACCCTGACACGCGGGGCGGAGCTGGCGATCCCCGAGCGGCCGGACATACTGGCCTGGGCGCGCAATCTCGACGCGCCGGACGGCTATGCGCCGGCGAAGCGCCCGTCGCCGCGGCCGCCGGTCGCCCATCGGCCACGCGAGCTGGCGGTGACGCGCATCGAGAGCCTGACACGCGATCCCTACGCTGTCTGGGCGCGCGATATCCTGCGGCTCTATCCGCTGAACCGCCCCGACGAGGTCGCCGACGCGCGGGCCCGCGGCACCGCGATCCACGCCGCCTTCGAGCGCTTCGCCGAGGCCTATCCCGCCGATCTGCCGCCGGATGCTGCGGCGACCTTTGCGAACCTCTATCTCAAGGAACTGGAAAAGGCCGGCCTGCCGCACGAGGCCATGGCGCGCGAGGCCGCGCTGGCGGTCGAAGCGGCCGAGTGGGTGGCCAAACTGGAACACGAACGCCGAGACGGCCGCACGATCCACGTGGAACTGAAGGGCGAGCGGACGATCTCCGCGCCTGCCGGCCCCTTCAAGGTCACCGCCCGCGCCGACCGGATCGAGGCCACCGCCGAAGGCTTCGGCCACATCCTCGACTACAAGACGGGCAAGGCGCCCTCGAAGCGAGAGGTCTCCACCGGTTTCTCGCCACAGCTGACGCTGACCGCCGCCATCCTGCAGGCCGGCGGATTCCCGGACCTTGGTCCACTCAAGCCCGGCGATCTGACCTATCTGGAGATCACCGGCCGCAAGCCGGCCGGTAAGGTCGAGACCCGCGCGGTGGCCGGGGACGAAAGCGCCGAAGCGGCCGCCAAGGCCCTGGCCGGTCTGGCCGAGCTGGTCGGCCGTTTCGATAGTCCGGGCCAGCCCTACCTGTCCCGCGTGGCCCCGCAGTTCGTGAAGGCGCGGGTCAGCGACTACGACCACCTGGCGCGGGTCTTCGAATGGTCGACCAGCGGCGAGGAGGGCGAGGAATGAGCGTCGTCCTGCTCGATCCGAAGGCCGCGCTCGGCGACCCGCAGCGGATCGCCGCCGACCCGAACCTGTCGGCCTTCGTGACCGCCAACGCCGGCTCCGGCAAGACCAAGACCCTGATCGACCGGGTGGCGCGGCTGCTGCTGGCCGGCGCCAGGCCTGAGACCATCCTCTGCGTCACCTACACCAAGGCCGCCGCCTCGGAGATGCAGCGGCGGCTGTTTGAAGTGCTAGGTGACTGGTCCGTGGCGCCCGACGCCGAGCTGGCCGCGAAGCTCGGCGCGCTGGAGGACCGGCCGTTCGATGCGGTGGAGCTCTCCACGGCGCGCAGCCTGTTCGCCCAGGCGCTAGAGACGCCTGGCGGGCTGAAGATCCAGACGATCCACGCCTTCTGCGAAAAGCTGCTGCGGCGCTTCCCGCTGGAGGCGGGCGTCTCGCCGGGCTTCCGGGTGATGGATGATTCGGCCGCCGCAGCGGTGGCGGCGGCGGCCCGACGCACCGTGGCAGGCTTGGCCTTGGTCACCGCCGGCGAAGTTGCTGAGGCCTATGCGCGGATGTCGGTGGCGCTCGACTTCCAGAGCTTCCAGGCGATGTTCGCCGACTTCGAGGGCCGCCGGGGCCTCCTGGCCGACTTCCTGCGCCGCGAGGGCGGGCTGGAGGGCGCCATCGGTTGGGTCTGGCGCGCGGTGGACGTCACCCGTGCCTCCGACCCCGAAGCCATCGGCGCGGAGGCGATGGTGCAGATGGACCGCGGCCTCTGGCGCGACGCCGCCAATGTACTGCTGCTGGGCACGGCCACCGATCAGAAATACGGCGGTCAGATCGCCGCGGCGGCCAGCGACGCCGAGGCGACCTTCGACCAGGCCCTGGCGATCTTCTTCACCCAGGGCGGCGAGGGCGATGGGGTCAAGTGGGTCGGCAAGACCAGCGGCCTGAAGGCCCACGAAGGCCTGCGCCAGAAACTGCTGGCCGAGCAGGCGCGCCTCGAGCTGGCCCGCCAGCGCATCCGCGCCGCGACCATCGCTGTGGACACCGCCCACGTCCTGACGCTCGCCAACGCCTACCTGACCGCCTATCGCCTGGAGAAGGACGCGGCCGGCGCCCTCGACTTCGCCGACCTGATCGAGAAGACCTGCCACCTGCTCCGCGATCGGCCCGCGGCGTCTTGGGTCCTCTACAAGCTGGACGGCGGTATCGACCACATCCTCGTGGACGAGGCGCAGGACACCGCGCCCGACCAGTGGACCATTGTCGATGCCCTGACCGAGGAGTTCTTTTCCGGCGCCGGGGTGCGTGGCGAGGCCCGCGTGCGCGACATGTTCGTGGTCGGCGACGAGAAGCAGTCGATCTATTCCTTCCAGGGCGCGCGGCCGGAACTGCTGCTGCGCAAGTTCGAGTTCCACCGCGACCGGGCGACCGGCGCCGGCTACCGGTTCGAACGCGTCGACCTGCTGAGCTCCTGGCGCTCGACGCCCCAGGTGCTGAGCTTTGTGGATGCAGTGTTTTCGCCGCCGGCGCTGGCGGGCGCGATCCAGCCCCGCGACGAACTGGAGCCGGTCGTCCACAAGGCCGAACGCCTCGACCACGCCGGCTGCGTCGATGTCTGGCCGCTGGAGATCGAGGCCAAGGGCGAGGAACGCGAGGCCTGGGACGCGCCCCTGGACGCCGAGCCGGAGGATAGCGCCAACCGTCGGCTCGCGCGCCGCATCGCCACCGAGATAAAGGCGCTGATCGCCGCCGGAGAGGCGGTCTACGACAAGGGCAAGAAGGTCTGGCGCCCAGCCCACGCCGGCGACGTGCTGATCCTGGTGCGCCGCCGCCGGGCCCTCTTCGAGGAGATCCTGCGGGCCCTGAAGCATGCGGACATTCCGGTGGCGGGCGCCGACCGGCTGGCGCTTTCGGAGCACATAGTCTTCGACGACCTGACGGCGCTCACCCGCTTCGTGCTGTTCCCCGGCGACGAGCTGACATTGGCGGCGCTGCTGAAGAGCCCGTTCTGCGGTCTGGACGACGATGCGCTCTATGCCCTGGCCCATGGGCGCAAGGGCGAGGGCCTATGGAACCGCCTGCAGCGTCGGGCGGACGAGCGGCCAGAGTGGGCTGAGGCCCACGCCTTCTTGGCCGGCGCCCTGGCCGAGGCTGGCCAGCAGCGGCCCTTCGAATTCTACGCGCGGCGGCTGGGCGCCCGTGGCGGAGATGGCCGCTCCATGCGCCAGCGCCTGCTGCGCCGCCTGGGCGCTGAGGCCGAGGACGCCCTGGATGAGTTCCTGAACCAGGTGCTGGCGGCCGAGGCGCGCGGGGTCCATGACCTGGAGCGCCTCGCCGCCGAGCTCGCCGGCCTCGACATCACCATCAAGCGCGAGATGGAGGCCGAGCGCCATGAGGTGCGGGTGATGACCGCCCACGGCGCCAAGGGCCTGGAGGCGCCGATCGTTTTCCTGCCGGAGACCACCCTCACCCAGACCGCCCGCGGCTCGCCGCTGATGCGCGCGGGGAACCCCGGCGACGAAGGCTTCCTCTGGTGCTCGTCGGGCGTCCGTGACTGCGAGGCCACGGCCAAGGCGCGCGAGGCTCGGGCCCGGCGCGACGAGGCCGAGGCCTATCGCCTGCTCTATGTGGCCCTGACCCGCGCGCGGGATCGGCTGGTGCTCTGCGGTCGGATCTCGGAGCGGACCGATCCGGCCAAGCTGGCCGGCTGGTGGGGTGCGGTACGCGATGCGCTGGCCCATGCCGACATCGCGCCCGGGGTCCGCGCGGTCGCCCGAGATGGTCTGGAATTCCAGCGCTTCGGGCCCGACCCGGGGGTCCTGGGCCGGAGCGGCGGCGCTGAGCCGAGGGCCATCACCCTGCCCGCCTGGACTGCTACGGCGCCGCCGGCCGAAGCCTTCGCCCGCTACGCGTCGCCCGCGGACCTCGGCGAGGACGCCCGTCTGGCCGCGCCCTCTCCGTTATCGGCGGTGGGTGGGCTGGGACGCTTCCGGCGTGGCGACCTGATCCACCGGCTGCTGCAAATCCTGCCGGACCTGGCGCCCGGCGAATGGGCCGCGGGCGCGGAGGCTCTCTTGGCCCGCGAGCGTGACCTGAGCGACGTCCAGCGCGCGGAGATGGCCGCCGCCGCCCTCTTGGTCCTCGAAGATCCCCGCTTCTCCGAGGTGTTCGGACCCGGCAGCCGGGCCGAGGTGGCCATCGCCGGATCCGCCGCCGGCCTGCCCGCGGGCCTGAAGATCAGTGGCCGCATCGACCGCCTGGTGGTCCTACCCGATCGCGTCCTGGTCGCCGACTTCAAGACCAACCGGCCCTCGCCGAACCGCATCGAAGACGCCGATCCCGCGTACCTGCGCCAGATGGCGATCTACGCCGCCGTGCTGCGCGATGTTTTCCCGGGCCGGACCGTCGAGGCGGCGCTGGTCTGGACCGACGGGCCGAAGCTGATGCCCGTCTCAGAAAACCTGCTGGCGAAAGCGCTTGCCGAGCTCCGTGGTTGAGGTTGATACCAGGGTGATGCGCTCCTACATGGGCGGATCGGGATGTGTCGGCTCCACGTACGGAACCCGCTGACGCGCAAGGAGAATTTCATGAGCACCGTGAAGGTCACCGACGAATCCTTCGAAAAGGACGTCCTGCAGGCCGCCGGCCCCGTCCTCGTCGACTTCTGGGCAGAGTGGTGCGGCCCCTGCAAGCAGATCGCCCCTGCCCTCGAGCAGATCGCGGCCGAGCTGGGCGCGAACGTCACCATCGCCAAGCTGAACATCGAAGAAAGCCCGACCACGCCCTCGCGCTACGGCGTGCGAGGCATCCCCACCATGATGCTGTTCAAGGACGGCCAGATGGCTTCCATGAAGGTCGGCGCCATGCCCAAGCAGAAGATCCTGGAATGGCTGAACGAGGCCGGCGTCGCCGCCGCGGCCTAGTCGCTTGACCTAGACTGGAAACGAGCCGCCCCGCCGACTGGCGCGGGCGGCTTTTTCTTGGCCGCTCAGCTCGGCCAGGTGTCCGAGCTCATGGCCAGGACTTCGCCAGCGAAATGCAGGCCGCCGCAGATCAGGACGTGCGGAGCCGGGCCGGAGCCGTCCAGGGCCTTGCGGACGCCCTCGGTGACATCTGACACGGGCGTGGAGTCGAGCCCGGCCAGGCGCGCAGCTTCCGCCAGATCGCCCGGCGTGGCCGCCATGTCGGACTCGAAGGTGGTGGTGAAGACCTTGGGGTGCATCTCGGCGAAGGGGCGGAAATAGCCCTCGGCGTCTTTTCTGGCGAACATGCCGGCGATCAGCACCAGGGGCCGCGGGTCGCGGTCCACCAGGCGTGAGGCGGCCTCGGCCAGGGCGCGGCCGGCGTGCGGATTGTGCCCGCCATCCAGCCACAGGTCCGAGCCCCGCGCCTTTGCGAGCGCCGCCAGCGGGCCCTTGGTCAGGCGCTGGAAGCGCGCCGGCCAGACGGCCGACGAGACGCCGCGGCCCAGGTCGTCTTCGCCTAGGTCGTGATTGAAGGTCAGCGCCGCGGCCACCGCCAGGCCGGCGTTGTCGAACTGATAGCCCCCGAACAGGCTGGGGGCCGGCAGGTCCAGAAGCCGATCCGGCATCTGCACCATCAGGCGGCCGCGTTCCTCCCAGGCGTCGAAGTCACGGCCCATTAGGAACAAGGGCGCCATGCGGTCGTCGGCTTCGCGCTCGATGGCCTCCAGGGCCTCGTCGGGCTGGCGGGCGACCACGACCGGGCGGCCGCGCTTGATGATCCCGGCCTTTTCCCAGGCGATCTTGCCGAGTTCCGGCCCCAGCATCTCCAGGTGGTCGTAGTCGACGGGCGTGATCACGCTAACCGCCGGGGCGTCGAAGACGTTGGTGGCGTCGAACCGGCCGCCCAGGCCCACCTCCACCAGGCAGATATCGGCGGGCGTTTCGGCGAAGGCCTGCAGGGCCAGGACCGTGGTGATCTCGAAGAAGCTGATCGGCTGACCGCCGTTGGCCGCCTCGATCCGGTCGGTGAGGTCGTCCAGCTGGGCGTCGGTGATCAGCTTGCCGGCGATGCGGATACGCTCGGCGAATCGCACAAGGTGCGGCGAGGTGATGGCGTGGACGCTCAGGCCTTGCGCCTCGGAGATCGCCCGCAGGTAGGCGACGGTCGAGCCCTTGCCGTTGGTGCCAGCCACGTGGATTACCGGCGGCAGGCGACGTTCGGGATGGCCTAGCGCCGCCAGCAATCGCTCGACGCGTCCGGTCGTCAGGTCGATCAGCACCGGATGGTTGGCGCGCAGGCGCTGGATCACCGCGTCGGAGGCGCGGATCGGGTCGTGGTCGATGGCCGGGGTCACATCAGGCGGCGGGAAGTTGGGCGCGCCCCATCATCAGGGTCTTCAAGATCGAGCCCAGAACCGCCGGCAGCTCGGCGCGCGTCACCACCTTGTCGACCATGCCGCGCTCCATCAGGAACTCGGCGCGCTGGAAGCCCGGCGGCAGGGTTTCGCGGATGGTCTGTTCAATCACTCGGCGGCCGGCGAAGCCGATCAGCGCGTTGGGCTCGGCCAGGTGGACGTCGCCCAGCATGGCGTAGGAGGCCATGACGCCGCCGGTGGTCGGGTCGGTCAGCACCACCACATAGGGCAGGCCCGCCGCCTTCACCTCGTTCAGCGCCAGCGTCGTGCGCGCCATTTGCATCAGGGACAGCGTCCCTTCCTGCATGCGCGCGCCGCCTGCGGCGGTGAAGATCACAAAGGGGACCTCTCGCTTCACGGCTTCCTGCGCGGCCTTGATGAAGGCCTCGCCCACGGCCATCGACAGCGACCCGCCCATGAAGGCGAAGTCCTGGACGGCGACCACCGCCGGCTCGCCCTGGATATTGCCGTAGCCGACCGCCATCGCGTCCTGCTCGCCGCTCGCCTTGCGCGCGGCCTTCAGGCGATCGGGATAGGATTTCACATCGGGGAATTTCAGCGGGTCGTCGGCGACGATCGGCGAGGAAATCCGTTCGAATTTGCCGTCGTCGAAGGTGTAGCGCAGCCGGGCGGCCGCCCCGATCCGCATGTGGTGACCGCTGGGGGTCACCCAGAGCGCGGCCTCCAGATCGGGACGATAGATCATCTCCCCGGTGTCGGGGCATTTCACCCAGAGGTTTTCGGGCGTCTCACGCTTGGAGAAGGCGTTGCGCACTCCGGGCGCGATACGCGACAGCCAGCCGGTCCGCTCCTTGGGCGCTGGCGTCGGGCGGCCGGGTTTGTCGTTTCTCTGCTCAGCCATCGCCATGGTTCTAGACCGTCGTTTGGCCGACTCGCGCCGAGCGCACAGCCTTAGCCAAGGAACTCACTTTGGAAAGAACCCGCTGGGTCACGTCTTCGTTCATCTCCACTGCTTCGGCGATTTCGTCCACAAGCGCGGACCCCACCACCACGGCATCCGCGACGCGGGCGATCGCCGCGGCGCGTTCCGGGGTCTTGATGCCGAACCCCACCGCCACCGGCAGCCCAGATGCCGCGCGAACCCTCGCCACATGAGGCGCGACCTCCGCCGCATCGGCCTCCTTGACCCCCGTCACGCCCGCCACGGAGACGTAATAGACGAAACCCGACGTGCGGCGAACAATGGTCTTCAGCCGCAGATCGTCGCTGGTCGGCGTCGCCAGGCGGATCAGGGAGACCTGGGCCGCATCGAGGGCGTCGGCGAGCGGCCCGGCCTCCTCGGGCGGGCAATCGACCACGATCACCCCGTCGACCCCGGCGTCGGCCGCATCGCGGGCGAAAGCCTCGATGCCGCAGGTGACGATGAGGTTCATGTAGCCCATCAGGATCAGCGGCGTCGTGACGTCGCCGGCGCGGAAGCCGCGCGCCAGGTCCAGCGTGCCCTGCAGCGTCATGCCGTTCTTCAGCGCTCTTTGGGCCGCGCGCTGGATCGGCGGGCCCTCGGCCATCGGATCGGAAAACGGGAAGCCGAGCTCTATCAGGTCAGCGCCAGCGGCAGGCAGACCGGCGAGGATCTTGGCGGCGGTGGCGGCATCCGGGTCGCCGGCCATCACATAGGCCACGAAAGCCGCGCGGCCCTCGGCCTTCAGCGCGGCGAAGCGGGCGTCGATACGGGCCTTGCTCAAATCTCCATCCCCAGATGGGCGGCGACGGCGGCCACGTCCTTGTCGCCCCGTCCGGAGAGGTTCAGCACCACGATCCCGTCCTTGCCGACCTCTTTCGTGATTTCCGGCAGGCGGGCGAGCGCATGGGCGCTTTCGATGGCCGGCAGGATGCCTTCCAGCTTTGCCAGCAGGCTGTAGGCCTCCAGCGACTCCGTGTCGGTGGCGGACAGATAGGTGGCGCGGCCCACGTCGTGCAGCCAGGCGTGCTCGGGGCCGATGCCGGGATAGTCGAGGCCGGCGGAGATCGAGTGCGCCTCCTCGATCTGGCCTTCGCGGTCTTGCAAGAGGTAGGTCATGTTGCCGTGCAGAACGCCCGGGCGGCCGCCGTTGATCGCCGCGGCGTGACGGCCGGTATCCAGGCCCTCGCCCGCCGCCTCGACGCCGAAGATCTTCACCTCCGCGTCGTTGAGGAAAGGGTGGAAGAGGCCGATCGCGTTCGATCCACCTCCGACACAGGCCACGACCGCATCGGGCAAACGGCCCTCGGCTTCCAGGATCTGCTCGCGCGCCTCGCGGCCGATGATCGCCTGAAAGTCGCGGACCATGACCGGATAGGGGTGCATGCCAGCGGCCGAGCCGATCAGGTAGTAGGTGTCGTGGACGTTGGTGACCCAGTCGCGGAGCGCCTCGTTCATGGCGTCCTTGAGCGTCGCCGAGCCGGAGGTGACAGGCCGCACTTCGGCGCCCAGAAGGTTCATCCGGAAGACGTTGGGCTTCTGCCGCTCCACATCCACTGCGCCCATATAGACCACGCAGGGCAGGCCGAAGCGGGCGCAGACGGTGGCAGTGGCCACGCCGTGCTGTCCGGCGCCGGTCTCGGCGATGATCCGGGTCTTGCCCATCCGACGGGCCAGCAGGATCTGGCCCATGCAGTTGTTGATCTTGTGCGAGCCGGTGTGATTCAGCTCCTCGCGCTTCAGATAGATCTTGGCGCCGCCGTAGTGGGCCGTGAGCCGCTCGGCGAAATAGAGCGGGCTCGGACGGCCGACGTAGTGGGTCAGGAAACCGGCCAGTTCGGCCTGGAAGCCCTCATCCGCCTTGGCCGCCGAATAGGCCGCGTCCAGATCGTGGACCAGCGGCATCAGGGTCTCAGGCACGTACTGGCCGCCATAGTCGCCGAACCGCCCGTTGGCGTCGGGATAGGCCGAATAGTCATTGGGCCGGACAGGCGAAGGATTTGAGGGCGCGTTCACTGGGCGGCTTTTGGGGGTAAGGCTTCAGGCGCGTTTGGCGGCGTCGAGGAACGCGGCGATCAAGGCGGGGTCCTTTAGTCCGGGACCGCGCTCCACGCCAGAGGAAACGTCCAGCAGGGGCGCGCCAGACTGCTGCACCGCATCGGCGATGTTCCAGGGATCGAGGCCGCCGGCCAGGAACCAGGGCCGCTGGAAGCGCCGACCGGACATCAGCGTCCAGTCGAAGGGCTTGCCATGGCCGCCCGGCCGCTCGGCATCCTTCGGCGGTTTTGTCTCGAACATCAGGTGCTCGACCACCGCTTCGAACTCACGGGCGCCGTCGAGGTCGGCGGCCTCCGAAACCGGCAGGACCTTGATAACCCCGGCGCCGGTCCGCTGGCCAATCGCGCGCGCGCGGGCCGGCGTCTCCTTGCCGTGAAGCTGGATCAGATCGGGTTGCAGGATCTCCGAAATACGATCGGCCTCGGCGTCACTGGGATCGACCAGAACGGCCACGATCTTCGCCTTGCCTCTGACCGGCTGGGCCAACCGCCAGGCGGCGTCGGGCGCGACATTGCGCGGGCTCTTCTCGAAGAACATGAACCCCAGATAGGCCGCGCCGCCGCTCAGCGCGGCTGTGACCGCTTCGGGGGTGCTGATCCCGCAGATCTTCGCTTGGACGCCCATGGCTGCGGATTAGGGGGCTAGGGACCCTCCCCGCAAGGGAGAAGCGTCACGCCGCCCTAGTCAGCACCACGGAGCCCTCGAGCATCATCTGGTTCTTCGCCGCCATCGGCAGGGCGCGGTCGAAGCCGTCGAGGATGTCGTTGGCCCAGGCCGGCAGGGTCAGGTCGTCGAGGCCGCTGCCCAGCCGCAACTGCACCGCGGCCACGTCGCGGTAAAGCGTCGGGTGGTTGTTGTGCGGCAGGAAGCGAACGCTTTCGAAGCCGGCGTTGCGCGCCATGCCTTCGAAGGCCTCCCGGGAAAACAGCCACTTGTCGTCCATGTTGGAGAAGCCTGGCGCCCGCCAGTCCGGATTGGTCCGCGCGGCGATGTCGGCGGTCATGGCGCGCAGCACCCGCTCGGCCTCCGGCGCCAGCGCCTCGCCGCGCAGGGCGGCCTCGGCCAGGATGCGCTCGTAGGCCAGCCGCAACAGGCCATAGCCGTCGAAAGGCTCGAAGAAGATCGCCTGGCCGCCCGGCTTGAGCGCGCGGGCCGCCGCCTGCAGTCCGTGCACCGGCCGCACCAGGTGATGCAGGATCGAGGCGCCGGTGACCAGGTCGAACCGCTCGGGCAGGACGTTGGCCCCCATGGCGTCCATGACCACGCAGACGACGCGATCGGAGAGCCCCATGGCCGCCGCATAGTCCGCCAGCATGACCAAGAGGTCGCCCGAGAGGTCGCTGGCGACCTGGCGCGCGCCGGGGAACAGGCTGAAGCAAGGGACGATGGAATTGACCCCCGATCCGGAGCCCATATCGAAGATCAGCGGGGCCTCGGGAACGGTGAGGCCGAGCTTGCTGAGGGTCTGCTCGAAGAGGCTCTGGAAATGCGCGCTCGCGGCATAACGGGCGTGATACTCGCCCGCGCCGGCCTTGAACTGCTCGGAAATCCGCCCGGCGATACGGTCGCCCTCGATCGCCCAGACCGTCGCCGAGGGGATCGGCCCCTGCGCTAGGGGAACCAGCGGCCGGCCGAACAGCGCCGCCGCCCAGTCCGGCAGGGTCGTGGCTTCGGCGCGCCTTTGGGTTTCGGACATGCAACGTCCCCGCGAGGGCGTCGCAGCCTTACCGCCCCACGTTGAAAAGGCCTAGTCCGCTATTCGCCGGCGGGCCGGTCCGCGGGGGCCACGCGGCCCACCTTCAGTAGATCGCGGATCTCTGTCAGCAGCACTTCCTGCGGCGGCGGCGCCGGCGGGACCGCCGGCGGCGTGGCGGCGTCCTTGCGGCGGATGGCGTTGACGCCCTTCACCAGCAGGAACACCACCCAGGCCACGATCAGGAACCGGAGCAGGGTGTTGAAGAACAGGCCGTACTGGACAGCCACCTCGGCGGCCTTCTTCGCCGGATCGGCGGCTTTCAGCACCAGCTTCATCTGGGAGAAATCGACGCCGCTCAACAGCAGGCCCACCGGCGGCATGACGACGTTGTCGACCAGGCCCTTGACGATGTCGTTGAAGGCCGCGCCGATGATCACGCCGACCGCCAGGTCAATGACGTTGCCCCGGGCGATGAACTCGCGGAACTCGCCAAAGATGCTCGGCTTGGCTTTGGCCGGCTCACTCATGACAGACCCTACTCGCCCGAGACCTAATCGTCGGAGAGGTTGAGGCGCTCCCGCAGCTCCTTGCCGCTCTTGAAGAACGGAACGTGCTTAGCCCGCACGTCCACCGGCTCGCCGGTGCGCGGATTGCGGCCGGCCCGCGCGTCGCGCGAACGGACCGAGAGCGCGCCAAAACCGCGCAATTCCACCCTCCCGCCGGTTTCCAGCGCCAGGATCATGCGCTCCAGAACCACGCTGACGACGCGCTCGATGTCGCGCTGCGTCAGGTGCGGGTTCTCTTCGGCGAGTTTGGCGATCAGCTCAGACTTGATCATGCGGTCCCCTCGAACCGGCGTGACCATGGGCGAGTCCGCCTTTGTATTCAAGGCGTAAAAAGGGTTGATACGGCGCGACGGTGCAGCTTGTTTCCGGCAAATCGCACAACTCCCGGGCGCAGGGCCCCCGCAGCACGCCCGGCCGACACGGATCAGGCCGGGGCCCGCACCAGGCTGTCGACGTCGCGCAGCTGGCGGATCTGCAGGTTGGCGGCCTCGGCGTCGGCGGCGCTGATCTCCGGGATCAATGTGCGCTGGTCCGAGGAGAAGGTCGCGACCCCACCCTCGATGGCGGCGTTGGAGACGATCTCGTAGCCGGCGACGTGCTCGGTCCCGCTTGCGCCGCGCACCGTATAGCCCTTGCCGCCGTCCGGCAGGGCGATCTCGATGCGGCTGCGGGTATAGGCCGGATAGGGCAGGGCGAAGGGGGCCGTGTCGTTTGGGCCCGGATCGCGGCGCGGGAAGGCCGGCGGCGCGGCGCCGGGCCCGACCTTGAACTCACGCACGCCCAGGTCCTGGTTCTTGCGCCAGTCCATGTCGTAGGCGCCCTGCAGATCGATGGTGAAGAGGTCCTTGGCCGGATCGTCACTCCAGTTGACCTGCTCGATCTCAATGCCGCTGCCGGGTGAGGAATACCGCTGGCGGAAGGTGCGCTCCATGTCGGCCCGCGGCGTCCGCGCCAGGGTGGCGCGAATCGACGTGGCGTAGATGCCCGAGTAGGTGATCCGTATGTCCGTCGCGGCCTTGGCGTCGAGCCCCTTGGTGGCGTCGATGCGGGTCAGCGTCTGCACCGTCGGCACGTCGATCTGCGGCTCGACGATCTTCTCCAGCGGCGCTCCCTCTGCGCGCACCGGCAGGCCCCACTTGTGGGCCGGCGCGTGCATCGCCTGCGGATTGGTGTCGCCGGTTCGGGTGCCGTCCAGCCAGTAGGACTCGCCCTTGATCTTGACCCGCACGATGACGTGGTTGAAGGCCGACAGCGACGGCGGCATCTCGTCCAGGCCGTCACCCGATCCCAGGTTCACGAGCACCGGCTCAGCCTCGACGCCCAGGTTCTTCAACAGCGCCAGCAGGAGTGCGGTCTTGGCCTTGCAGTCGCCAAATCGGCGCGCCCAGGTGTCGTCGGCGTCGGCCGGCACGTAGCTTCCCTCGCCCATGCCGATGAAGAAATAGCGGGTCTTGTCCTCGACCAGCTGCAGAGCGGCGAAGGCGCGCGCCCTGGGATCGGCGGTCTTGGCCGCGATGGCGTCGGCTTCGGCCTTGATCGGCGAGGTCTTGGGGATGGTTGAAGCCTTGGCGTAGAGCGGCGCCATCAACTTGGAGACCTCGTTCCAGCTCTGGAAGCTGGTGGCTTCGATCTGGCCAACCCGGCGGAAGCGTAGCGGCGCGCCGATCGGCGGCTTTGGCGGCTGGATCAGCGTCTTGTCGAGGCTGAGGGTCGTTCGGCCATCCTTGTCGGCGAGCACCGGGTCACCGAAACCCACCATCGCCTTCCAGGTCACCGGATCGCCCTTGGGCCAGGAGATGATCGTGCGGTAGCGACCCGCCACTCCGGCGAAGGCCATGCCCTCGGCGTCGAAGGAGTGGCCCTTCAGGACCGGGTCCGCCCGCAGGCGCGTGTAGGCGATGTCGAGGATGTCGCCGGTCTGCAGGCCATCGATCTGGCGTGAGGCGGTGATCCGCCCGTCCAGGCTCGCCTGCTCCAGGTTGGTTTCGCGCCGGAGCACCAGCATGTCCTTGCGGTCGGCCAGCAGGTCGATGGTCTGGCCGCCGCGGATGATCGCCAGGGTGTGCCAGGTGATGGTCTCGGTGTCCGGGCTCCAGATGACGCTGATCGACTTCACGCCCGCCAAGCCCTCGGGTTTGAGGACCTTGAAGGCCCGGTGGGCGTAGTAGGCGTCGCCTGCCGGGTCGAGGCGGCTCTGGTGGTCGTCGATGAGGATCTGAATGGCCGGCGCGCCCTCTTCGGGCGGCGGCGGCGGGATCGGGGCAACGTCCACCCAGGGGGCCGGCGGCGCATAGAGTGGCTGGTCGGCCGCGGCGGCTGGCAGGGCGAAGGCGATAGGGATCGAAGCCAGAACCGAGGCGAGGACGAGACGCGAGGACAACGACATGGCTCCTGCCGCGCCGGGGCGGCGCGCCTAACCCCTACGATACGGCGGCTGTACAAAAAGAAAAACGGCGGACCGGTCACCCGGTCCGCCGCCCTGTCCTAAGCCTTCAAGGCGTCGGATTTTAGTCCTTCTGGGCCTTCTCGCGCAGAGCCGCGCCCAGGATGTCGCCAAGTGAGGCGCCGCTATCGGACGCCCCGAACTTCTCGATGGCTTCCTTTTCCTCGGCCATTTCCAGGGCCTTCACCGACAGGGACACGCGGCGCGCGGCCTTGTCGACGTTGGCGATCTGGGCGTCCAGGCGGTCGCCGACGGCGAAGCGTTCCGGCCGCTGGTCCGCACGGTCGCGGGAGAGGTCCGACTTGCGGATGAAGGCGGTCATCGGGGCTTCATCCTCGCCGAACTTCACCTCGATGCCGCCCGAGGTGATCTCGGTGACCTGAACGGTGACGGTCTGGCCCTTGCGGTAGGTGTCGCCCTGCATCGGGTCGCCGGCCAATTGCTTGATGCCAAGCGAGATGCGTTCCTTCTCGACGTCGACGTCCAGCACCTTGGCCTTGACCATGTCGCCCTTGTTGTACTTGGCGATGGCCTCCTCGCCGGGCACCGCCCAGTCGAGGTCGGAAAGGTGCACCATGCCGTCGATGTCGTTGTCGAGGCCGATGAACAGGCCGAATTCGGTGGCGTTCTTGACTTCGCCCTCGACGGTCGAGCCGACGGGATGAGCCGCCAGGAAGGCGTCCCACGGATTGGCCATGGCCTGCTTGAGGCCCAGTGACACGCGGCGCTTGGACGGATCGACATCCAGGACGACGACTTCGACTTCTTGGCTGGTCGAGACGATCTTCCCGGGATGGACGTTTTTCTTGGTCCAGGACATTTCGGAGACGTGCACCAGACCTTCGACGCCCGGCTCCAGCTCCACGAAGGCGCCGTAGTCGGTGATGTTGGTGATGCGGCCGGTGAACTTGGCGCCCACCGGGTACTTGGCTTCCACGCCGTCCCACGGATCGGACTGCAACTGCTTCATGCCGAGCGAGATACGCTGGGTGTCGGGATTGATCTTGACGATCTGCACCTTAACGGTGTCGCCCACCGCCAGCACTTGGCTCGGGTGGTTGACGCGCTTCCAGCTCATGTCGGTGACGTGCAGCAGGCCGTCGATGCCGCCCAGGTCCACGAACGCGCCGTAGTCGGTGATGTTCTTGACCACGCCTTCGCGGACTTCGCCTTCCTGCAGCTGGGAGACCAGCTCGGTGCGCTGTTCGGCGCGGGCTTCCTCGAGAATCGCACGGCGGGAGACGACGATGTTGCCGCGCGGGCGGTCCATCTTGAGGATCGCGAACGGTTGCTCGCGGCCCATGAGCGGGCCGACGTCGCGGACGGGGCGGATGTCGACCTGGGAGCCCGGCAGGAAGGCCGAGGCGCCGCCGAGGTCGACGGTGAAGCCGCCTTTCACGCGGCCAACGATGGCGCCCATGACCGGCTCGTTGCGCTCGTAGACGGCTTCCAGGCGGGTCCAGGCTTCCTCGCGGCGGGCCTTGTCGCGCGACAGGACGGCTTCGCCCATGGCGTTTTCGACGCGTTCCAGGAACACCTCGACGGTGTCGCCGACCTTGATCGGGGGCTTGCCCTCTTCCTCGCCGAACTCCTTCAGCGAGACGCGGCCTTCGGTCTTCAGACCGACGTCGATGATCGCGATGTCCTTCTCGATCGCCACGACCTTGCCGTGGACAACCTGACCTTCCATGAAGTCGCGTCCGCCCATGGACTCGTCCAACAGCGCGGAGAAGTCGTCGCGCGTCGGGTTCATGCTCATATCGTCAGCCATAGTGGTCTTTCGTATCGAATGACGGAGGTCCCGCGCGGCCAATCAAGCCGTCGGACGGTCGCCCCACGTCGGGTTAAGGGTTGAACCGAAGGCGCAAGGGGATGGCCCCACAGCGCTGGTGAAATTCTGCCCGCAGCCGTCCGAGGGAATGGCGTGTTGGATTTGCTCGTTGGCTGCCCCTACTGGGAGGAGAGCCACTTCGCACGCGCCGCCTCGACGATGCGGCGGGCCGCATCGGCGGCGTGGTCTATAGTCATTTCAGAGGTATCCAGCAAGGCCGCGTCGGCCGCGGGCTTCATCGGGGCGGCGTCGCGGCCGCCGTCGCGGGCGTCCCGGCGGCGGATGTCGGCCAGCACGTCCTTCAGCGAAACCCGCTCACCCTGCGCCTTCAGCTGCTTCCAGCGCCGCTCGGCGCGAACCTCGGGAGACGCGGTCACGAAGAGCTTGGCCGACGCGTCCGGGGCGATCACCGTGCCGATGTCGCGTCCGTCCAGCACCGCCCCGCCCTCCTGGCGCGCGAAGGTGCGCTGGAAGTCGAGCAGGGCGTCGCGCACCCGCGGATGCACGGCCACCCGGCTCGCGAGTTCGCCGGCCGCGCGGGTGCGAAGAGCCGGGTCGTCCAGCTGGTCGGCGGTGAGCAGGGCGGCGGCGGCGGCCGCCGAGCCCTCGTCGTCCAGGCTCTCGCCAGCTTTCTTCACCAGCACCCCCACACAGCGATAGAGCAGGCCGGTGTCCAGGACCGGCAGGCTGAAGGCCTTGCCCAGCCCCGTCGCGATGGTCCCCTTGCCCGACGCCGCCGGCCCGTCGACGGCGATGACGAAACTCTTGAGCGGGGCGTCTTCGTTCATTCCTCGATCTCCGCGCCGAGGCCGCGCATCAGGCCGAGGAACTCGGGGAAGCTGGTGGCGATCATGCCGGGTTCGTCGACGGCGACGGGCTGGTCGGCGGACAAGCCGAGGATCAGGTGACTCATCGCGATGCGGTGGTCGCCGTGCGTCGTGACCTCTGCGCCGCCCTTGACGCCGTGATTGCCGCGCTGGGCGCCGACGACGGTCAGGCTGTCGGGACCTTCCTCGACGGCGACGCCGCAGGCGGCGAGACCGGCGGCCATCAGCGCGATGCGGTCGCTTTCCTTCACCCGCATCTCGCCGATGCCGCGCATGGCGGTCGGGCCGTCGGCGAAGGCGGCGGCCACGGCGAGGATCGGATATTCGTCGATCATCGAGGGCGCGCGCTCCGGAGGGACCTCAACGCCTACAAGCTGGGAGTAACGCGCGGTGACGTCGGCGACGGTCTCGCCGCCCTCCTCGCGGACATTGGCGACGGAGAGGTCGGCGCCCATCTCGCCCAGGGTGTCGAGGAGGCCTATGCGTAGCGGATTCAAGAGCATCCCCTGTACGGTCACCACCGATCCCGGCGTGATCAGCGCCGCCACCAGCGGGAAGGCCGCTGAGGAGGGGTCGCCCGGCACGCGCACCTTGGTCCCGGTCAGGCCCTGGCCGCTGGCCAGGACGATGCGGCGGCGTCCGGCCGCCTCCTCATGGACGTCCACCTGGGCGCCGAAGGCGCGCAGCATGCGCTCGGTGTGGTCGCGGGTGGCCTCGGGTTCGATCACCTCGGCCCCGCCCTCGGCGTGGAGGCCGGCCAGCAGCACCGCGGACTTCACCTGGGCAGAGGGCTCGGGCAGGACGTAGGAAATGTGCTTCAGCCCGCCGCCCTTGAGCGTCAGCGGCAGACGCCCGCCGGCCCGGCAGATCCAGCTCGCGCCCATTTCGCCCAGCGGTTTCAGCACCCGGTTCATCGGCCGGCCGCGCAGGGAAGCATCGCCGGTGAAGGTGGCGGCCATGTCGAAGCCGGCCGCGGCGCCCATGATCAGCCGAACCCCGGTGCCGGCGTTGCCGCAATCGACCACATCGGCGGGCTCGGCAAAGCCGCCCTTGCCCTCGATCCGCCAGTGGCCCTCGCCGAGCCTTTCGACGCCCGCGCCGAAGGCCGCCATGGCTTGGGCGGTTCGCTTGACGTCCTCGCCTTCCAGCAGGCCCTCGACCTCGGTCAAGCCCTGCGCCAGGGCGCCCAGGATGAGCGCGCGGTGCGAAATGGATTTGTCCCCCGGCGCGCGCACGGTCCCGGTCAGACCGCCGGCGCGCTTGGCGACCAACTGGGTCACCGTCATCTGATGGAAACGAGCCTCCGAGGGCTTGCGGTTTCGAAGAGGGGGATTGCTTTTGACAGCCGCTCTCGTGCGTGGCAAGGGAGCCCGCCTTCCGAACCGCCCCCAAATACACGTTTAAGGATCATCGCCTTTGGCCAATCCCGAACTGGGCTCCAAGCAGGTCTGCCCCAACTGCCAAGCGAAGTTCTACGACCTGGGCAAGCGCCCGGCGCATTGTCCCAAGTGCGACACCGAATTCGACCCTGACGAAGCGGTCCGCAACCGCCGCGTCCGCGCCCGCGCCGTGACGCCGGAGCCGGAAGAGGCGGAGGAACGCGAAGACCAGGTGAAGGACGACGCCGAGGCCGAGGACGAAGAAGAGGAAGAAGAGGTCGTCACGCCGGAGCTGGACGAGGTCATCGACGACCCCGTGCTGGCCGCCGACGACGACGAGGACGCCGAGCCGGCGCCCGCCGTCTCCGAGGACCTGGGCGAGTTCACCGACGAGGAAGAGGTCGAGGACGACGCCGATGTCCCGTTCCTGGAAGAGGACGAGGACGACGAGTTCGACGAGACCGAGATCGAGGGCCTGCCGGGCGAGGGCGAAGACGACCGGTAGGACAGGTGATTGTTCGGTGTGACGAAAAACCCTCACCAGATGGGTTGATCGCACCGGACGCTTTGAATAGGTTCCGCGCCTTCCTGAAGACCCCCGGGTTTTCAGGGAGACCCGAGACCCGGGGCTATAGCTCAGCTGGTAGAGCGCTTGAATGGCATTCAAGAGGTCAGCGGTTCGACTCCGCTTAGCTCCACCATGAAGGCCCGCGGCCAGCGCCGCGGGCCTTCGCCTTTTGGTGGTTGGGGGCGTTTCTGACTCGTGCCCGGCGTTCGGAAGGTCCTGTGTGGATGGCTCCTGCATTGCAGGGGGTGATGTGAGCTTCGGCGTGGTGGTCGGATCGGGGTGAAGAGACTTAGGTGTTGGGGACGCCGAGCCGCCCTCTCCTTGATCCTCTCTCTCGCTTTGCGCGGGGTGAGGGAGAGGGGAATTGGGTGACAGGGCCACCCGTCCCGGTCATTCCGGCGCAGCACCGAGGTCCGAAGAGAGGTGCAAGCGCTACACGCTGGAGGAGTCCGAGGCGGAGACGGCGGCGTGCAGGCCGTGCAGCGGATCGCCGAGGAGTGCGGCGCGCGCCTTGCCGGCTGCGCGCATGAACGAGACGTCGCGCGCGAAATAGGCGCGTGGCGGCATCCCCATGAAGTAGCGGAAATCGCGGATGAACTGGGATTGGTCAACATAGCCCGGATCGATCATCCGGCCCCACAGCCCGGGCGGTTGCTCTCGGATCGCAGCGAAACTTCGAAGAAAACGCTGACGGCGAAGCAGGGCTTTGGGGCTCATGCCGAAGTAGGTCAGCGCCAGTCGTTCCGCCTGGCGAGGCGAGCGTCCCAGGCGGCGGGCCCATTCGGCCACTGAACGCACATCGGGGTCCAGCAGCGCCTCGTGCGCGGTCACCAGGGCGGTGTCGGGCAGGCCGGCGCCTGCCACGTGCGCCAGAAACCATGCGTCGAGCGCCGCGACCAGCGCCGCATCATCGGGTGCGGCCAGCACATTGTGCAGCAGCTCATCCGCAGCGGCGCCGACAAAGGTCGACAGCGGGACGATGTCATCGACGTAGTCGCGCGCGCGCAAGGACGTAAAGACCCCCCAGCCAGCCGGCAGGAAGCCGACGCCCACGGCTCGCCCGGGCCCGCCCCGGATCCTCGCCGTGCGGCTGATCACGCCGCTCATCAGCGCCGTGGGCGGCGAAAAGCTCAGGGTGCGGCCGTCGCCGAAGGTTTGGCTCCATCCCCCGTCGAGGAGAAGCCGGATATTGGCCCACTCCGGAAAGAGGAGCTCCTCGGTCAGCCCGTCGCCGCCGATCTCGATCGCGTAGTAGGTCGTGATCATTGCGCGCAGCTCGGGCGCGGGGAGAAAATACCGGTATGAGACGGCTGCCTCAGTCATCACGCGCATAGGAATTGAAGGTCAGGCACGGACGCGACTGTAGGGCCGCGGACCCGGCGGCGGAAGCGCCCGGGTGTCCGGCTTGCCCCGAGGCCGACTGGCCCGCATGAAATTTAAGCCGGGGATGGCCAGCGGCGCCGCACCCTCCTTCATCGGGCTCCGTTCGCCTGCCGGATCGACCTGCGGCCGACGTGGGGACAGGCTCCGACGCGATCGGGCGGACGCACGCGGCTCGCCAGGTCCGGAGACTCGGCTCGGATCCCGCCCGGAGGCCACGCACCGCCCGCGGGGCGAAGCGGCGGGGAGCGCGGCCCCCCTTGCGGCGGGGATAGCGGCGTTTCAAGGTGTCGGCCGTCGGTGGGGACCAGACAGGAGAGAACCACCGTGAAGACACTTCTTCTCACCGGCCTGCTCGCCGCCGCCGTCGCGGGCGGGGCGCTGGCCCAGGACAAACCTCTGCCCAAGAACGCCGGCACGGCCGGCGGCGCGGTCGGCGGCGCCGTCGCGGGGGCCTTGGTCGCAGGGCCGGTCGGCGCGGTTGTCGGCGGCGTCGCCGGCGCGACGGTCGGCCACAAGACCATC
>NZ_SSMZ01000274.1 GCF_004799395.1 Phenylobacterium sp.
ATGCCATCCGTGGTCGCGCCGGCGGCCCGGTTGACGCGGAACACCGAATGCTTGTCGCTGTAGAAGGCGATCGGCTTGCCGTGGGTCTCGAGATAGGCCCGCGCCGCCGAGAAATAGGAAAAGGTCGACTCCGTCTGGGCGAACTGCAGGTGCATCAACCGACTGGTGGCGTCGTCGATGAACACCAGCAGGGTGCACTTGGGGCCACAGTCCTCGAACCAGCGATGCTCGGAGCCATCGATCTGCACCAGCTCGCCAAGACAGTCGCGTCGGTAGCGCGGCTGATAGACCCGGCCGCGACGCTTCCTGCGGGTCTGCCAGAGGCCGTCGGCGACCATCCAGGCTCGCAACGTCTCGCGGGAGATGTGCAGATCGTGCAGTTCGCCGAGCTTCTCTGCGGCAAATGTCGGGCCGAAGTCCGCGTAGCGTTCCTTGACCAGGGCCATGGCCGCCAGCCGCACATCGTCGGGCGTCTTGCGGTTGCTCGGTCGGCCGCGCTTCCTGGAGATCAGGCCGTCAGCGCCGCGGAGCCGGTAGGCCTTCAGAAGCCGCCAGACCTGGCGCTCAGTCAGCCCGAGGATCTGGGCGGCGGCGCGCACCGGCGTCCGTTCGTGATCGACGTCTCGTAGAATCTCGTACTTGGTCAGCTCCGCATCGCTCATGATCCGCACCGGCATGGTGGCCATCTCCCAGGGGCCAAAAAACAGCCGGGGAGACTGACACGTCTAACTTGCTCGGCACTGACATTTGCATTTTGCGCCTACATTTGCGCCTAAGGAAGATTATCAGAAATTATCCTATGGAAGACTCGCCTCACTTGGGTTTGCGGAACTTGTAGAGGAACTGGTCGGTCTTCCCGCGGATCGACGGATCGAAGACCATCTTGTCGTGGGGGTCGTCCGGATTGGCCAAAACGTTGCTCTCGCCGTCGAACTTGAACCCTGCGGCGGCCAGGTCGGCCTTTACGCGCGCCGGATCGATCCGATGGATCTTTTCGGTGACGCTCATGTCCGCGCCGGCCACCGCAGCGTGGTCCAGGATCACGAACACGCCGCCGGGCTTCAGCGCGGCATAGACCTGCTTGTTGAACGCCGGCACGTCGGCCGGACCCATGAACTTGTCGTAGAGGTCATGATAGTTCTGGCGGATGAACACGACGTCCAGGCCGCTCGGCAGACCCATGGCGTTGGTCGGCGGCGAACTGACCTCGATGTTGTGGTCCGCGGCCTGCGCCGCCAGGGCCTGAACGCCAGTCAAGGCCGTCGGGTGCGCCTTAACCACCTCGGCGACCTGGACCGCATAGACCTTGCCCTTGGGGCCTACCGCCATGCTGAGGGCGCGTACGAATTTCCCGGGAACGATGTCGGCCACCTTGTCGCCGGGCTTCACGCCCATGAATTTGATGACCTCCGGGCCCTTGAACGACGGATCGCTCACCGCGTCCGGCGGCGGACCGGCGGCCGGGGCCTGAGCCTGGGCCGAGACGCCGGCCATGAGCGCGAAGCCCACGGCGATCATGGTCGCACGCGCGTAATTCATGTCACCCTCCCACTTCCTGTTGCCGCCAAGCTGAACCGGTTGGGCCTCGGGCACAATCCTCGTCCAGGCCCGCTCAGCCGAGGACGATCTCGCCGCGCGCGATCCGACAGAGGGTTTCGACGAAGAATCCCGGCTCCAGGCCCGTGACGCGCGTCTCCAGGCTTTCCGCCGTGTCTCCCGGCTTCACAGGCGCCGTCATTCGCGCAATCACCGGGCCGCGGTCGTATTCCTCGTCCACGAGGTGGATACAGATGCCGCTCTCGGCGACGCCGGCGGCGATCACCGCCTCGTGGACCCGCCGGCCGTACATGCCGTGGCCGCCGAATGCCGGCAGCGGACCTGGATGGATGTTGAGGATGCGGCCCGAGTAGCGGCCGAGGGTCCGCGGACCCAGCTGGCGCAGGTAGCCGGACAGCACGATCAGCTCGACGCCGTGATCGGCCATGGCCTGGGCCAGCCTCGCGTCGGCGGCGTCCGGATCGGCCTGGGTGGCGATCGAGAAGGCCGCGATCCCCGCCTCGGCCGCGAACACCAGGGCCGGTGCGCTGCGGTTGTTGCTGACCAGCAGACACGCCTCGGCATCCAGCTCCCCGGCTCCGATCGCCGCCACGACGGCCTGCGCGCTGGAGCCGTTCCTGGACGCGAGGAAACCGAGCTTAAGCGGCTTGGAAATCACGAGAAATTGCCGTTGAGTTCATGTTCAATTCGAAGTCCGTCATACCCAGCCTCAACGCCTGCCGGCAGCTCCGCCATCAGGGTGTCGTAGTCCAGGTCGATATGCAGGTTGGTGAGGATCGCCCGCTTGGGTCTCAGCCGCGCGATCCACTCCAGCGTTCTTTCGAGATGCGCATGCGTCGGATGTGGCCGATAGCGCAAGGCGTCGACGATCCAGACGTCCAGATCCGCCAGGGCCGCGAACGCCGCCTCGTCCAGGTTCACCACGTCGCTGGAATAGGCCACGCCTCCAAAACGGTAGCCGACGGACCGCACCCCGCCATGATCCTGGTCGAAGGTCGTGACCGGAATGACCCCGGAAGGCCCGTCGACCTGCCACGCCGCGCCATGCGGCGGGAGTGCGCGCCGCTGGCAGATCGCCGGATAGCCGCCCTCCGGCTCGAAGATATAGCGGAAGCGGCGCATCATCGAGGCATCGGTCGCCGCGTCCATGTGGCAGGCGATCTTGGCCCGCTGGTGGATGAAAAAGGCCCGCACGTCGTCAATGCCATGGACCTGATCGGCGTGGTCGTGGGTGAGCAGGATGCCGTCCAGCCGCTTGGCGCCGGCCTGCGCCGTCTGTAGCCGCAGGTCCGGCGAGGTGTCGATGATGGCCGTGGTCTCGGGCTCGGCCCCCTGCCCCAGCCGCCGGACGAGGAGGGAACAGCGGGTCCTCGAGTTCTTCGGATTGGCGGGATCGCAGGCGCCCCAGTCGCCGTCGGCCCGCGGCACGCCTCCGGAGGATCCGCAGCCCAGCAGGGTGAACCCCAGCGTGGCCGTCACGGCCTCACCTCGGCTTCGCGCGGGATCCGGTCGAACAGCGCGAAGAAGGCGTCCTCGGTCCGCGCCTCCGCCTCGTCGAGCGCCCAAGCGCGGACCTCCGCCAGTTTGGCCAGGACGTGCGGCACGAACGCCGGTTCGTTGCGGCGCCCGCGATAGGGCACAGGCGCGAGGTAGGGGCAGTCGGTCTCGACGATGATGCGGTCGGCGGGCATGTCGCGGATCACCGCGCGCACATCCTCGGCGGCCTTGAAGGTGGCGATGCCCGAGACCGAGAACCACGCTCCCAGCGCGGCTGCCCGCGACGCCAATTCTGCGCCGGAGGTGTAGCAGTGCATCAGCAGGCGGAACGGCCCCTTGGCGTATTCGTCCTCGAGGATCTCGCCCATGACCTGATCGGCTTCGCGGGTGTGCACCACCAGGGGCAGGCCGGTGTCGCGGGCCGCCGCCGCATGGGCGCGGAACACACGGACCTGGATGTCGCGCGGGCTGAGGTCGTAGTGGAAATCGAGGCCGCATTCGCCGATGCCCACGACCCGCGGATCTTCGGCGATCGCGATCAGGGTCTGCGGCGCCAGGTCTGGGTTCTCCTTGGCCTCATGCGGGTGCGTGCCCACCGTCGCCCAGATGTCCGGGTGATCGGCCACGGCGCGGACCTTGTCGTAGTTCGACACTCGGTCGCATATATTGACCATCAGCCGCACGCCGGCGGCGCGTGCGCGGTCGATCACCGCCTCGCGGTCTTCATCGAACTGCGGGGCGTGCAGGTTGACGTGGCTGTCGATCAGCATGGGCTCGTCTAGGCCGCGCGCGCGGCCTGACGCAACTCCCCGAGCGCCGTGAAGAGTGCGTCGGCCCGGTCGAGGTTGACGGCCTCCACGTCGCGGCTGAGCCGCTGCAGGGTCTCCCAGGCCTGGGCCCAGGCGTCCAGGCCGCCGATCCCCTGCCCGGCCCGTTCGGCGGCGAAACTGTGGACCCGCTCGCCCAGCCGGTCGAACAGCAGGTCGAACTGCGCCTGGCCCTCACCCCCGCGGAACCGGTCGGCGAGCGAGAGGGCGAAGGCCTCGTCGACCCGCGGCAGGCCCTCGAACAGGGTCCGCGCGGCGTCGTCCATTGCGATGGCGCCCTGCCCCGCCAACGCCCAGGCGCGGCCCGGCGCCCCGCCGGCCATCCGCGCCAGACGGAGCGAGTCTTCCACGCTGACGTCCTCGCGCTCGCGCACGAAGGCCGCGGCGTCCTCCAGCGGCAGGGGCTGAAAGGCCAGCCGGCGGCAGCGCGAGCGGATGGTGGGCAGCAGGCGCCCCGGCGAATGGGTGACCATCAGCAGCACCCCGTGCGGCGGCGGCTCCTCCAGGGTCTTCAGGATGGCGTTGGCGCCGAAGGGGTTGAGGTCGTCGGCGGCGTCGATGATGGCGACCCGGTGCGGCGCGCTGGCCGGCGACTTTGAAAAGAACTCGGAAATCCGCCGCGTTTCCTCCACGGGGATCACCTTGCGGACCTTGCCGTCCTCGCCGACCCGCTCCAGCACGAAGAGATCGGGATGGGCGTGGGCGATGATCTGGCGGCTGACGGGTTGGTCCGGGCTGGAGCCCAGGACGCCGTGGGCCGGATCGGGCGGCGCGCCCAGCAGCCGGCGCGCGGCGCGGAAGGCGAAGGTGGCCTTGCCGACCCCCTCGGGGCCCGTCAACAGCCAGGCGTGGTGCAGGCGCCCGCGCGCCCGGGTCGCCTCGAACGCGGCTTCGGCGGCCTCGTGGCCTTGGAGCTCGAACACCTCTCGTGGCGGGCGGATCTCAGTCATGGACCGCAAGCCGGTCGATCACCGCCGCCCAGACACGGGCCTCTACCGCGCCCAGGGTCCCGGTGGCGTCGATGACCACACAGCGCGCCGGCTCGGCCTTGGCGATGGCCAGGAAGCCCTCGCGCAGCCGCTCATGGAAGGCCTGCCCCTTCGACTCGAACCGCATCTCGGTCCCGGCGCGGGTGTGAGCCCTCTCCAGTCCCACGTCGACCGGCAGGTCGAAGATAAGCGTCAGGTCGGGCCGTGTACCCTCCAGGATATAGGTCTCCAGCGCGGCAATCAGCTCGGGCGCCGTGCCTCCCGCCGCGCCCTGATAGGCCCGGGTCGAATCGGCGAAGCGATCACAGATCACCCAGGCGCCGCGCGCCAGGCCGGGGCGGATCACCCGCTCCACGTGATCGCGCCGCGCGGCGTACATCAGCAGGGTTTCCGTGACCGGGCTCCAGCGATCGGCGGAGCCCTTCAGCACAAGCTCGCGGATCGCCTCGGCGCCTGGCGAGCCGCCGGGCTCACGCGTCGCCACCACCTCGCGGCCCTCGGCTTCGAGATGCGCGACCAATCGCTTGAGCTGGGTGGATTTCCCCGCTCCCTCGCCGCCTTCGAAGGTGATGAACCTGCCCTTGGACACCGGCCCAAAATGGCCGGTTCGCATCTAAAGTCTAGGGCCGCAGGACGCGGGCGTCGGCAAAGCCGATCCCGGCCACCTTGTCGCGCAGGGCATAAGCTTCCGCTTCGTCCGCCGGACCCGGCAGGGTCACGCGATAGAGAGTCTGGCCGCCCCGTTCGATCGGTTCGATCGTGGCGGCTCCGGCGCGTGCCAACTGGGCCACGGCCTTCTTCGCATTGTCCTGGTCGCCAAACGCCCCGGCCTGGATGCGGAAGACCGCGGCCGGACCGGCGTCGTGGAAACCGTCGTCATGGAACGCCGCGGCCGGAGCGGGGGATTCCGCCACTGTGGGCCGCGCCGAGGGCAGCGCCGCCAGGGCCACGACCGACACCGCCTCGGGCGGCTTCACCAGCGGCGCGGGCGCCGGCGCGGCAGGCGTCGCGTCAGCGAAGATGTCCTCATCCGCGGGCCGCCGTGCGCCGCCTGCGACCGGAATGGCCGGCGGCAGCGTGGCCTGGGCATAGAGCACGCCCGCGTCCGGCCCGGCCAGCGGCGCCGGCCCCACATAGCGCACCCGCACATGGGCCGTACCGGCGCGGTCGTAGCCCAGCTCGCGCGCCGCGGCATGGCTGAGATCGATGATCCGGCTTCCCACGAAGGGCCCGCGATCGTTCACCCGCACCACCAGCTTCTTGCCATTATCGAGGTTGGTCACCTCGACCATCGACGGCAGCGGCAGGGTCGTGTGCGCCGCGGAGAACTGATTCATATCGAAGATCTCGCCGTCGGCCGTGGCCTTCAGCTGAAAGGCGTCGCCGTACCACGAAGCGATGCCGGTCTCGTCATAGTGCGGCTGGTCGTGCGGCACGTACCAGATGCCACCCACCTGATAGGGCGCGCTGGTGCCATTCTTGCCGTTGGACGGCGGACGCGCGGCCGAGCCCTGGGCGCCCTCGCGCACCGCGTACTTCGGCGACAGGGTCGAGCAGGCGGCGAGCGAAGCACCGGCCATCAACACCACGACCCACCGGCCGATCCGAGCCTTCTGTCCCCGATCCATGGCGAATCCCCCCTGCTTGCTTCGCGCGATGACACCCTGCGGCCGGAAGCTTTCGCCGTGGTTAACCGGGTCTTGCCGGCGGTTGCGGCAGCCCGCGGGCGCCGCTACCGATGGTCGATCAAACCGGGGGTGGCGTATGCGTGGAATGTCGGGGTTTCTGGCGGTTGGCGTGATGGCTGCCGCGTTTTTGGCGAGCCCAGCCCTCGCCGCCAAACCGCCATCCAAGCCGGCGGGGCCCTGTATCGACGCCGCCATGGCCTGTACGGAATGGGTGCCGCTGGGCAAGGACGGCGGCCGCTCGCTGATCTACCGGAGCCTGCCGCTCACCAAGCCCAATCCGCACGTGCGCCGCGCGCTGATCATGGTCCATGGCACCCTGCGCAACGCCGACCACTATTTCACCACCGCCACCGGCGCGGCGTTCCTGGCTAAGGCGCTGGACGACACCATCGTCATTTCCCCTGCCTTCCACTCCGCGGAGGGCGGCTGCAAGGACGCGCTGGCGCCCCACGAAATCAGCTGGAGCTGTGCCGGCGACAGCTGGCGCTCTGGCGGCATGGCGGCCAGCGACAAGAACCTCTCCTCCTTCGAGTTCGTCGATGAAATCCTGCGCCGGCTGGCCGACAAGAAGGTGTTCCCCAACCTGACGGGCATCGTCGTGGCGGGCCATTCCGCTGGCGGCCAGTTCGTCGCGCGCTACCAGATGGCCAACCGGGTGCACGAGACCCTCGGAACGCCGGTGACCTATGTGGTGGCCAACCCGTCCAGCTACGCCTGGCCCGACGCCAGTCGACCGCTGCCTGAGGGAGACGCCGCGCCGGCCGCCGCGGCCAGGGGCTGGGAGAGCGAGACCCCGCACGTAAATTTCCGCTACGGCCCCTTCGAAGCCGCGCAGGCCCCCGACTATGACCGCTGGCCTTTCGGTCTGGAGCAGATCACCGGCTATGCGGCGCGCCAGACGCCGGACCAGCTGCGCGCCCAGCTCGTAGGCCGGCCGACCACCTATCTGTTCAGCCAGGTCGACACTCTGCCGCTCGGCGGCTTCGACGGCTCGGCCAGCGCGATGGCCCAGGGCGCCACGCGCCGCGCCCGGGGCGAGGCGTTCGTGAAGTATCTGGCTGAACACCTTGGCGGGAAACCGAAAACCTTGATCGTGCCAGAATGCGGCCATAACGACCGCTGCGTCTTCACCACCGATGACGTGCTGAAGGAGATCTTCCCGCCCCTCTGAGGACACCCGGCGCTTGCCAAGCGCGGCGAAGTCGCAAGAAGTGGGCGTCCAGATCCGCGCCAGACGGATCGGCGGAGGAGACCAGCACCATGCGCTTCGGCATCTTCTATGAGCATCAGCTCCCCAAGCCCTGGAACGATGGCGATGAGGCGCGCCTCTTCCATCAGGCCCTGGAGCAGGTCGTCCTCGCCGACCGCCTCGGCTACGACTACGCCTGGGAAGTCGAGCATCACTTCCTGGAGGAATATTCCCACTCCTCCGCCCCCGAGGTGTTCCTGGCGGCCTGCGCGGCGCTGACCAAGACCATCCGCGTCGGCCACGGCATCCGCCAGGTGATCCCCAACTACAACCACCCTGCCCGCACGGCCGAAGGCCTGGCGACGCTGGACATCGTCTCGAACGGCCGCCTGGACTTCGGCATCGGCGAAGGCGCGACGCGGCTGGAGCTGGGTGGCTTCGCCATTCCCGCCAAGGAGAAGCGCGCCCTGGCGCTGGAGGCCGCCGAGCAGATCGCCAACATGCTGGTGATGGACCCCTACCCCGGCTTCCAGGGCCAGGGCTTCTCCTTCCCCTGCCGCAACGTGGTCCCAAAGCCGATCCAGAAGCCCCATCCGCCGATGTGGATGGCCTGCACCAACCGCGACACCATCAAGGTCGCCGCCTCCATCGGCGTGGGCGCGCTCGCCTTCTCTTTCGTCGACCCGGAGGAGGCCAAGGCCTGGGCGGAGATCTACTACGGCATCATCAAATCGGAGGACTGCACGCCCATTGGCCATGCGGTGAACGCCAACCTGGCCATGGTCTCCAACTTCTCGGTCCACCCGGACCGGGCCGAAGCGATCCGCCGGGGCCAGGAGGGCTTCGAATTCTTCAGCTATGCGGTGAACGCGCTGGTGGCCCACGACGCCATCCCCGGCCGCTCCACCCTGTTCGAGGACTTCCAGAGGTCGCGCGCCCGCAGCGACGAGGAGATCATCGCCGCCTCCAAGGCCGCGGCGCGCAACGCCAACGGCATCGGCACGCCCGACGACATCCGCGAGCACGTTCGGGCGTTCGAGGCGGCCGGCGTCGACCAGGTGATCTTCCTGCAGCAGGCCGGCCGCAACAAGCATGAGCACATCTGCCAGTCGCTGGAGCTGTTCGCCGCCGAGGTGATGCCGGCGTTCAAGGCCGAGGCCGCTGAGCGCGAGGCGAGGAAGGCCGCTGAACTCGCGCCCTATCTGGAGGCCGCCATGGCGCGCAAACGCTGGATGGCGCCCCTGGCCGACGCCGACATCCCGGTGGTGCCGGCGTCACGCGCCAAGGCGCAGATCAACGAGGCGGTGAAGTAGCGGCCCGTCGTCGCCAGGGCTTCGAAGCCAATCCTGGGAAACTCGTAGAGCGGAACAGGATGGCGGGCGGTGTGTCCGTTCTTGGTGATTGTTTTTCCAACACAATCCGGAATCCATGAATTGACTATACCGTACTCTATACGACCTCAATTTCGGCCGGCCTGACGACATTCAAAGATCACAAATTAAAAGCGATTTAGCGTCAGGCTTGCGTCAACTGAGGACATCGC
>NZ_SSMZ01000275.1 GCF_004799395.1 Phenylobacterium sp.
ACCTGGGCGTCATCGAACCTCGGCAGCCAGACCATTGGCGCGCCGCTGAGGAACGCGCAGTGCAGGGCCACGAACAGGCCGTGGACATGGAAGATCGGCAGGGCGTGCAGCAACACGTCGTCAGGGTTGAACCCCCAGGCCTGGTGCAGCGCCTGGGCGTTGGCCGCCAGATTGCCATGGCTCAGCATGGCGCCCTTCGACCGCCCGGTGGTGCCGGAGGTGTAGATGATCGCGGCGAGGTCGCCATCCTCGCTCGGATAGGTGTCGATCAGCGGCGTCGCGCCGGCGGCCTCGGCCACGAACAGCACGGCGTCGGTGATGAAGAGGCGCGGCGCCGCGTCCTTCACGAAATAGTCCACCTCGGCCGGCGTATAGGCGGCGTTCAAGGGCAGGAACACTGCGCCCGCCATCAAGGTCGCCAGGTAGATCACCACCCCGGCCACCGACTTTTCCGCCTGCAGGGCGACGCGATCGCCGGGCTCCACCCCCTGGGCGACCATGTGGCCGGCGACACGGGCGACCTCGGCCTCCAGCCGGCCGTAGCTCACCTGTGAGCCGTCGCTCAGGAGGAAGGCCGGTTTGGCGAGGTCGGTCGGAAAGCCGGCCGCCAGAAGGTCGTAGAGGTTCATCCCCTTCCCTTATGGCCGGCGCCGACGCCGCGCCAGTCTCGCGCTGCGTCAACTTGGCCCGGGACAACGCTGGTTCAGCCTTTCGAGGTCTTCCAGGCGGCCAGCAGCGCGGTCTCCCGTTCCGGCGTCAGGCCCGACCGCAGCTTGGCCTGTCGCTCAGCCGGCCGGGTCTTGAACCAATCGAGCGTGTCGCCGGCGGTGACCGGCAGCGGCCGGAACGTGAGGCCCGCCTTCAGCGCCCGGGCGATGCTGCGGCGATGGAAGCCCATCGTCTCGCCCTGCCCCGGGATCCACACCGGCATGTCGCTCCAGGCGCTGACCTTCTGGGCCTGCAGAAACGGCGTGGCGATCCAGGTCAGCTTCGGCGTGGCATGGACGCCCGCGGCGACGCCGGCGAGGAACGCCTTGGTGGTCATCGGATGCGCGGGGCCTGTGCCGTTGAAGGTCCCGGCGGTGCGCTGCTCGGCCATGCGCACGATCCATTCGGCGAGGTCGCGGGCGTCGATGAACTGCACCGGATCGGTCCCGTCGCCGGGCGCGGCGACCTCCGGACCCCAGCGTCCGCCGGGATTGGCCAGGCGCACAGGCCAGTAGCTGAAGCGGTCGGTCTCATCGCCGGGACCGCTGATCAGCCCAGGACGGATCACCGTCGTCGCCGCCTCGCCGAACTGGCGGCGCGCCTCGGCCTCGCTGACGGCCTTCAGCTGGCCGTAGAGGGCGAGGTTCTTGGCCACCGCCTGGGCCGTTTCGGCCATCGGATCGGGGCCCTGGTAGGCGGCGACCGGGGCTGTCTCGTCGGCTGGGGCGTCGTTCTTGTCGTAGACCGAGATCGTCGAGATGAAGACGTAATGCCTGATCCTGCCCTTCAGCACCTTGGCGGCGTCGCGCACCCAGAACGGCAGGGTCGTGGGGTTGTCGATGCAGACGTCCCAATCGCGGCCCTCCAGGGACTTGAGATCGCCCGTGTTGCGGTCACCCAGCAGTTCTTCGACGGGCCCCGGCCAGTCCTCCTTCTGACGGCCGCGGTTGAAGATCGTGACCTCGTGGCCGCGGCTCAGCGCATAGCGGACTTCGTGCGGGCCGATGAAGCCCGTGCCGCCCAGGATCAGGATGCGCATCTTCCTGGGCCTCTCCGCCGCGGCGCGCGCCGCGGCGCCGGACATCGCCAGGCCGGCCAGGGCGCCGGCGCCCAGCTTCAGATGATCGCGCCGTGTCGTGGCCATCGGTTTCCCCCTTAGCCGGTGTTCCTGAGCCCCGCCGCCACGCCGTTGATGGTCAGGTGGATGCCTTCCTTGACCGCCTCGTCCTGGTCGCCGCGCCGGCGTCGCCGGATCAGCTCGATCTGCAGGTGATTGAGCGGATCGATGTAGGGCAACCGCGAGCGGATGGCGGCGGCCAGGTCCGGGTCCTTCTCCAGCATCTGGGACTGGCCGGTGATGGTGAGCAGCGCCTCGCTGGTGCGTTCCCACTCGGCCTTGATCTCGCCGAAGATATGGTTGCCCAGGGCCTTGTCCTCGACCAGCCCCGCATAGCGCCCGGCGATGGCCATGTCCGACTTGGCCAGCACCATCTCCATGTTGGCCAGCGCCGAGGAGAAGAACGGCCAATTGGCGTGCAGCTCGGCCAGTTGTTCGATCGGGATGCCCGCATCGCGCACCGCCGCGCCGAAGCCGTACCAGCCCGGCAGCATGGTCCGCGCCTGCGCCCAGGAGAACACCCAAGGGATCGCCCGCAAGCCCGCGATGCTGCGGGTGGTCTGGCGCGAAGTGGGCCGGCTGCCGATGTTCAGGTCGGCGATCTCGGTGATCGGGGTTGCGCCGTAGAAGTAGTCGACGAACCCCGGCGTGTCGTGGACCAGGGCGCGGTAGGCCGCCATGGAGCCGCGGCTCAGCGCCTCCATGGCCTGGGCGTGCGGCTCGGCGACCGTGGAGCGCGTCTCGTCACGGAACGAGGCCAGCACCATGCCCGCGGTCAGCGTCTCCAGGCTCTGTCGCGCCAGCTCCGGGTCGGCGTATTTGTTGGCCACCACCTCGCCCTGCTCGGTGATACGGATGCGCCCGTTCACCGTGCCGCCAGGCTGGGCCAGGATCGCCTCGAAACTGGAGCCGCCGCCACGGCCAACGGCGCCGCCGCGGCCATGGAAGAGCTGCAGCCGAAGCCCCTCGTCGCGGGCCACGCGGCCGAGCGCGCGGGACGTCTGGTAAAGCTCCCACGTCGAGGTCAGGTAGCTGCCGTCCTTGTTCGAGTCCGAATAGCCGATCATCACCTCCTGCAGACCGATCGGCTCGACCAGTTTGCGGATCACCGGCAGGGCCAGATAGGCCTGCAAGGTCTCCGGTGCGGCGCGCAGGTCGCCGATGGTCTCGAACAGCGGCTCAGCGAAGATCTGGGTGGTGGGCGGTTTGTCGGCGCCGCCTGGCGTGAACAGGCCGACCTCTTTCAGCAGCAGGTAGACCTCCAGCAGGTCCGAGACCGAGGTGGTGTTCGAGACGATGTAGGAGCGGATGGCGTCACGGCCGTAGAGCCGCTTCACATCGGCCGCCGCCCGCAGGATGGCGTACTCGCGGGCCGTCTCCTCGCCGTAGGCCGCGAAGGGCGAATGGAGCAGCCGGCCATGGCTGAGTTCAGCAACCAGCAGGTCGCAGCGCGCCGGCTCCTCCAGGGCCAGGTAGTCGTCGCAGACGCCGGCGACCTTCATCAGTTCGGCGACCACCCGCTCGTGGGCCGAGGAGTTCTGGCGCATGTCCAGGCGGGCCAGGTGGAAGCCGAAGGTGTCCACCGCGCGGATCAGGTCGGGCAGCGGCCCCTGGGCGAAGAGATCCCCATGGCTGGCGATCAGGCTGGCCAGCACCGTTTCCAGATCGGCCTTGAAGGCGTCCGGCGAGGCATAGGGCTCGGCCTGCACGGCGGGCGGCCGCGCGGGCGCCTCGCGAACCAGCAGTTGGTAGGTCGCCGCCAGCCGCGCGTAAATCCCGGTCAGCGCCTGGCGGTAGGGCTCGTCGGCCCGCTGCGCCGAGGCGTCATGCGCGAGGCCGGCCAGGGCCTGCAGGTCGTCGCTCACCTTGGCCAGCCGCGCCGACTGCGACAGCTCCGCACCGAGCGCGTGGACCCCGTCAAGGTAGTCGGTCATCACCGCGCGCGCCTGCCGCGCCAGCGCCGCGCGCATCACCTGGGCCGTCACGAACGGATTGCCGTCGCGGTCGCCGCCGACCCACGAGCCCACGCGCAGGAAGCTGTTCAACGCCGGCGGATGGCCGAGCACCTCCACCCAATGGGCGTAGAGCCTGGGCAGCTCGGGCAGGAAGCTTCGCTCGAAGTAGGAAACGGCGTTCTCCACCTCGTCCTCGACGCCGGGCTTCACCGAGCGCAGCAGGCGGGTGCGCCAGAAGATCGAGACCTGCCGCCTCAGCTCCCGCTCAATCGCGGCGCGCTCGGCGTCGGTGCGGGCGTGGTCATGGGCGTCCAGGTCATCGGCGATCGCGCCCACGCGGTCGAGTACGCTCTTGCGGCGCACCTCGCTGGGATGGGCGGTGATCACCGGCGCGACCAGCGCTCCCTGCAGCAACTCGATCACCCGGTCGAGGCCGACACCTTCCGAGGCCAAGGTGCGGATCGCCCCGGCAAGGGTGTCGGGCCGGCTGTCCCCGCCTCGGCCGCGTCGGCGCTGGATCTGGTCCTCGGCGATGTTGGTGATCTGCAGGAAGCAGGCGAAGGAATGGGCGAAGCGCACGGTGTCCGGCAGGCTGAGCGCGCCCAGCCGTTCGGCCATGGCCTTGGCGGCGGCGGAGGTGCCCTCGCGGTGGAAGGCGACCGAGGCCTTGCGGGTGTCCTCGATCTGGTTGAACACCGCCTCGCCGTCCTCGGCGCGGATCACGTCGCCCAGCACCCGGCCCAGGAATCGGATGGCGGTGCGAAGCTGGTCGGGCATTGCTGTGGACATGAGGCCAACGATGGCCACAGAGGTTCACGTGCGTCATCTGGTTTCCTGACGCCATAGCAGCGATAGTCGACAGTTCCGCGAAGGAAGCTTCATGACGCCTGACGATGCGCTCGCCCGGATCCGCCGCTACGACGGCCGCCTGAACGCTTTCGTCCGCGTGTTTGACCCAGCGCTGGGGCAAGGCGACGGCCCGGTCTTCGCGATCAAGGACCTGTTCGACGTGGCTGGCGTCCCGACCGGCGGCGGCGCGCAGGTCCCGCTTTCCGAGAATCCGACCGCCAATGCCGTGGTGGTCGACCGGCTGCTGGCCGCCGGCTGGCGCGCGATCGGCAAGACCAACACCGTGGAGTTGGCCTATGGCGGCTGGGGGACCAACCGCGCGGTAGGAGCGCCCTGGAATCCCTGGGACGCCACGCAGCATCGCGCCCCTGGCGGCTCCTCATCCGGATCCGCGGCCGCCGTCGCCGCGGGCTTCTGCGAGGCCGCGCTGGGCAGCGACACCGGGGGCTCGGTGCGCATTCCCGCCGCGACCTGCGGCGTCGTGGGACTGAAACCGGGCCGCGGACTCGTGAGCCTGAAGGGCGTGCATCCCCTGGCGCCGTCGCTGGACACCGTCGGCGCGCTCGCCAGGGACGTGGCGAGCGCGGCGCGGATGCTCGAGATCATCTCGGGCCCCGACGGCGCCCTGGCGGAACGGGGCCCCTTCGACTCCGAGGCCGCCCTGGCTGGCGAGGTTGAAGGCCGCCGCGTCGCCGCGATCCCGCTGGACCATCTGGGCGAGGTCGACGCCGATGTCGGCCGCCTCTACCTGGCCGCGCTGGACCGCCTCAGGAAGGCGGGCGTCACGGTGCAGATGGTCCGCCCGCCAAAGGCCCTGGACGACAGCTTCGCCCCCAACGGTCTGCTGATGGCCGGCGAAGGCTGGCGCATCTGGCGCGAGCGGATCGAGCGCCACGGCAAGGTCATGGATCCCTGGATCGTCAAACGCTTCGAGGTCGGCCGCAACATCTCCGACGACCGCCTGGCCGAGGTCCATGTCCAGCGCGCCGCCGATCAGCGGGAGTTCCACGCCTGGCTCGCCGCTTACGACGGCCTGGCGACGCCGACCTGTCCGATTCCAGGCCCGCCGATGGACCAGGTGGACGAGACAACCTCGCCGCTCAGCCGCCTAACCCGCGCCGCCAACTACCTGGATCTGCCCGGGATCAGCGTGCCATGCGGCCTGACCAGCGAGGGCATGCCCGCCGGCCTGCAGATCATCGGCCGGCCGCGCGATGAGGCGACCGTCGTGGCGCTGGGCGCGGCCTTCGAGAAGGTCAGCGGCTGGAACGGCCGAAGTCCGGATATCTCGGGCTTCGGCTGACGTTCCACTCAGATCAGGTTTTCGCCTTGGCCTTCTTCCTGACCTTGGATTTCGCCTGACCCGGCCAGCCGGCGTCGATCGGCAGACGCGGATTGGCGGTGATCTTCAGGTCGGCGCAGTGATGGTAGGTGAAGCGCCCGTCCGGGTTGATCGGATGCTCCTCCATGAACTGGATGATCTGCAGCGAGCAGTGATCGCAGTTGATGTTGGGAATCTTGACGTAGGTGTCGAATTCCTGGCCCGGCAGGCGCTTGTGGTGATCGAACACGCCGTCCATCAGCACCGGCGGCTTGGGGTTCGGATCGACCTTGCCGGAGACCGACCAGGGCTTGCCGTTCGGCCCGTCCTTGGTCACGTCCTCCGGGTCGGCCGGCAGCTCGGAGCGGTCGAGGACCGCCAGCGCCACTCGGAAATGTCCGGGGTGATAGATCGTCTCCTTGACCTTGATGCGGAGCAGCTCACCGCCGGGCACTTCCGTCACGACGCCGGTGGGCATGCCCGGATTGGCGCTGGTGCCGCCGCAGGGCCCGAGCTTCTGCGGGTCGCCGAGCCGGTCTTCCTCGATCCAGGACGCCGGCTTTTGCAGGATGAAGTGGGCCGAGGTGACAGCGGGCGCGCTCAGCGCCACGGCGCCAGCGATCAGGGCGGCGGCGATACGATGCTTCATGGTCAGAACCCCCTCGTTCAACTTTACGTGCGCGTCACCTAACATTGGTCCCGGCGCCGCAGATTTCGCAACCGAGATGAAAGTGACCTAGCGTCAATCTTCAAGGCGACCAACCAAGGCCTTTGGCGCGGAGAGGCGCCAGGCGTCCTTCAACAGGGCCGAAAATTCCTGCTCGTCGATGGCGGCCAGGCGGATCAGCACCGCCGGATAGCCGCGGTAGTGGTCGTCGTCGAAGAATCGGTCGGGTGCGGCCGCGACCAGCATTTCCTTGCGTTCGACCAGGCAGCGGACGGCGACCGCCGAGGCGTCGGGGATGCGCGGCTTCTTCGGATGGACGCGCAGCATGAAGCTCCAGACCAGGCCCTTGCCGCCGGTCACCTCGAAGGCGAGCTGGTCGCCGCGCGAGGCCTCGACGACCTCCGGCAGGGCCAGCGCCAGGCGGCGGATGGCGGCGGCGTCGATCACGGCTATTCGGCGCGCAGGGCCGGCGCCGGCCGCTTGGAGAGCGCCTGGAAAGCCGCCAGCAGTCCGCCGAACCCGGCCACCAAGGCCGCGGCCGCCAGCAGGGCCGCGACGCCCGACCAGTCCATGCTCCACTTCGCGTGGAAGACTTTCACCACCACTGGCCAGGCCGCCGCGTAGCCCAGGGCCACGCCCGCGGCGCCGGCGATGACGCCGACCGCGCCATATTCCAGGACATAGGCGCTGAGAATCTGGCCGCGCGAGGCGCCCAGAACCTTCAGGATCGCCGCTTCCCGCGTGCGGGCCCGGGCGCGGGCGGCGATCGCGCCGGTGAGGACCAGCAGGCCGGCGAGCGCCGCCACGGCCGCGGCGCCGCGCACCGCAAGCGCCAGGCGGTCGAAGAGGTCGGTGGCGGCCTCCAACTGCTCGCGCACCGAGATCACGTTCACCGTTGGGAAGCTGTGGCCCAGCTCGCGGATCACCGAGGCCTCCTGCGCCTTCGAGGCCTTGGCGATCGCCACCTGACGCAGGTTCGCGCCCGCCACGGCCGAGGGCGTGATCACCAGGGGGAAGCTCGCGCCGAACCCGCCGAAGTCCACCTTGCGCAGCACGGCGACGCGCGCGTCGATGTCATTGCCGAGCACCGACAACCTGACCTGATCGCCGACCTTGATCTGCTCGCCGCGCGCCACGTCCACATCCATGGCGACCTGCGCCGGACCGGCGTAGTTCGCCGACCACCAGCGGCCGTCCTCGATCCCGGCGCCCTCCGGCTCGGGCCCGATGGCCGACATGGAGATGTCGCTGTCGTAGGCCCAGCGGTCAGACCGGGCGATCTTCTGCACGTCCACCGGCTGGCCGCGGACCTTAGTGATGCGGCCGGTGACGAAGGGCTCGCGCAGGTAGTTCTTCGGCGTCAGCGGCGCGCCGAAGCCACGTTGCACGGCCGCGTCGAATTCCGCAGGCCGGTCGCCGGGGATGTCGGTGAACACCAGGGCCGGCGCGGTGCGCGGCGCAACCTCGGCCACCTGGTTCAGGAGCGCCGACTGGATCAGCACCACCGCGGCCAGCAGCGCCACGCCCAGGCCGATGGCGGGCGACGCCGTCCGCGCCGCCGAATGCGGGCCGGAGAGATTGGCGAGGCCGATCCGCAACGGCCCCCTTGCCCCGGCCCGCGCCTTGCCGGCCAGCACCGCCGAGCCCCAGCCCAGCGCCCAGAGCAGGCCGAACGACACGGCCACGCCGGCGATCATGATGGTCGCCGCCAGCGGCGTCGGCGCAGTCACCACCGCCATGGCGGCGAGCCCCATCGCGGCCAGGACCGCGCCCACGATCTCCGGCCCGATCTTGAAGGTTCCGGATAGGTCGCTGCGGAACAGGCTCGCCGGCGGCGTGGAGCGCGCCCGGCCCAACGGCGCGAGCGAGAAAGCCGCGGCCGACAGCAGCCCGAAGGCTGCGGCCTTCAGGAGCGGCGCCGGATAGACGGCGAACAGCGCCGGGATCGGCAGGCTGCTCTTGACGATCTCGCCCATCAGCAACGGCGCGGCGGCGCCGATCGCCAGGCCGATCGCGACACCGAGCGCGGCCAAGAGGCCGATCTGGATCAGGTAGATGTCGCGCACGAGCTGACCCTCGGCGCCCAGGGCCTTGAGGGTCGCGATGACCGGCTTGCGCGCCTCCAGATAGGCGCTGACGGCTCCGAACACCCCCAGGCCGCCGGCCACCAGCGAGGCCAGGCCGATAAAGCCGAGGAAATATTCCAGCTGGTCGATCAGCCGATGGATGCCGGGCGCGGCGTCCTCCCGGTCGCGGATCCGCACCAGGCCGCCAAGCTTGTGCTGCAGGTCCCTCTTCGCCGCCGCCAGGGGCGTGCCAGCCGGCAACTCCACTCGGGCCGTCACGCCGAATGGCAGGCCAGGCGCCATGAAGCCGCCCTTCTGCACCGCCGCCAGGTCGGTGATCACCCGCGGCCCTAGCGCAAAGCCGCGCGACAGCCGGTCCGGCTCCTCCAGCAGGACGCCGCGCACCACCAGCGGCAGGTTGCCAGCCAGGAAGGTGTCGCCGACCCGCATGTGCAGTTTGTCGAGCAGCGGCTGCTCGACCACCGCGCCCGCGACGCCGCCGACTGGCGCGATAGCCGCCTGCAGCGATGACGCGCCCTTCAGGGTCACCCTGCCGGTCAGGGGGTAGGTGTCGTTGACCCCGCGCAGTTCGATCAGCCGCCGGTCGCCGGACGGCGATTGCGCCATGGCCATCGAGGCCACCGAATAGGAGACCTGGCCCGCGCGGCTCAGCGTCGCCTGCTCGGCCGAATTAAAGGCCCGCTGGCGCACGGTCAGCGCCAGGTCGCCGCCGAGGATTTCGCTGGCCTGACTGGCGAGGCCGCGGCGGAAGGCTTCCGCCGTCGAGCCCGCCGCGGCGATCGCCGCCACCCCCAGCGCCAGGCAGGCCAGGAAGATGCGGAAGCCCCGCACGCCGCCGCGCAGTTCGCGCGCCGCGAACCGGAAACTTAGCGGCGTCATGCGCTTGCGGCGCTTTCCTGAGCCACGCGGCCATCTCGCAGCCGCACCGTCCGCCCGGCCCGCCTTGCCAGTCCCTCGTCGTGGGTCACCAGCACCAGGGCCGCGCCTGTCTCGGCCACCAAGTCGAACATCAGGTCGGCCACGTGGGCGGCGTTGGCGGCGTCGAGGTTGCCGGTGGGCTCGTCGGCGAACAGCAAAGCCGGCCGCGAGGCGAGCGCGCGGGCCAGGGCCACCCGCTGCTGTTCGCCGCCGGACAACTGGTGCGGATAGTGGCTGCCCCGCGCCGAAAGGCCGACCCGGTCGAGCCACGCCCTGGCGGTTTCAGTCGCGCCCGCCACCCGGGCGATCTCCAGCGGGGCCGCCACGTTCTCCGCGGCGGTCATGTTCGGAAGCAGATGGAAACTCTGAAACACCAGAGAGACACGTCCCCGGCGCAGGCGCGCACGGCCGTCCTCGTCGAGCGCCGCCACGTCCTGGCCGAACAGGACCACGCGCCCGCCGGTCGGCCGCTCCAGCCCCGCCGCCACCGCGATCAGCGAAGACTTGCCCGACCCCGACGGTCCGACCAGCGCCACACGCTCGCCACGCCCAACGGTGACATCGAGCCCTCGCAGGATCTCCACCGGACCTGCCGCGGACGGCAGGGTGAGCGAGACATTGTCGAGGACCAGCGGATCGGCGGCGTCAGTTTCGGTCAAGGCGGGCCCTTCGAGCGTTCAAGTCGCGTACACGATCCCCTAGATAGGACAGGCGCATGGCCGATACACGACCCCTCTTCGTTTCCCGCCGAACCCTGATCGCCGCAGGGCTCGCGATCGTTCCCCTGCCGGCCCTGGCAGCGAGCGATCCGGTGGTGACCATGCTGGGGGATTCGATCACCGCCGGGTACGGCCTGCCGCAGGCCGCCTCGCTTCCGATCCAGCTGCAGCTTGCGCTAAAGCGGCTCGGCGCGCCCAACGTTGTGCGTGGCGCCGGCGTCTCCGGCGACACCACCCAGGACGGCGCCGCCCGCGCCGACTTCAGCATCCGGTCAGACAGCCAGGTGGTGGTCGTGGCCCTCGGCGGCAACGACCTGCTGCAGGGGGTGGATCCCAAGACCACGCGGGCCAATCTGGAGCTCATCGTGCGGCGACTGAAGGCCCGCCACATGGGCGTGATCCTCTGCGGCCTGCACGCACCGCCGGAGCTGGGGGCCGGCTACGCGCGGGATTTCGACGCGGTGTTCCCCGCAGTCGCGAAAGCCGAGGGCGTGACCCTCTATCCAGACCTGCTGGCCGGCGTCTCGCGCAACCCGGCCCTGAACCAGGGCGACGCCATCCACCCCAACGCCAAGGGCGTGCTGATCATCGCTGGCAAACTGGCGCCGGTGGTGGCCAGGGAACTGAAGAAGCGGGCTTAGGCCGCAGCGAGGCTGGCGCCGACCCGCCGCCAGCAGGCATGGCGGCGCGTTAGGCGCTCTCGACCGCGATGTCATCGCGGTCGCCGACCTTCAGCAGCACGGTCCATCCGAGCAGGGCAAAGGCCGCGCCCAGGCACCAGCCGGCCAGGACATCGCTCGGCCAATGGACGCCGAGGTAGACGCGGCTGAAGCCGATGGCGAGCACCAGGACCACGGCCAGGACGAACACCATCGATTTGGTCCCGCGATTGGGTTCCAAGCTGGAGATCAGCATGGCCAGCGTCAGATACATCGCCGCCGACAGCGTCGAGTGACCGCTGGGGAAGCTCGACGAATAGACGTAGCTGCCGTGGGGCACGAGCTCAGGCCGCGGCCGGCCGTAGAACGACTTCAGGAGTTCGCTGACGACGTCGGCGGCCACCACCGTCGCGCCGAGGATGGCGGCGTGCCAGCGCTTTCGGTGCAGCAGGAAGGCCAGCACCCCGACCGTCGTCGCAAGCGTCACAACCGTCACCCCGCCAAGCGCGGTGACGTCGCGCATCGCCTCCTGCAGGGACGGTGATCCGATCGGATCGCTCAGGTCCGCGGGATTGCGCAGCGCAAGCAGGATCTTCTTGTCGAAGTCGAGGGTCTCGCCCTCGCCCATCTCGCTGGCGATGTTGAAGAAAGCCCAGAGCGCGCCGGCGGCAGCGATCACGAAGATCAGCGTGCGGCTTTCGATTCGCCGCAGCAGATGTCGCAGCAAGCGGGACTGTCCGGGCTCGATCAGGCGAACACGCGTCGCTGGGCCGGCGGCCAGCGCAAGGTCAGCGCCACCGCAGCCTCGGCGGCGTCCCGCGTCAGGTCGGCGCCGTCGGCCACCGTCACGCCATCCTCGTCATAGACGCACCAGCGCCAGCCCTCTTCCATCTGGCTGAGCGAATAGGCGAGCGGCGAATCCTGCGGCATTGGGGCCTTGCTCCGAGTGGACGACGCAGACCCAAACCCCTGAAGGCGCGATGGGTTTCGCGGCGCCGCAGCATTGTCGGGGCACTTGCCGGAAACGTGACCGGCTCGACCTCAATCATGGGTATCCAGCAGATTCCGTCCGGCGTCACGCAGGTTCGCGCAACCGGTGAGAACCATGGCCACAGCCAACTCGGACTTCAGTGTGCCGAGCATCTTGGCGACCTGCGCTTCGCCGCCGGCGCCCAGGGCGTAGGCCCAGGCGCGGCCGATCAGGCAGGCCTTGGCGCCAAGCGACATGGCCTTCAGCACGTCGAGGCCCGATCTCACGCCACCGTCCATGTAGACCTCGAGGTCCGACCCCACGGCGTCGGCGATCCTCGGCAGGGCCGAAATCGAGGATTTCACCCCATCCAGCTGCCGTCCGCCGTGGTTCGAGACCACCAGCCCCTGGGCTCCGGCCTTGACCGCGCTCCTGGCGTCCTCGGCGTCGAGCACACCCTTGATGACGATCGGTCCGTCCCAGGTCTCGCGCACCCAGTCCATGTCCTTCCAGGTCACCGAGCGGTCGAAGTTGCGCGCCACCCAGGAGAGGAAATCGGTCACCCGCCCGTGCTTGCCGCTGACCGCCCCGGCCACCGAGCCCAGGGTGTGCGGACGGCCATTCGTCCAGACATCCCACATCCATTGCGGATGCGTCAGCCCGTCCCAGGCCGTGTTCAGCGTTCCGGAAATCCCGCTCGATCCGGTGAAGCCTGACCGCACGTCGCGGTATCGCGCGCCAGGCATCGGCAGGTCGACGGTGAACACCAGCACCGGACAGCCCACCGCCTTCACCCGGGCCAGGAGCTCTCGCATATAGCCGCGGTCTTTCAGCATGTAGAGCTGGTACCAGGGCGGCGTTCCGGCGCCCGCCGTCACCTCCCCGGCGTCGCAGACTCCCATGGCCGAAAGGCAGAAGGGCACGCCTGCGGCCTTTGCCGCGCGGGCCGCCTGGACCTCGCCGCGGCGGGCGTACATTCCGGCCATGCCCACCGGCGCCAGCGCGACCGGCATCGACAGCGTCTGACCGAGCGTCGTGACGCTCATATCCAGGCTCGACATGTCGCACATCACGCGCTGGCGCAGCGCGATGGCCTCCAGGTCGGCGACGTTGCGCTTCAGCGTCACCTCCGCATAGGAGCCGCCGTCGATATATTCGAAGAAGATCTTCGGGAGCCTGCGCCGCGCGAGCTCCCGATAGTCCGAGACCGAAGCTGCGCGCACACGTCCCTCCCCTTCAGGCTGGCGAAGTTGGACCCCGATGCGCGGGTCCGCGCAAGTCTCAGGCGGCCGCGGCCTGCGGCGGTACGCTCATGATCCAGACCTGGTGGCCGCGCGCCAGCAGGTCGCCATCCGTCGAAAAGAGCGCCACGCCGGCGGTTTCCTTGCGGCCCTCGCGCGCCAGCGGCCAGGCGGTGACGATGCAGGTCTCGCCGGCGCTTGGGCGGCGCAGCACCTCTCCGGTCATTGTGCCCAGCAGGGCCCCGTGGCGACCTTCCTTCACCACCCAGGCGAAAAAGCCAGGGCAGTCGAGCGCCGCCCAGATCACCTCGGTCGTGGCCAGGCCATCCGCGTCGGCGAACGCCGCGTCCGGCGTCCACAGGCACGCCACATGACCGGCCGCAGCGCCGTCGAGCTGGCCCGGGAAGACCCGCAGCCCGTCGCCTTCTTGGCGGTCCGCGCCACAGGTAAAGCAGATCGGATGGTAGCTCTGCTCATGGCCCACGTAGCGCGCGCCGGCGGCGCGGGCCGCCTCAGCGCTGGGCGGCGCAGGCGGATCGGGCAGCAGGCTCCCCATGGCCGGATCACCGCGGCCGATCAGTCCGCCCGCGGCATCGGTCATCACCGCCGCGCCTTCGGCCATGGTGAGATCCAGATCTACGTCCAGGGGCACACGGGCCCTCAGCACGGAGGTCACCGGGCCATCGAGGTCCCTCGCCAGGACGCCGCAGACATAGCCGCCGTTGCCGGAATTCGGGGGCCCGCAGAACTGCTGGGCGATGACGATCTTGGCCAAGGGCAATCGCTCGAACGCTAAGGGATCAAATCAATGGCCAAGGCTTTTCCACAGAAGCCCGCGACCGCGAAAGCCCAAAATGCCCGTCAGCGGCGTTGGACCGCGCCGGGGGCTGCGCTAGTTTGCCGCCAACACGGCCCTGACGGGCGGATTCGATCACGACGACGATGAGGAGATGCCGGTGAGCGAGCGATTGGAACGGCCCTGGGCCCTGATGCGCCACCACGCCGGCTGGGCCGACGTCTTCCACATCGAGACCGAGAGCAACGACTCCATCACCGGCTTCTATCCGGATCGCGAGACCGTGGGTCCGCCGGTGACCTATTCGGTTCGCGCGGTGCTGGCGCGGTTCCCGACCCTGGAGGCCGCCCGCGCGGCGCGCGAGGGCGCAGTGTCCGAATGGCGAAAGCATGACGCCGGCGTCCGCGACGCCGAGGCCGTCCTCCGCGACGCCGAAAAAGCCCGCGAGGACGCCTGGCTGAAGTGCCTGCGCGACGCCGCCGAACGCTAGGCCGCGGTCAGAACCGCTTGGCTGGAGGCGTGTCGGGCCTTAGCACGCCCTTCGGGGCGACGAAGTAGCAGGGCAGACTGGGAACCTTCAGGCCTCACGTCGCGTGGCGCCACTGGATTTTGCCGCCGCCGAACCGGGCGAAGCAGCCCGCGTAGGGGATGTGCGCGCCCCCTGTTCTCGGCGACGGCGAGCTCGAACGCCTCCTTGGCTTCGGGGCTTAAGCCGAGCGGCGCGGCGTTCCGTCGGAGATCGGCTTCCCAGACCGCAAGCAACAGCAGGTGAACCGCCAGGGCGAAGGCGCCGGCCATCCAGGGTCGACGGACCACGAGCCTTCGATCCATGGAGACGCCGTCGCTCACCCCACACTGTCCGCCTTGAAGGAAACTCTCGCCAAGCCTTTGGCGGGGATTGGACCAACCCTGAGGCGAAGGTTGAACGACCGACGCAGCGCCCTCGCCTATTTCAGGTATTTATCGAACCAGTCGACGGTGCGCTGAACGCTGTCGATCTGGTTCTCGCGCTTGGCGAAGCCGTGCCCCTCTTCGGGGTAGTAGTGGACGTCCACCGTCGCGCCCACGCCCTGCAGCGTCGCCACTACCTCCGCTGCCTGTCCGCGCGGCACGCGGATGTCGTTCTCCCCCTGCAGGATCAGGAGCGGCGCCTTGGTCTGCTTGATGTAGGTCATCGGCGAGTCGGCGTCATAGACGCCCTTGTCGGCCACCGGGTCGCCGATCAGGGAGCGTTGATAGGCCTGCAGCGCCGCGTCCTCGTGCTTCATCATCTCATACCAGTTGATGATGCCGTACATGGCGACGCCCGCGGCCCAGACGTCGGGGGTCTTGCCCACCGCCATCAGGGTCATGAAGCCGCCGTAGGAGCCGCCGGTGATGCCGATCTTCTTCGGGTTCACATAGCCGGTCGCGGTGAGGAACTTCGCCGCATAGACCTCGTCGGTCAGGTCGCCGCCGCCCAAGTCCTTGTGATTGGCCTTCTGGAAGGCCTCGCCATAGCCGGTCGAGCCGCGGGGATTGGGCTGGATCACCAGATAGCCGCGCGAGACCAGGGCGACGGCCAGCCGGCTGAAGCGGTCGGTTGTCTGCCCAGTGGGCCCGCCATGCGGCACGACCACCGCCGGCGCGGTCCCATCGCGCGCCAGGTTGAACGGGACCATCAGGATGGCGCTGATCACCGTGCCGTCGGCGCTCGCATAGTGGACGATCTGCGAGATGGGCAGCCCGGCCGCGTCGAGACCCGGCGCGGCGAAATTGGTCAGCCGCGTCGCCTTGCCTGCGCGATCCAGCACCCAGTAGTCAAAGGGGGTCTTGGCGCCGTCGTGGCCAACCAACAGCCGACCGTCAGAGGTGAAGGGATTGTCGTCGCCGCCTTCGGTGTTGAACCCTTCCGGCAGCGGCGCCTTGGTCACCTTGCGGCTCTTCAGGTTGTAGGTCGACAGGTCCTGGCGGCCGTCGGTGTCGGTGGCGAGCATGACCGAGGCGCCGTCGGGCGAAAAGCTCCCGCCCGACTGTTCCCAAGCCGTGGGCGAGAGCCATCTGAGTTTGCCGCTCTTGATGTTGAGCAGCGCCGCTTGGTCGACGCCGCCGTCGTAGTTGGAGGTGACCGAGAGCGATCGCCCATCGTGGGAAATGTCGGTGGCCGAGACGCGCACCTTCGTCTGGATCCCGGGCGTCAGGCGCGTCGCGTCCGGATGCCCGGTCACGGCGAGGCGCCAGATGCTGCCGCTGGTGCTGCCGACGTCGCCACGGTTGGCGATCAGCGCCTTGCTGTCGGGCGTGAAGACCGCCGGCGCCCAGCGGTTGTCGAGGGTCTTCTCATGGGTCAGCTGGGTGATCTTGTGGGTGGCCATGTCCATCACCGCCACGTCGCTGATCGGCGAGGTCTTGGGCTTGGCGGCGAAGGCCAGGAACTTGCCGTCGGGCGAAAAGCGCGGGCCAGTCTCCGAGACGGTCGGGGAATTGGTAAGGTCGACGACGCCGCCGCCAGCCAGGGGTACGGCGTAGAGGTCATACATCTCATCGCCGCCGTGGTCCTGCTGGAAGACCACCCATTTGCCGTCGGGCGAGATGGTGATGCCAGACTGGCGGTCGTCGGAGTGGGTGAGCTGGACCGGCTCCCTGCCGGTGGCTGGATACTTCCAGAGATTGAAGCGACCATCGAGGTTGGTGGAAACGACCACCCATTTGCCGTCCGGGCTCCAGGCTGCGCCCAGCGAGGCGCGATTGGCGAAGAGATCGGCGATGGGCACGGGCGGCGCGGCCGGCTTGGCCTGGGAAACGATGCTCTTGGGCTGGGTGATCGGCCGCAGGGGACCCGGTATGCCCGTGGGCTTGGGCGTCGGCGTGGGCGTGGATTCCGTGGGCTTGGGAGTGGGCGTGGACTCTGCGGCGTTCGCCAAGCCACCGATCGACAGCGCCAACATCACCGCCGCGCCGACCGTCTGAACCATCCGCATCCCACTATTCTCCCGCGACCGAAACTGGCGGCACCGCACGCCATATTGCGGCGAATCTCAAGCCCGGATCGAGGGTGACGAAGCCTAGGACGCAGCCGCGCGGTACTTTGCGTGACAGGCGCCGCAGGCGGCGCCAACGGCGCGGGCCTGGGTCTTGATGGCGTCAAGGTCGCCGACCATGGCCAGCTGCTCCAGCTTGACCGTCTCGGCCTGCAATTGGGCCGCGGCCTTGTCGAAGCCTTCCGCATCGGTCCAGATCTCGGCCTTGGCGGCGGTCTTCAAGCCGGTCTCCGGTCCGCTGCCCTTCGGGAACCAGGTCGGCAGGTCGGCGGCGGTCCCCTTGATCTTGGTTGCGTTGGCCGCGATCACCGCCTTGTCCGGCGCGTCCTTCTTGAGCTCGTCGTTGATCGCCTTGAACCCGGCGGCCTGCTCCCGGAAATGGGCCTGACGCGCCAGCAGCGCCTGGCCGGCCGGGCTCGCCGGGCCAGCTGGCAGCGCCGGGTCTGCGGCCAGGGCCGCACCGGCCGCCAGGCCAAGGGCCGCCAGGGCCGCGACAAGGGTCCGTCGGGCCATGACGCGGCCTCCAAGAAGGCGCCTCAGCGCCCGTTGGCTGAGATGTGACGGGATCGGGCCGGCGGCGTCAACGCGCCGCCTTCACCGGCGCGCCCTGCGCCTTGCCGTCGGCCAGCAGGCTCGCGCAGTTGGCGTCCTTGGCCAGACCCGCGTCGACGAATGGCAGCAGCACCGCAAGGGGCGACAGCAACGCCCCGAGCGCCAGCGCCGCGCCGCCCTGGGCGATGGCCGTGCCTTTCTCGACGCCGACCTTGGGCGACAGCATCGGGCCGCTGACCGTGATGGGGGCCAGGAGGCGCACCAGTTGGAACTTCTTCGGATGGCCGCGCAGCCGGAACTGCAGGTGCTCGGTGTCGAGGTTCACCGTGCCGTCGCCATCGACCAGGACCGGGGCCGTGTCGACGATCAGCCTGTCGGCGTTCATCACGCCGCCTTTCGCGGTGAAATGGGCGACAGCGCAGCGCAGCGGGGTCGTCGTCTGGTCCTTGGCGAACAGCAGGCCCAGGCCCTTGATCACATCGACGCCCGCAAGCTCGGCCAGGGATCTGCGAATCTCGCCGCTGGGCGCCACCAGCATGACCTCGCCGTCGGC
>NZ_SSMZ01000276.1 GCF_004799395.1 Phenylobacterium sp.
GCGGCGGCTCGCCCTTCAGCGCGGCCAGGGCGGCGAAGGGCGAATTGGGGGCGACGATCGGCCGGTGCTCGACGGCGAACTCCCGCTCGCCGCGGCGGCGCCAGGTGACGCCTTCGCCGGGGCGCTTCACGGCGGCGAAGCCCAGGCCCTTGAGGATCGTGCGGGCTTCGTCCTCGCGCCAGCCCAGCTCTTCGCGGGCCTGGTCGGAGAGGGCCGCGCCGCCATTCTGCTTGGCGCCGGCGCGCAGCAGTTCGTCCAGCCGCTCCAGTTGCTCAACGGGAACGGCGAGCCCGCGTATGGCACGCAGGCCGAAGGCGGCCATGGCGCGCGGCGGGGGCGTCTGGGCGGGCAAGCGGCTGAGCGCGCCGCTCGCGGGCCGCCAACCGGGGACGTCGCGCGCCGCCAGCGCCTGGGTGAGCGCTCGCGCGTCCGGCCGCAGCATCGAGGGCATGAAGATCGAGAAGGCGCCCAGCCGCACACCCAGGCCGCGCAACATCCGCCGTTCCACCTGGCTGAGCTCGCGCACCTCGGTCCGAACGAGCGCGCGGTCCAGCACGCCGCCGGCCTCGATCAGCCGCCAGGCGAGGCCGCGGGCCAGGCCCTTGATCCGACCCTCGGCGACCGCGGCTTCCAGCTTCTTCAGCGCCGCGAGCCTGCGGCCAGCCTCGCCGACTACGAAGGCCTCCAGCCGCTGGGCCGCCCGCTGGCGCGCCGCGTCGTGGCCGAGCTCGCCAAGCAGGCGCACCTGGGGCCGGAACGGCTCGCCTCCGGCCAGCACGCCGGCGGCCTCGCCGCGCCACAACACGGTCCCGTCCGGCGACAGGGCAAAGGCCTCGTCCGGCTCGGCGGCCAGCTTGCCCAGCCGTCGCCCGATCTCCGGGCCCACCGCATGGGTCGCCGCGGCCCTCAGCGCCTTTTCCTCCAGCACCGAGGAGCCATGCGCGGGCTCGAAGCGTACGCCCGTCAGGCGGCCCACGAAGTGACCCTCGACGGTCACCGCGCCATCCGCCGCGACGCCGGCCAGCATGTCTTCGCGCACCCGCAGGCCGCGCATCAGGGCGCTGGTCCGGCGGTCGACGAAGCGAGCCATCAGCTTTTCGTGCAGGGTGTCTGAGAGCCGGTCCTCCAGCTGGCGCATCCGGCCCTGCCAGCCGGCGGGGTCGGCCAGCCAGTCGGGGCGGTTGGCCACGTAGGCGAGCGTGCGCACGCTGGAGAGCCGCGCGGCCAGGGTGTCGATCTCGCCGTCGGTGCGGTCCAGGTGGGCGTACTGCCTGGCGATCCAGTCCTCGGGGATGCGCTGGCGGCCGGTCGTCAGATGCAGGAAGAACTCCTTGGCCAGGCCCATGTGCTCTTCGGGGGCGACCTTGCGGAAGTCCGGCGTCTGGCAGCATTCCCAGAGCTGTTCGATCGCGGCTCGGCCCCGCGCGCGTTCCGCGACCTCCGGGTCCTGGATCAGTTTGCGCAGGATGATCTCGTCCAGCGCCTCTGCCGAAAGCTTCAGGCCCTCGCGGTCCGGGGTCTTGGCCAACGACTTGAGCAGGCTGGGCAGCGAGCCGAAGTCGAGCTTGGAGTTGCGCCATTCAGCGCCGGTGACCGGCTCAAAGTGGTGCTCTTCCACCGCGCGGACCAGGTCCTCGTCCATGTCATCGGCCTCGCCGGTGACGCCGAAGGCGCCGTCGCGCTGGTAGCGCCCGGCGCGGCCGGCGATCTGGCCCACCTCCTGCGGATAGAGGAAGCGGGTGCGTTTGCCGTCGAACTTGCGGAGCCCTGCGAAGGCCACATGGTCGACGTCCATGTTCAGGCCCATGCCGATGGCGTCGGTCGCCACCAGGAAATCGACTTCTCCGGACTGATAGAGGGCCACCTGGGCGTTGCGGGTGCGGGGGCTGAGGTTCCCCATCACCACGGCGGCCCCGCCGCGCTGGCGGCGGATCAGCTCGGCGATGGCGTAGACCTGGTCGGCGCTGAAGGCCACGACCGCGGAGCGGCGCGGCAGACGCGTCAGCTTCTTCGGGCCGGTGTAGGTCAGGCTGGAGAACCGCTCGCGGGTGACGATCTCGGCGTGCGGCAGCAGGCGGCGGATCAAGGGCGCCATGGTCCCGGCGCCCAGCAGGAGCGTCTCGGCCGTGCCGCGGGCGTGCAGCAGGCGGTGGGTGAAGACGTGGCCCCGCTCCGGGTCGGCGCAGAGCTGGATCTCGTCCACCGCCATGAACTCGACCTCACGGCTCAGCGGCATGGCCTCGACGGTGCAGACGAAATAGTGCGGCCTGGGCGGGACGATCTTCTCCTCGCCGGTGATCAGGGCCACGGCCCGGGGACCACGCAGCTTGACGATGCGGTCGTAGATCTCGCGCGCCAGGAGGCGAAGCGGCAGGCCGATCATGCCCGAGGCGTGGCCCAGCATCCGCTCGACCGCCAGGTGCGTCTTGCCCGTGTTGGTCGGGCCCAGCACGGCCGCCAATCTCGGAGGGGCTGCGCCTGTGGGCCGGTCGCTCATGACCTGAACTTGGGGGGTCGATGAGAGTCGGGCAAGCGTCGCTAGCCGCGGCGAACCTGCGCAGGGTCCAGACGGAACCCCAGTGGCAGGAGTTGCTCGATCGTCTGGCGCCCGATCTCGCCGTCGGGACCGAGGGCGACCACCTCGCAGCCCTCGGCGGCGAACTCGAAGATCTTCTGCCGGCAGCCGCCACAGGGCCAGACCAGTCCCGGCAAGGACGATGCGACAAAGACCCGGGTGAGCACGGTGGTCCCCTGCGTCACCGCCGCGGAGATGGCGCTGGCCTCGGCGCAGAGCCCTTGCGGATAGGCGGCGTTCTCGACGTTGACGCCGATGTGGTTCGTCCCGTCGCCACCCTCCACGACGCAAGCCACCTGCACGCCGGAATAAGGCGCATGCGCCCGCGGCAGCAGCGCGCGCAACCGGGCGGCGATCTCTGAGGCGTCTGACATCAGGGAAATGTCCCGAACGAACTCAAGGGACGGGCATGTCTACCCAGTTCGATCCCCAAAGGGAACAGGCGCGCGCCCGAGGGGCTGGGGCAGCTTCACAACAAGCGGCTTCTCTCGGCGGCCTCAACAGGGTTCTATGCGGCCACGCGAAGCGGGGACCCTAGGCGATGCGTCGAGTGGCTTTGATCATCTTGTTGGCCCTCGCGGCCGTGGCGTGCCAGTCCGTCAAGGCCGATCCGGATGCAGTGAGCCTGACGCGGACTATCTACGACGAACTGCGTCTGGGGCAGGAAGCCACGTTGGCCGCCCACGCCTCGGCGGCCATGCAGAGGCCGCAGGCCGCCGCCCAGTTCGCCAAGCTGCGCGGCGTCCTGCCGCCGGGCGAGCCGCGCAGCATGAAGGTGGTGGGCCAGGCCGTGCGCGACATCCCTGGCAAGGGCCGTATCGAGGCGCTCTCGCTGGAGTATGACTACGGCGCGGCCAAGACTCTCTTCCAGACCCGCCTGTTCCGCGCCCAAGGCGCGCAAGATTGGCGTGTGGTGGCCTTCAACCTGCGTGTTGCGTCGGCTAAGGAGCTGGCGGTGAACCGGCTCTCGCCTGTGGGCAAATCGCCGCTGCAGTACATCTATCTGGCGCTGGCGCTGTCCTCGCCCCTGATGATGCTCGCCGCCCTGGTGAAGGTGCTGCGGACCCCTGGCCTGACCTACAAATGGGCGTGGGCGCCGCTGTGCTTCGTAGGTCTGATCGGCTTCCAGCAGAATTGGGCCACCGGCCAGACGCTGGTGGTGTGGAATTCGGTGCAGGTCTTCGGGCCCTGGCTGTCAAATACAGGATCGGCCTTCGACCCCTGGTTCATCACCGCCACGGTGCCGCTGATCGCCCTGCTGGTGCTGGGCGGGGTGCTGGCCAATCCGCCCCGGGCGGGCGCCAAGGCCGCTGTCTGAGAGGTTGGCGGGCGAAGCGGGGTTAAGGACTAGCCGGAACACGGGCGAAACGAATCGGGACCGAATCAGCGACCTCGCTCGATTCAGCCTTTGTTCACCGCAACATATTGTATCTCAACAGCGTCCGGCCACAAGACGGTTAAGCTTCCGCCCGCCGCTCCAGCGCTGACGTCACGCCTGGCGCGCGGTGGTTAGGGGCGAAAACTTCACCGCAAGGTCTCGCCGAATGGCCGCCTTGCCTTGACGTGGAGCCCGCCCGTCCTCTATATCGCCCGCTCTCGCGCGGGGCCCGCCCCGCGGCGATCCCGTTTCTGCGAAGGTTTTCGTCCCATGTCGCGTCGTTGCGAGCTCACCGGTGTCGGCCCGATGGTCGGCCACAATGTGAGCCACTCCAATATCAAGACCAAGCGCCGCTTCCTGCCGGCGCTTTCGCCCGCGACCCTGCAGTCAGATGCGCTCGGCCAGAGCTATCGCCTGCGCGTGACCAACGCGGCGTTGCGCACGCTCGACTTCCGCGGCGGGCTCGACGCCTTCCTGCTGAAGGCCGGCGACGAAGAGCTGTCCCCCAAGGCGCAGAAGATCAAGCGCCAGCTGAAGGCCAAGCTCGCCGAACAGGCCCCGGCCTGATCGCGCCAAAGATTGTCGTTCGGAAAAAGGCCGCTGGAAACAGCGGCCTTTTTCTTTGACCGCTAAGCGACGGCGGCCCGGCGGCGGCGGAGCGCCGCGCCGGTCAATCCAAAGCCTCCCGGCATCAGCGTCCAGGTCGCGGGCTCCGGCACGGGCGCGAAGGCGACGCCTTTGAAGGTGATGTCGGCGGGCGCGATGGCGAGCAGCAGGGCGACGGTGACGGCGGGCTTCATGCGGCGGAATCCTGAACTGGGCGTATTGACGTCCCGGAACGCTGACCGTGGCCTATGACAGTCGTGTCATGCGCCTTCGCCGCGGCTATAGCTCGGCCATGATCCATCCGCTCGACCGCCCGGCGTGGAGCGCGCTCAGCGCGCGGCAGGCGTCCTTTGGCCTCGGTGACGAGCGCGCGCGCCGGTTCGCGCCGGATTTCGGCCTGTTCGCCGGCGCCGCGGATGGCTCCGCGGAGGCCCAGGCCGCGCTCGCCGCCCTGGTCGCCGCATATGGGCCCGTCGCGACCGTGGAGACGGCGGTTCAACCCCTGCCGCCGGGGCTCGCGGCCACGTCGCAGCCGGCCGTCCTGCAGATGGTCGCCGAGCGGCTGTCGCCCCGCGAGCCGGCCTTCGAAGTCACCGCGCTGAGCAATGCCGATGCCCCGCAGATGCTGGCGCTGGCGGTCCTGACCCGGCCCGGGCCGTTCTTCGCGCGCACCCACCAACTCGGCGACTTCGTGGGCGTGAAGCAGGACGGCGAGCTGATCGCCATGGCCGGCGAGCGCATGAAACCTATTGGCTTCACGGAGGTGAGCGGCGTCTGCACCCATCCCGATCATCAGGGGAAGGGTTATGCCGCCGGCCTCATGGCCGTGGTCGAGGCCGGCATTCTGGCGCGCGGCGAGACGCCGTTCCTGCACGTGTTCGCCCAAAACACCGGCGCAGTTCGCCTCTACAAGGCCCTTGGCTATACGGTGCGGACCGAGATGAACTTCACGGTGCTGAGCCAGAGCTAGGCCTTGAGTACTCCATCGAACAGGTCGATCAGCGCCTTCCAATGCCGCTCGGAGCCAGCCGCGTCGTAGACGGGCATGTCGGAGGGCACCCAGCCGTGCTTCAGGCCCTTCCAGATGCTCACGTCGGCGTCGATACCGGCGTCGTCCAGCGCCTTGTCCAGCCGCTCGCACTGAGCCTCGTCGAAGTGTCGGTCCTCGTCGGCGCCGGCGACCAGGACCTTGGCCTTCATCTTGGGCGCCAGCAGGTGCGGGCTGTCCGCTTCGTCCGTGGCCAGATTGCCGCCGTGGAACGAGGCCGCGACCGCGATGCGGTCCGGAAAGGTCCCGGCCGCCCGGATGGCGATGCCGCCGCCCATGCAATAGCCGGTAACGCCCACGCGGTCGGCGATCGCCTGTGGCTGCGTCGTCAGCCAGTCCAGGTAGATCTTGGTGTCGGCCATCTGCTTTTCGGCGTTGGTGGAACCCCGCAATTTGCCGAACAGCGCGGCCATTTCGGGGTCGCCGCCGAACGCCTTGCGTATGTCCAGCGGCGGGTAGGGCGCCACGCGCCAAAAGACGTCCGGCAACAGGACATAGTAGCCGGCCTGCGCCAGGCGCTCGCCCATCTCGAACATCGCCGAGCGGATCGCAGGCGCGTCCATGTAGAGGATCGCCGCGGGCCAGGGCCCGGGTCCGACATCCGGCGTGAAGACGAACGCGCGGGCGTCGCCCTCTGGAGTGGGAATCGAGACGTCGGTCTTCATGGGCTTACCTCCCGCTTGGCGGATGCCAGTCGAACGCCAGGAGCAGCGTGCGCTGGGACTTCGAAAAGTTGTCGTCGGAAATCACGTAGAAGCGGGCTCCGTCGCCGACCTTGGCCGGCACCACGCCCAGACCCTCGAAATTGTCCACCGTGAGCGGGCCGCGCAGTTCCATCTGGTCGATCGCCCGGCCGCCGGCGTCGGTGATCCGCAAGTCGATGACGCTGCGGGTGATCGGATTGAACGCCCGCAACAGCCAGGCCGTGCGACCCTGCGGCAGCCGCCGCGCCGCCACCAGGCCAAATCCCCAGCTGAGCGGGACCTTGGCGCCCTCAACGCAGGCGGTGGTGAGGGTGCAGCTCCAGGTCCGTCCGGTGGTCTCGCCCCCGGTGAAATAGGCGTCCGGCCCGCGATCGGGATCGGGCGCCAGCGCCTCCATCCCTTCGTTGTAGGGGAACTTGGCGTCGGGCGACGGGACCGGGCGTGGGGGGGTGCCGTCCGCCGGATAGAGCCAGATGCGGTCGTGCCGCTCGAAGCTGACCAGCAGGTCGCCGTTCGGCATCAGGGCCTGGCCTTCGGAATCGCGGTTGTCCTTGCCCTGCAGCGGCTTGCCGTCGAGGCCGGTAAGCTTGGTGAGCTGGGCGTCGGTCACGCCGACGAGATGGCCGGCGGCGTCGAGCACGACCTTGGCCTTCAGGAGGTCCCCTTCGTCGCCCACCGAGATCAGCCGCCCATCCGCCAGCACGTCGAGGTCGGAAAGGCCGTGCAGGCGCGAGGTCTGGCCTGAGGTGAGCCTCAGCCCGCCGGCGTAGATGAAGTCTCCGACCCCATCTTGCTTCGGATCGCCCGGATTGAGCGGCACGGCCCTGGCCCTGACCGTGATGTCCGGGCCGATCTGCATGGGCCCTTTGGGCGTATCGGGGACGCGATCGCCGCAGCCGGCCAGGAGCAAGCCGGCCAACGCTGCGGCGAGGCGCCTCAAGCCACGGCCCTCCGGACTTCCTTGAAGGTCGAACGCCGCGCCGCGCCGGAAGGGCCCTGGGTGTTGGGCGGTGGCTCCAGAAGGCCCGCGTTGCGGCGCGTCATCCTGCGAGGCTCCTCCTCGAACAGCTCGGCCAGCTGGTCGGTGATCGCCCCGGCCAGTTGCTCAACATCGACGATCGTCACGGCGCGGCGGTAGTAGCGGGTCACGTCGTGGCCGATGCCGATGGCGATCAGCTGCACCGGGCTCTTGCCCTCGATCTCGCCGATCACCTCGCGCAGGTGGCGCTCCAGGTAGTGGCCGGAGTTCACGCTCAGCGTCGAGTCGTCCACCGGCGCGCCGTCGGAGATCACCATCAGGATGCGCCGCGCCTCCGGCCGGCCGATCAGCCGCTGGTGCGCCCACATCAGCGCCTCGCCGTCGATGTTCTCTTTCAGCAGCCCCTCGCGCATCATCAGGCCGAGGTTGCGGCGCGCGCGTCGCCAGGGCGCGTCGGCGGCCTTGTAGATGATGTGGCGCAGGTCGTTCAGCCGGCCGGGCTGCGGCGGCTTGCCGGCCTTCAGCCAGTCCTCGCGGGAGGAGCCGCCCTTCCAGGCGCGGGTGGTGAACCCGAGGATCTCGGTCTTGACCCCGCAGCGCTCGAGCGTACGCGCCAGGATGTCGGCGCAGACCGCAGCCACCATGATCGGCCGGCCGCGCATGGAGCCGGAGTTGTCGATCAGGATCGAGACCACGGTGTCGCGGAACTCGGTGTCCTGTTCTTCCTTGAAGCTGAGCGGCGCGGTGGGGTCGACGATCACCCGCGTGAGCCGAGCCACATCGAGGATGCCTTCCTCCAGGTCGAAGGACCAGGAGCGGTTCTGCTGCGCCAGCAGCTTGCGCTGCAGCCGGTTGGCCAAACGGCTCACCACGTTCGACAGGCTGGCCAGCTGCTGGTCGAGATAGGCGCGCAGCCGCGTCAGCTCCTCGGCGTCGCACAGCTCCTCGGCGGCGACGATCTCGTCGTGGGCGGTGGTGAAGACCTTGTAGGTGACGACCTTGCCCTCGCCCTTCAGGTCCGGGCGGGCCGGCTGTTCGCCCTCGCCCATCTCCGGCGGCTCGTCGCTGTCCTCGGCGTTGGGGTCATCCTCGGCCTGCATCATCTGCGAGTCGGCGTCCTCGCTTTCGCGGTGCGTCGTGTCGCTGTCGTCCATCGAGGCCTGTTGCGGGGACTGGCCCTCGCCGTCGCCCTCGTCGTTGTCGTCGCTGGCGTCGGGCTCGCCTTCTTCGCTGGAGCCGTCCTCGTCGTCGGGCTGGTCCGGGGCGTCGGAGAGGTCGTCGCCCATCTTCAGGTCGCGGATGATGGCGCGCGCGATGCGGGCGTAGGCCCTCTGGTCCTGCACCGCCTCGGTGAGGCGGTCCAGTTCGCGGCCGGCTTTGGACTCGATCTCATCGCGGAACAGGTCGACCAGGGGCCGGGCCATGGCCGGCGGCTTTTCGCCAGTCAGCCGCTCGCGCACCATCAGGCTGACGATGTCGGCGTAGGGCGGGTTGGACAGGGCCTCGATCTGGTTAAAGGCGCGCTTGGCCCAGGCCTGCTCGTGCACGGCCTTCAGGTTCTCGCGCACGCCGCCCAGGGCGTTGGCGCCGATCGCCTCCAGCCGGGCCTGCTCGATGCCGTCGTAGATCGGTTGGCCTTGGGCGGTCGAGGGCCGGGTCTTGGCGTGGGCGACCGGGTCGTGATGGGCGATGCGCAGCGCCATCTGGTCGGCGAAGCCGCGGATGCGTGCGGCGTCGACTTCGGTCAGGTCGCGCGGCGGATGGGGCAGCACGGCGCGGTTGCCGGAAAGCTGCGGGCCCTCGCCGGAATAGACGATCTCCAGGTCAGGGGACTCGGCCAGCGAGCGCGTCGCATTGACCAGCGCGCGCTTGAAGGGCTCCAGCGGACTTTCCGGGTTCTTGGCCATCGTGGGTGTCTTAGATCAGGGCGGCGCGTGCGCGAAACAAGGAATCGCCGCGCCGGATCAGTCGGCGCGCCGTTCGAACAGCCGCATTCGGTCGTGGAGTCCCGGAAATCGCGGAATCTCGATCACCTCCAGGACGCGGCATCGTTCCGCGAGCACCCGATGCAGCGTCTCGTCGCCGGTGATCGCGCCACGGTCGTCGAGGATGAGGGCGAGCTTGCGGCCTGGCCGCAGTTCGCCGACCGCGTCCGCGGCCCAGGGCTCGTTCTGGCTGGGCCAGCTGCAGAAGAGGTCGCGGTGGGGGTATTTCCGCACCGCCTCCGCCGCGCCCAGTTGCTCGACCTCGGCGTGGTGGCTGATGGAAAACCCGTACGGCGACAGCCCGGTCGCGAGATCCGTGGCGATCATGTCGTGGCCCGCCGCGCGCATCACGGCGGTCCAGAGCCCGGCGCCGGCGCCGACCTCGAGGACCGGCCCGAACCCGCGCAGCGCCGTCACGGCCTCCCGGCAGGGGAGGGAGAACCCCCATTGGCGCACGAAGGCCTGCCGCGCCCCGCGCAGCGTCTCGGCGCTCCCGTCGCCAGAAAGCCCCTGAGCCCGCAGGTCCGCGGCGGCCGGCGGCGCGCCGCTTCGCACCCAGGCGTCCATGTCCTTCAGCGCGGTCGCGGCCAGGGCCGCGTCCTCCGCCCGGCGCAGGATGGCGTGGCCGCGCGCGGTGATCTCGGCGTCGTTCATGCGGCCACCTTAGCCCCAGCCGCCGCCGGGAACGCTACGGCCAAGCCAACGTTTGCTCGTCAGGACCCGCGTACCGCGGGCGAACGCTTGGAGAGAGACATGCTTAGGTGGGCTTTGATTTTCGCGGTCGTGGCGCTGGTCGCCGGATTCCTGGGCTTCGGCGGCGTGGCCGGCGCGGCGGCGGGCGTGGCCAAGATCCTGTTCTTCCTGTTCGTGGTCGGCTTCCTGGTCTTTCTGGCGCTGGGCGTCATGGCGGGCAAGCGGCTCACCGGACGATGAGCACTTCCCTCTCCTGATGGGGAGGGACAGATCGCGTCAGCGATCAGGGTGGGGAAGTCGCGTTCGAGCGCCCAATCCGCGCTTGGACCCATGCTTCCCCACCCGTCTTGCTTTGTTCGCCACCCTCCCCGTGAAGGGGAGGGCCGCGCGCTACTTCTTCGCCGCCCAGGCCTTGCCCTCGGCGCCGACGATGTCGACCAGGTTACCCATGGCGAGGTTGGCGTCGATCAGGTGCAGGCCCCAGGCTTCGTTGACCTTGCCGTCCTGCACCACGTCGCCCTCGATGGTGTCGGTGCGCGGATCGGAGGGCACGGCGTTCACGTGGATCTCCAGGTAGGAGAAGCCGTTCTTCTGCACGCACTCGGAGGTGAGCAAGCCCGGGGCCGAGATGAACGGCGTGGTCGGGTTGGGCTTGCCCTTTGCCCAGACCGTCTTCGGCATGGCTTGGCCGGAGATCGGCGGACTGTTGCCGAGATAGCTGTGCAGTTCGCCCCGGCCGCCCGCCAGGTTCGCCGGGTTCACGCAAGCCGCGATCTGACTGTCACCAGGAACCTTGCCGAACAGGCTGTTGGCCGGCGGCGGGATGGTGTCACGGAAGCTCGCATAGGCGATCACGCAGCCGGTCTGGCTCGCCGATTTGCACACCGGCATCGACTTGAAGAGGCCGGTGTCCTTGCCCTTGTCGACCGGCACGCGTGCGCCCATCAGGATCGCCGAGATCACCTTGGCCTGCGAAGGCTTGCCGTCGATCTCCTTGGAGATCAGCTGAATGAGCACGCCCGAGCCCTGGGAGTGCCCGATCAGCACGACGCCGCGGCCATGGTTCTCGTTGGCCAGGTAGTAGTTCCAGGCGTCCAGCACGTCGTTGTACCCGACCTGCCGTACGGCCGGATCGGCGGACCCCGGCAAAGGCTTGCCGCCCATCTGGGCCCGGAGCGCGGTGAGCGTGAACTGGCGGTACATCGGCGCGAAGATCCGGCACTTGGCCCCGAACCGCGCCAGCTGCGCCTTCACGACGCTCAGTTCCTCCGGCTCGATGTTCATGGTGCTGACCGCGCCGGGGTCGTTGGAGACCGTCGGATAGACGTAGAAGCAGTCGATCGGCGCCTTGGGATTGGCCACGAACGTCTCGACGCTCTCGGTCCCGTCGGCCTTCACCACCGTGGTGGTCAGGTCGATGGCGCAGGCGTCGCCCGGCTTGCCGGTCCAGCACAGCCAGTTGGCCTTGTTGGCGTAGTCGTTCTTCGGATAGGTCGTAGTCTGGGCGTGCGCGCCGCCCGCCACAACTGCCGCCGCGAGCGCCAGCGCGCCCAGCATCTTCCTGGTCATCAGGTCCCCCTCACATTGTTGGTCAGCTGTGCCTAGAGGATCGCGCGCGGGGGATGCACGGTCCAGCCATTTCGCTGTGGAAACGAAGCGCCTAGGCCACCCGCACCCGCGCCGTGCTTTCCGGCAGGTCCGTCCCGAAGGCGCGCTGGAAGAACTCGGCCACTGTGCCGCGCTCCAGCTCGTCGCACTTGTTCAGGAAGGTCATCCGGAAGCCCAGCGCGATGTCGCCGCCGAAGATCTCGGCGTTCTGGGCCCAGGTGATCACCGTCCGCGGGCTCATCACCGTGGAGATGTCGCCGTTCATGAAGGCGTTGCGGGTCATATCGGCGACCCGGACCATGGCGGCGATCGTGCGCTTGCCGTCGGCGGTGTTGTAGGTCGGCGCCTTGGCCAGCACGATCTCGGCTTCCACGTCGTGGGCCAGGTAGTTCAGCGTGGTGACGATCGACCAGCGGTCCATCTGGCCTTGGTTGATCTGTTGGGTGCCGTGGTAGAGCCCGGTGGTGTCGCCCAGGCCGATGGTGTTCGTCGTGGAAAACAGGCGGAACCAGGGGTTCGGCCGGATCACCCGGTTCTGGTCCAGCAGGGTCAGCTTGCCCTGAGCCTCCAGCACCCGCTGGATCACGAACATCACGTCCGGACGGCCGGCATCGTATTCGTCGAAGACCAGCGCGATCGGCCGCTGGATCGCCCAGGGCAGCATGCCCTCGCGGAATTCGGTGACCTGCTTGCCGTCCTTCAGGACGATGGCGTCCTTGCCGACCAGGTCGATGCGCGAGACGTGGCTGTCCAGGTTCACGCGGACCAGCGGCCAGTTCAGCCGCGCGGCCACCTGCTCGATGTGCGTTGACTTGCCGGTGCCGTGATAGCCCTGGACCATCACCCGGCGGTCGTGCGCGAAGCCGGCGAGCAAGGCGCGCGTGGTCTCGGGGTCGAACTTGTAGTTGGCGTCGAAGTCCGGGACGTGCGGATCGCGTTCCTTGAAGGCCGGGGCCTTGAAGTCGAAATCTACGCCGAACGTCTCGCGCGCGTTGACCTCGTGATCGGGGACCAGGGTCAGGAGCTTGTCGTCTTGGGTGTCGAAGGCGGTCATGGTTGGGTCGGATTACAGGCTTGCCGGGACGGACGCAAACAGGTGTTTGTTGCGCCGCAAGCGCCCGGCCAACGGCGCTGAGGAGCAGACGCCATGCTGAAGGAACGGCAAGCGGCATACCGCAGCATCGAAGTCACACCGCAGGCCAGCGGCTTCGGGGCCGAGATCGCCGGCCTCGACCTCAGTCTCCCGTTGCCGCCGGCGGTGCTGGAGGAGGTCATGGCCGCCTGGGCGCGGCATGCCGTGGTGGCCTTCCCAGATCAGCCGCTCAGCCTGGAGGCGCAGGAAGCCTTCACCCGGCAGATGGGCGGCTTCGGCCACGACCCCTACATCAAGCCGATGACGGGCCACCCCAACGTCCTGGAGCTGCGCCGCGAGCCGGACGAGAAGGCGACCAATTTCGGCGCCGGCTGGCACTCCGACTGGAGCTTCCAGGAAGCGCCGCCGGCCGCCACCATCCTGCATTCCAAGGTCGTCCCGCCGGTGGGCGGCGACACGCTGTTCGTGGACGCAGTCCGCGCCTACGAGGCCCTGTCGCCGACGATGCAGGCGATGCTCAGCCCCCTGCAGGCGGTCCATTCGGCGCGCCAGTCCTACGGAACCAAGGGCGTCTTCGCCAAGGACACCGAAAAGCGGACCATGCAGATCATCGTCTCAAAGGAGGCGGACGGCTCACTGACCCACCCGCTGGTCCGCACCCATCCGGTGACAGGCAAGAAGGCGCTCTACGTCTCGCCGGTCTACACCGTGGGGATCGAGGCCCTCACGCCGGAGGAGGCCAAGGCGATCCTGGGGTTCCTGTTCGTCCACCTGGCCCAGGAGCGGTTCATCTACCGCCACAAGTGGCGCGAGCAGATGCTGCTGATGTGGGACAACCGCTGCACCATGCACTTCGCCGAAGGCGGCTACGACGGCCACCTGCGACTGATGCACAGGACCACCGTGGCGGGGGACGTTCCGGTCTGAGTCGTCCTCACGATTGGGAGGTGGCGCGAAGCGCCGGAAGGGGCTTCCGCTCAAAAAGCTGAAGACATCTCGCCCGCTCCGACCTCGGCGGAAGCCCCCCGTCAACGTTGCTGACAGCTCCCCCGATGGGGAGACATCTGCGCCCTACCCCTTCCGCGGCGCCTTCGGCTTGGCGGAGGCCGTCTTCGGCGTGGCCGCGGGCTTCGTCGGCGCCGGAGCCTTGCACGTCGCGGCGTGGATCTGGGCGGTGAGGTCGTTGTTGACCTTGATCAGACGGTGGACGTCGTCCTGGATCTTGAGCAGCGCCTCGGCGTCCTTGTAGGTCTGCAGGGCCTGTTTGTCGGAGGCGGTCGCGGCCACCTTCTGGCCGACCATGATCACCGACAGGAGGACCAGTTGCAGGAAGGTCTGGGCGATCCAGGCGACCAGGGCCGCGGTGCCGGCCTTGATGGCCTCCGGCAGGCTGATCAGCGCGAGGATGGTGAAGGCATAGGCGCACCACATGGTGCCGACCGCGTTCGTGATCACGACCGCGATCTTGCCGTTCAGACTCGCCAATTCGGCCTTGGTGGTGTGCGGCCCGATTTTTTCCCGCTCGGCGATCCTGGGATTCGGGGTGTGTTCGACGCTCATTTGGCTTCTCCGGTGGGGCTGCTCGGCGCGCGATAGATCTTGCCGGCCTTCATGACGAAGCCGACGTTCTTGAGCGTGGCGATGTCCTTGGTGGGGTCGCCCTGGAAGGCGACGAGGTCAGCGAAGGCGCCGGCCTTCACCTCGCCCAGGCGGCCTTCGCGGCCGAGGATTTTCGCATTGGTCTGGGTGGCGGCGGTCAGCGCCTGAATCGGGGTCATCCCGTCCTTCACCATCCAGGCGATCTCGCGCCAGCTTTCGCCGTGCGGGAAGACGCCCACGTCGGAGCCGGCCCCGATGGTGACGCCCACCGCGAGCGCGCGCTTGAACGCCTCGGCCGCGTCGGTCATGCCGCGGGTCGGCGGCGTCTGGCCCGGCACGTAGTGCTGGAAGTAGATGGAGGTGGCCTCCGGCGCGGTGAGCGTCGGCACGTAGGCGACGCCCTTGACCTTCATCATCTGGAACGTCGCCGAACTGGCCCCATAGCCGTGCTCGATGGTGTCGACGCCCGCCTCGACCGCGTTCCTGATCCCCGCGTCGCTGGCGGCATGGACGGCGACCGGTCGGCCCGAGGCGTGGGCCACCTCCACAGCAGCGGCCATCTCCTTCTCGGTGAGCGTGGGCCGGGTCGAGCCATCGGGGCCGGTTCGGTAGTCGGCGTAGAGCTTGATCCAGTCGGCGCCCATGGCCGCCTGTTCGCGCACTGCCTTGGTCATCTCGGCCTCGCCAGATACCTCCTGCGCGCCCTGCGGCAGGTCAATGTCGGCGCGGAAGCCCTTCTTGGGGCCGTAGGATCCGGTGGCCACGATCGCCCGTGTCGCCACGAACAGGCGTGGGCCCGCGACGATGCCCTCCTCGATGGCCCGCTTCAACTGCACGTCGGCGTCGGCCGCGCCCTCGGTGCCGAGGTCGCGCTCGGTGGTGAAACCGCTCATCAGGGTGCGCGTGGCGTCGCGCCCGGCCCGCAGCACGCGGTAGGTCGGCGGCTCCTTCAGCACCTGATCGTCCCAGGCCACCTCGTTATAGGCGTGGAGCAGGAGGTGCGAGTGCAGCTCGATCAGGCCGGGCGTCAGCGTCAGGCCGGGCAGGGCGACAGTGACCGCGTCGGCGCCGGCCTTCACCGAGCCCTTCGGCCCGACCGCCACGATCTTGTCGCCCTCGACCACCACGACCCAGCCCGCGTGGGGCGCGGAATCGCCCGCGCTCCACACCGCCGCCGGTTCCAGCAGGTAACGACTGGACTCCGCCGCGCCGGCCGCTCCCGTCGCCGCGAGGACCGCAGATGTTCCCAATAATGCCGTTTTCAACGAATTTGACTCCTGAATAGGGAGTGATAGGGAACAATCAAGCTTATCGAACTGGAGCCCCGACTCCCCATGTCGGAAGAAGTCTACACCGTCGAGCAGTTCGCCGAACGGCTGAAGCTGCACAAGAAAACCGTGCTGCGCTTCATCCGCGAAGGCCGCCTGCGCGCCGTCAAGGTCGGCAAGTCGTACCGCATTCTGCGCACCGACATGGAGGCTATGACCGGCATGGTGCGCGGCGTGGGCGAGTCGGCCGCGCGGGTCACCAGCATCGTCGACATCCCCGACGTGGAGCCGGCGCTGGCCCAGCACCTGGCCCGCGCGCTGCCGGCCATCCGCATGGGCGCCGAGGCCCCCGCCGAGCCCATGAGCCTGGACGTGGCCTACGATACTGTCCGCCGCCACGTGAAGATCGTCATCGTGGGCTCCCCCGCCGACACCGCCTCCATGCTGCGCATGGTGCAGGTGCTCTCGGAGCGCTGAGCATGGCTGTCCATATGATCGCCGGCCACGCCGTCTTCGCCTGCGTCGAGGAAGGGCCATGCCTGGCCGACGACCGCGCGCTCAGCGACCTGATCGGCGAGCTGTTCAGCTCCGGCGCGCGCCTGGCCGCCATCCCGCTCGCCCGTCTCGGCCCGGATTTCCCGCGGCTCTCCACAGGCGTCGCCGGCTATGTGCTGCAGAAGCTGGTCAACTACCGCTTCCAGATCGCCGTTCTCGGCGATGTCTCCGCTGTCGCGGCCAATAGCGAACCCTTGCGCGACTTCATCCGCGAATCCAACCGCAGCAAGACGGTGTGGTTCGTGGAGGACCTGGCCGCGCTGGAGGGAAAGCTCGTGGGCGGCTAAGGCAACGCGAACGCCACCAGAGCGTCGCCCTGCTTTTCCTCGTCGACCTTGGCCGAGCCGCCGGCGGCGACCACGACGTACTGCTTGCCGCCGACCTCGTAGGTCATGGGCGTGGCGTGGGCGCTGGCGGGCAGTTCGGCGCTCCACAGCTCCTTCCCGTCGGCGGTGGAGAAGGCGCGCAGCGTCTTGTCCATGGTGCCGCCCTGGAAGATCAGGCCGCCAGCGGTGACGATCGGCCCGCCCAGCACGATCGAGCCCTTGGCGATGTGGCCCACGCCGGGCGCCAGTTCCTCCAGCGCGCCCAGCGGCACGCGCCAGACGATCTTGCCGGCGTCCAGGTCGACCGCCATCAGCTCCCCGAACGGCGGCTTGATGCAGGGCAGGCCGGACGGGGCGCGCAGGAACTCGCGGCTCATGGCGAAGGGCGTGCCCATCTGCATAGTGGTCTCGGCGCGCAGGTCGCCTTTGTCGCCCTTCACGAAGTTCTTGGCCGAGATCATCCGCACCTTGGCCGGCAGATTGCTCACCGAGACGATCAGCCGCCCGTGGCCGGCGTCCCAGGCAAAGCCGCTCCAGTTGATGCCACCAACGTTGCCCGGGATCGCCAGGATGCCCTGCTCGCTGGGCGGCGAGAACATCGTGTGGCCGGACATGGCGGCGATGGTGTCGGTGCAGAACTTGCGGTCGGCGTCGGAGACCGCCCACACCGCCTCGGGCCCCTGGCCTTGCGGGACCAGCGCCGGGGTCCTGGTGGGGAATGGCTGGGTGGGCGAGCTCCTTTCGCCGTAGAGGGTGCTCTGCGGAACGGGCCGCTCCTCGACCGGCAGCACCGGCTTGCCGGTCGCGGGATCGAGCACGAAGACCATGCCGGTCTTGTTTCCGGCGATGACCACCGGCGTCGCCTTGCCTTTCAGCTTGAGCGTCGTGGCGAGCGGGGCGGCGGCGGTGTCGTAGTCCCAGAGGTCGTGATGCACGAGCTGGAAGCCCCAGGAGAGTTTGCCGGTCCGCGCGTCCAGCGCCACCACCGAGTTGGCCCAGCGATTGTCGCCGGGGCGCAGCCCGCCCCAGTAGTCGGGGCTGGCGCTGCCGGTGGGCACATAGACCAGATGGCGCTTGGGGTCGGCGCTGAGCACCGTCCAGGCGTTGCCGGCCCCGGTGTTCCAGGTCTTGTCGGTGGCGTCCTTGGGCTTCTGCAGCGGCTCCCACGACCATATCAGCTTACCGGTGCGCGCATCGAAGCCGCGGACCACGCCGTCCGGCATGTCGGCCCGCGCATTGTCGTCGATGGCCGAGCCCACAACCACCACGCCGTCCACCACGATCGGTGGCGAAGTCATGTGGTACTGGCCGGGGGTGTAGCGGGCGACGTCGCGCAGGCTGACCTCACCGGCCTCACCGAAGCTGGCGCAGGGCTGGCCGCTGGCGGCGTCTACCGAAACCAGGCGGGCGTCCAGCGTCGCCTCGTAGAGCCTGAGCGCACAGGCGCCCTTTCCGGCCTTGGGATCGCGCCAGGCGGCAAGGCCGCGGTTGATCAGGCCATCGCCATAGGGCTTGGCGCGGTCCAGCTTGGGATCGTAGGCCCAGAGCTGCGTGCCGGTGGCCGGGTCCAGGGCGATCACCCGGTTGAACGGCGTCGTCAGATAGAGCCGTCCGTCCAGCATCAGCGGCGTGGTCTCGAACCCGCTGCGCGGGCCGCCAGCCTTCGTCTTGCCGTCTGAGATGTCGCCGGTGTGGAAGGTCCAGGCGGGCTTGAGGTTGGCTACGTTGGACGCCGAGACCTGGGTCAGGGGCGAGAAGCGGTTGCCGCCTGGGTCACGCCCGTAGGCGCCCCACTCGTCGGCCCCGGCCGCGCCGCCCGTCGCCAGCACCGCGGCGGCGCCCAGCATCATGATCTTCCGCATCTCACCTGCTCCATCCAAGACGACTGGCGGCAACATCATCCTGCCCTGCTGCGCCGCCAGCGCCCAGGGACCAGCGGCGCCGCTGCTGGGCCTTCCGGCGCCCTTCCGGGACAAGCGGCGGGCCGCCAGGGACGAACGGTAGCCTTGGGCTTGACGCAACCCGCGCCAGACCGTTTCTCCCGACGAGCCCCAAGGAGAGCCTCGCCATGGAAACGCGCAGCATCGGTCCGTTCGAGGTCTCGGCCATCGGGCTGGGGTGCATGAGCCTTTCCCATGGCTACGGGCCCGCCGCGCCGCGCGAGCGCGCCGAACAGGTGCTGAAGGGCGCTCTCGACGCCGGCTACACCTTCTTCGACACCGCCGCGGTTTACGGCCTGGGCCACAACGAGACCCTGGTCGGCGAGGTCCTGGGCCCGCATCGCGACAGGTTCGTGCTGGCGTCCAAGTGCGGCATCACGGTTGGCGACGAGCGCAGGATCGACGGCAGCCCGGCCAACCTGAAGGACACCTGCGAGCGCAGCCTCAGGCGGCTGAACACCGAGGTCATCGACCTGTACTACCTGCACCGCTGGGACAAGCGCGTGCCCATCGAGGAGAGCGTCGGCGCGCTTGCCGACCTGGTCGCCGAGGGCAAGATCCGCACGATCGGTCTGTCGGAGATCAGCGGCCCGACCTTGCGAAAGGCGCACGCGGTCCATCCCATCGCCGCCGTGCAGAACGAATATTCGCCCTGGACCCGCAACCCGGAGATCGCGCTGCTGGACGCCTGCCACGAGTTGGGCGTGACGCTGGTGGCCTTCTCGCCGGTCGGCCGCGGCTTCCTGGCCGGCGGGGCCAGCGATCCGGCGGCGTTCGGCGAGGGCGACATGCGCAGCGCCATGCCGCGCTTCCAGGGGGAAGCCCTTGCCGCCAACCTGAAGCTGCTGGATGAGTTCGAGGCCCTGGCGGCGGCGGTCCCCTGCACCCCGGCCCAGCTGTGCCTCGCCTGGCTGATGGCCAAGGATTCGACCCTGGTCTCGATCCCGGGCACGGCGAACCCCGGCCACATGCGCGAGAATGCGGCGGCCGCCGGCATCGTGCTGCCCGCAGGCATGGTCGCCAAGGTCGACGCCCTGGTGAACGAACGCACCGTCACCGGCCCGCGCTACCCGGCCTTCATGCAGGCCAGCGTCGACACCGAGCGCACGCCCGCCGAAGCGGAGGCCTGAAACGACCATGGCCTACACCCTCTACTATTCTCCCGGCACGGCCAGCATGGCGGTGCATTGGGCGCTGATCGAGCTTGCCGTGCCGTTCGAGGCCGTGCGGCTCGATTTCGACGCCGCCGACCAGCGGAATCCGACCTATCTGCGGCTGAACCCCGCCGGCCGCGTGCCCACCCTGGTCATCGACGGGGCGCCCTACAGCGAATCCGCGGCGCTGCTGATGCTGCTGGCCGAGCGCCACCCGCAGGCGGGCCTGGCGCCGGCGCCTGGCGACCCGCAGCGGGCGCGGTGGCTGGAGACCATGGTCTTCCTGGCCAACACCGTCTCGCCGGCCATGCGCGACTGGTTCTACGCCGACAAGGATGGCGACCCCGCCGGCGCGGACGCCGTGCGTGACCTGGCCAGAAGCCGCATCGAAGGCGCCTGGCCGCGACTCGCCGCCGCCCTCTCCGACGGCCGGCCCTTCCTGTTCGGCGACGCCCCGGGCGCGGCCGACTATCTCGCCGCCATGCTGATGCGCTGGTCGCGCAACATGCCCCATTCCGCCGACGAACAGCCGGAGCTCGCAGCCTACCTGGGGCGGATGGGATCGCTGCCCTCCTACGCCGACCTCTGCCGGCGCGAGGAGCTCGTCCCCTGGCCTTGATCTCGGACAACGGGGACTGAAACATTGGGGACTAGGAATTCCACAACTCGGCCCCAAATCGGGCTTAGCCATGCGGGACGTATTCGACCCGCAGCGCATCAGGAGGAGATCGCGATGCAGACTAATCCCACCCGCGTGGCCGCCAGGGTTCTGGCTGTGACCCTGGCCGCCGGCCTGACGCTCGAGGCCGCCGCCGCCTCGGCCCAGCCGCCTCCGCCGCCGCCCGGCTACGGTCCCCCGCCGGGGTATGGCCAGTCCGGCTATGGGCCGCCTGGCGCGCCGCCGATCGCCCCGCCGCAAGGACAGTATGCACCGCCGCCGCCCGGCTATGAGAGCCAGGGGGCCGTCTACGACGACCGCGCCCAGCGCGCCGACCGCGACTACGCGGAGCGCTACTCCCGCTGGGCCCAGCAGTATTGCGTCGACCGGCGCGACAATCACACCGCCGCCGGCGCGATCATCGGCGGCATCCTCGGCGCGGTGATCGGCTCCAACGTCTCTGGCCGCCACTCCAGGACTGGCGGCTCGATCATCGGCGGCGCTCTGGGCGCCACCGCCGGCGCCGCGATCGGGGCCAATTCGGCAGAGTCGGCCGAATGCCCGCCCGGGTACTTCATCCGCACCGGCGCGCCCGGGTTCGCCTACGGTCCGCCGCCACCCTATGGCCCCGCCTGGTACAACCCATGGTTCTTCGAAGGCGGCGTCTGGGTCTACCGGCCCTACCGCTACTGGTACTGGACCCATGACGCCTACTGGAGCCCAGGCTGGCGTCCGGGCCCATGGGAGTACCGCTACCGTCGCTGGTAGGGCTTGGCCGCGCTGTCAGGCGGAGCGGGCGAGAGCCGGCTCACGGTCCTGGCCGGCGTTCTCCCGCTGCAGCAGGGCGGCCATGAGGATGGCGTAGAGCTTCTCCACCTGGATGGGCTTGGCGATATGGGCGTCCATGCCGGCGGCGATGTACTCGGCCACCTGGCGCCTCATGGCGTTGGCTGAAAGCGCGACCACGGTGGTGCGGGGCAGGCCCCGCTCCGCCTCGATCCGCCGGATTTCCCGCGCCGCCGCCACGCCATCCATCACCGGCATCTGGATGTCCAGGGTAGCGAGACACCCGCCACGCGGACAATTCCGCTGAATATCTTAGGGAAAATTACCTAGCCGGCGGGCGATCGGTGAACGGCGACGTCCGCGTTCAGGGCGCGGCGACCTCACGCAGGATGCGGCTGCCGATCTCGCTGCGCTGGGCGGCGAGGTGCTCCTCCGGGTTGATGGAATAGAGTCCCTTCAGATAGGCGACGTCGTAACGGCTCAGACCCGGCGGATCGGCGCCCGTCGGGCAATCTGGGTTCAGGAAATCGAGGATCGTGGGCAGTTCGCTGCAACCCTTGGCCTGGGTGGCGTGCGCCAGGCTCAGCATGGTGGCGCTATCGGAGATGGCGCCGATCTGATGGCCGACGATCGCGGTGGCGTCGATCACCACCAGGACGCCCATGAACTGGCTGGATATGCGCGACGTGAGCCGGCTGCCGGCGGTCCCGCCAGGAAGCCGGTGGAATTCGTCGTCGAGTTCGACCTCGCCCCCTTCGGGCGCCGTGCCGGTCATGTACCAGGCCTGGATCGGATGGTTCACGGTCGCCAGCCGCTGGGCCTGGGCGGCGTAATGGAAGCCGAGCATCTGCGGATGATGTTTGCGCACATTGTCCATCAGCGTCTGCGGCGTGGTGGTGAAGACAATCAGCAGGTTGGTCTTGCAGGGAAAGTTTCGATTGGGATGTTTGTCGATCGGCGCGCCGACGCTGGCGGCCACTGCCTTCACTCGCGCCGTGACATAGGCGTCGAAGGGCGCGGTCAGGCCGCCGGTCTGCGGGCACACCGGCCCGGCCCACCGCGACAGCTGATCGATGCGGCTGATGGCGCTGTGGGCCTCGACGAAGCGGTTGACCAGGGTCGGCAGCTTCTCCTGCTCCGCCTTCGGCGCCACGACGGTGAGGGTATCGACGGTGGGGGAAGCCGCAGTGGGCGCCGGCGTTGGCCCTTCCACTCGTTCGGACGCTGTTCGAGCCGAGGCGCTCAAAGCCGTCAGCGATGCGGCTAAGATCAAGGCCAATCTGCGAGCGCTGGTCGTCATCGGCGTTCTCCGCGCCATGGCATTCGAGGCCAGGGTGGCTGGGTCGTCAACCTTGGCGACCGATCGGGTGTCTAGTGGGTGGCGGAGCCTGACATCTCGCGCAGGATGCGGCTGCCGATCTCGCTGCGCTGGGCCGACAGGAAGTCGGTCGGCTCGGTGGAATACAGCCCCTTGAGAAAGCCCAGGTCGTAGGGCGTCAGGCCCGGCGGGTCGTCGCTGGCCGGGCAGGTGGGATTGAGCAGGTCGAGGATGGTCGGCAGCTCGCTGCAACCCTTGGCCGGCGGGACGTGCATGAGGGTGAGCATGGCCGCGTCATCGGCGACGGCGCCGATCTCGTGGTCGGCGACCTTGCCGGAATCGATCACGACCAGCACCGCGACGAACCGGCTGGTCAGCCCATCGCTTAGGCGGCTTCCGGCCGCGCCGCCGGGCATCGGGAGAAACTCGTCGTCCAACTCCGGCTCCTGGTGCTTGCCCTCAGTGCCGGTCATGTACCAGGCTTGGATCGGCCGGCTCACCGTCGCCAGCCGCTTGGCCTGGGCGAAATAGTGGAAGCCCAGCATCCGCGAATGGTGGTTGCGGACGTCGTCCATCAAGCCCTGCGGGTCGGTGGAGAAGATGATCAGCACATTGGTTTCACAAGCGGCCCCGGGACGCTGATCCGGCGCCCCGACGCTGGCGGCGACGGCCCTCACCCGGGCCGAGACGAAGGTGTTCATCTCCGGGGCGAGGCCAAAGGTCTGCGGGCATACCGGCTTCGCCCAGCGGGAAATGTGGTCGGTCCGTCCGGGAACGCTGTGTCCCATGACGAAGCGATTCACCTTCTCCGCAAGCTTCTCCGGTTCGGGCTTGGGCGCCTCGACGGTGACGCCTTCGACGGTGGTGGACGGCGAAATGGGCGGGGCCGCCGAAGAGGCGGCGGCGGACGCCAGGAGTGCGGCGGCGATCAGCGGCAGGGCTCCGCGCGAGACCATGGCCCTAGGCTGTCGTGCGGGTCGGCGCTGCGAGCTCGCCGCCCACCGCGCCGTCGGCCAGCCGCTTGATGAAGGCCTCGCCGCCGGGCATGTCCCACAGGTTGCGCTCGCCAGGGCCCGAGCCGCCCAAGGCGCGACCGCGCAGGCGCCCTGCGGGATCGACCACCAGCAGGCAGGGCAGGGTGGCGCTGATCACCGTGGCGCCGGGCGGCGCCTTGAACCCCGGCGGTGGCGGGCTGTTGGCCAGGGCGTGCATCAGCGCGCCGCCATCGGGGCTGGCGTCCAGCAGGGTGTCGATATCGGCGCCTGGCAAGGCTGCAAGCCGGCTCTGCGCGTCGGCGACGGAATGCAGCGTCTTCGAGCCCGTGACGATCGGCGCGATCTCGAACCTCGGATTGCGATAGCTGCGGTTCAGCCGCGCCAGCGCTGGCATCTCCGCCAGGCAGGGCGCGCACCATTCCGCCCAGAGCGCCACGAGCATGGTCTTGCCACGCCACGCCGCGATGGATTGCGGTCCGCCGGGACCCAGCAGTTCCAGCTCTTCCGGCCAGACGGCGTGGCCGGCCGGGGCCACGAATCGCCGAGCCGCGGTGTTGGCCGCCAGCGGGCTGTCGGCGAAGGCCGGCGTTTCGGACCAGGCGATGGGCGGCGACCTGCCGCTCGCCGTGGCGATGGCGGGCGAGGCGAGCGCAGCCCCCACTCCCGAAAGCACCGAACGGCGCGTGGCCTCCATGGCGTCCCTGTCTCCCCAAGCGCGTGCGATCGCGCCGCTACACCATCCCGGCCTTGCGCAGGGTCTGGTAGGCCTTGATCACCCGCTGCAGGCGGTTCTCGCCGGCCCGGTCGCCGCCGTTGGCGTCCGGGTGCAGGCGGCGGACCAGCTCGGTGTAGCGGGTGCGGATCTTCGGGCCGTCGGCGTTCACGTCGAGGTCCAGGTCGGCCAGGGCGTTGCGCTCGATCTTGCCGAGATGGCGGTCCTCGGCCTCGGGCATCGGCTTGCCGCCGTTTTTGCCGAACAGGTTGAACGGGTCGCGATAGCCCTCGCCCTTGCGGAATTTATTGGAGAAGGCGGCGGCCTCGCGGCTCATCCGCCCGGCCTTCATCTCCCAGGTGGGACGGCCGCCGGTGAACAGTTCGTCGGTCTGGCGGCGGCGGATCTCGGCCTCGCTGAGGCCCGCGAAGAAGTTCCAGTTGCGGTTGTATTCCGCCGCGTGCGGCTGACAGAACCAGTAGTGCTCGTTCAGCATGTCGCGGGATTTCGGGGCCCGCGCGGTGGCGGCCTTCAGGCAGCCGGGGTGGTCGCAGGCCCGTTCGCCGGGCTTCAGGGCGTTCACATCATTGGCGCGTGCGTCCTCCTCCTCCGAGGGCGGTCGCACCCGGATGTCGACAAAACGCGGCTTGTATTGAAACGCAGCGGGCATGGGCCAAGTATGGAGGCGAGATAATCCCTTTCAAGAATTGAAGATACGGACGATGGGCGCCATATTTGATGCCATCCAATCGAAACTGACCTTGGCCTTCGCGCCGACCCGTCTGGAAATCCAGGACGACTCCGCACGTCATGCGGGTCACGCGGGCGCCCATCCGGACGGGGAGAGCCACTTCAACGTGCTGATCGAGTCCGCGGCTTTCGAAGGCGCAGCCAAGGTCGCCCGCCAGCGCATGGTCTATCGCGCGCTCGCCGACGAGCTGGCCGGGCCGCTGCATGCGCTGTCGGTCAAGACTCTGGCGCCGGGCGAAGCCTAGGGCCTGCTACGATTTTCAAGAGCCGCCGATCGTGCGGCCGACATCTCGGGGAGGCCTTCGTTTGAAGACCACGATCACCGTCAACGGTCAGGCGCGCGCGCTCGACGTCGACCCGCGCACCACCCTGCTCGACGCGCTGCGCGAACATCTGCGGCTGACCGGCAGCAAGAAGGGCTGCGACCACGGCCAGTGCGGGGCCTGCACGGTCCTGGTGAACGGCGTGCGGATCAACAGCTGCCTGTCGCTGGCGGTGATGCACGACGGCGACGCGGTCACCACCATCGAGGGCGTCGGCGCGGCCGGGAAGCTCAGCCCCCTCCAGCAGGCGTTCCTGACCGAGGACGCCTTCCAGTGCGGCTATTGCACGCCCGGCCAGATCTGCTCGGCGCTCGGCATGCTGCAGGAGGTGGCCGACAACTGGCCCAGCCAGGAGACGCGCGACCTGACCGGCAAGATCCGGCTCACCGACGACGAACTGCGCGAACGGATGAGCGGCAACATCTGCCGCTGCTCGGCCTATCCGCAGATCGTGGCGGCGATCAAGTCCGTGGCTGGAGAAGTGGCATGAGGCCGTTCACCTACGAGCGCGCGACCGACGCCGCCGCGGCGGTGAAGGCCGCCGCCGAAACGCCCAACGCCAAGTTCCTGGCCGGCGGCACCAATCTGCTCGACCTGATGAAGCTGGAGATCGAGCGTCCGGCGCATCTGATCGACGTCGGCCGCCTGCCGATGGCCGCGATCGAGGACACGCCGGAAGGGGGATTGCGCATCGGCGCCATGGCCACCAACAGCCACGTGGCCGCTGACGCCCGGGTGCGCGCCCGCTATCCGGTGCTGACCCAGGCCATCGTCGCCGGAGCCTCGGGACAACTGCGCAACAAGGCCACCACCGGAGGCAACCTGTTGCAGCGGACCCGGTGCGCCTACTTCTATGACACCACCAAGCCCTGCAATAAGCGTGAGCCCGGCTCCGGCTGCGGGGCGCTGGAAGGGCTAAACCGCAACTCGGCGATCTTCGGCGCCAGCCATGCCTGCATCGCCACCCATCCGTCGGACATGGCGGTCGCCCTGACCGCGCTCGGCGCGACGGTCGAGACCCTTTCGCCCTCCGGGCGGGCGCGGGCCTTCCCGATCCTGGAGCTGCACCGCCTCCCGGGCGAGACCCCGGATGTGGAGACCCATCTGGTCCCCGGCGAACTGATCACCGCTGTCGTCCTTCCGCCGGCGCCTCTGGGCGGGCAGGTCTATCGCAAGGTGCGCGACCGAGCCTCCTACGCCGGCGGCCTGGCCAGCGTTGCGGTGGTCGGCGGCAACCTGGCGCTGGGCGCGGTGGCCCACAAGCCCTGGCGCGCGGTCGACGCGGAAGCGGCGCTGAAGGACGGCGCCTCGCCCGCCGAGGCCATCGGACGAGAGCTGGAGGCCGCCAGCGAGAATGGCCGCAACGGCTTCAAGATCGACCTCGTCAGCCGCCTGGTCCCGGCGGCCATCGCCGAGGCCCGCGAACAGGGAGCGAGGCCATGAATTCCGTCCTCGACTGGGAAGCCACGCCCAATCCGGTCAAGACGAACCGCGCGGGCAATATCGGCAAGGCGGTCGACCGCTACGAAGGCCCGCTCAAGGTCACCGGGACCGCGCCCTACGCCTACGAGGTCGAGCCCCCGTCGCCGCCGGCCTATGGCGTCCTGGTCTCCGCGCCCATCGCCAAGGGCCGAATCACCCACGTCGACACCGCCGCCGCAGAGGCCTCGCCGGGCGTCCAGCTCGTCTGGACCTACAGGAACGCCCCGGCCCAGGGCCCTCGGCCCGAGCGCTATGACTTCTTCACGCCCTCGCCGCGGCCGGCGCTGGATTCCGATCAGGTCTACTACTTCGGCCAGCAGGTCGCCGTGGTCGTCGCCGACACCCTGGAAAACGCCCAGGCCGGCGCCGCGCTGGTGAACCTGACGTTCGAGGATGGCGCCAAGGCGGTGGCATTCCACGACCACTTCGACGAGGCCGTCCAGCCGCCGGGCGAATCCGATGTGGAGATCGGCGACTTCGAGGCGGCCTTCGCCGCGGCGCCCGTTACCGTCGACGAGGTCTGGCGCACGCCCCTGCAGAACCACTGCCAGATGGAGCCCTGTGCGACCACCGCCTGGTGGGACGGCGATCAGCTGACGGTCCACACCTCGGTGCAGATGGTGCGCTTCGCCCAGAACTCGCTCGCCGAGACCCTGATGGTGCCGCACAAGAACGTGCGCCTGTTGACCCGTTACGTGGGCGGCGGCTTCGGCGGCAAGGGCTCGTTCTACGAGGACCTGGTGCTGGCCTCGCTGGCGGCGCGCGAGCTCGGCCGGCCGGTGAAGATCGCGCTCTCCCGTCAGCAGATGATGCACGGCACCGTGCACCGCCCGGCGACCGACCTCCACGTGCGCTTAGGCGCCACGCCCGACGGCAAGCTCACCGCCATGTCGCTGATGACCGTCACCCACTGCGACCGGCGCGGCAGCTTCACCGAGCACGCCTCGAACTTCGCGCGGAACCTCTACGCCGCGCCCAACCGGCTGACCGGGCACCGCCTGATCCGGCTCGACCTGCCGGTGGCCAGCGCCATGCGCGCGCCGGGCGAGGCGTCCGGCACGCTCAGCCTGGAAGTGGCCATGGACGAGCTGGCCGAAAAGCTCGGCATGGATCCGGTCGAACTGCGCATCCTCAACGAGCCGCCGACCGACCCGGAAACCGGCAAGCCGTTCTCGATCCGCCAGCTGGTGCGCTGCATGCGCGAGGGCGCGCAAACCTTCGGATGGGACAACCGCAACCCGACGCCGGGCCAGGTCCGCGACGGCCGCTGGCTGGTGGGACTGGGCATGGCGGCCGCGATCCGCGGCAACTTCCTTTTGCCCGCCAAGTGCAGCTTCACCGTCGACGCCGAGGGTGTGATCACCGTCAAGCAGGGCATGACCGACATCGGCACCGGCACCTATACGGTGCTGGCCCAGATCGCGGCGGAGACCCTGGGCGTGCCGCTGGGCGACGTCCGCGTCGAGATCGGCGATAGCGAGCTGCCGCCCGCGCCCGGTTCCGGCGGCCAGTTCGGGGCGGCCACCGCCGGCTCGGCGGCGCTGGACGCCGGCATGAACCTGCGGGCCGCCATCGCCGAGATCGCCGTCGCCGATCCGGCGTCGCCACTGTTCGGCGGTCCGTCCGAGGACATCACCTTCCAGGACGGCGTCATCGCCATCGCCAACCGCTCGGAGCGGCTCTCCGACCTGATCCGCCGCAACCGCCCAGAAGGCCTGACCGCCGAGGGCGAGGTCCGTCCCGCCGCCGACGCCGGGATGTGGAGCTCGCACACCTACGGCGCCCACTATGTGGAGGTTGGGGTGGATACCGTCACCGGCGAGGTGCGGACCCGAAGGATGCTGGGTGTCTTCGCGGCGGGCCGGATCCTCAACTACAAGACCGCCCGCAGCCAGCTGACCGGCGGGATGATCTGGGGCGTGGGTTCGGCGCTCACCGAGGGCAATGCCGTCGACCCGCGCTACGGCTCGCTGATCAACCAGGACCTGGCGAGTTACCTTGTGCCGGTGCAGGCCGACATCGGCGAGCTGGACGCCATCATGCTCGACGAGGTGGACGACAAGGCTAACCCCATGGGCATCAAGGGTGTCGGCGAGCTCGGCATCTCCGGCGCCGGCGCCGCGGTGGCCAACGCCATCTACAACGCCTGCGGGGTCCGGGTGCGTGATTACCCGATCACCCCGGACAAGCTGCTGGCGGCGCTGATGGCTAAGGGCCTCTAGGCGGCCGGGAGCGCGCTCACGGCGGCCAAAGCCGTCGCGCCATGCCAGGCGCGGCGGGCTTCGGCCATGTGCAGGTCGGCGGCCTTGCCGTCCCCCAGCTTGCGTTCCGCCTGGGCCAGGATGGTCAGGGTCACCGGATCGGCGCGCCAGGTCTTGAGCGTCTGGCGGGCCTGGGCCGCGGCCTCATCGGCTTTGCCCTGTTCCAACAGGGCCGCGGCGTAGCTGCGGCGGACCGGATACCACCACCCCGGCGGGTCGCTGAGCCTGCCCAGCACGCGGTCCTCGATCTGGGCGGCGCTGCTGAAGGCCTTGGCGGCGTCGGCGGGTTTGCCCTCGGCCATCGCCGCGCGGCCGGCGAGGACGAGCTTCGCCACATCCACCATGGCGTCCATCTGCGTCCCGTAGGAGCCGAGCGCCTTGATGTCCGCCGAAGGGGTCTCGATCGCCGCGAGTTCACGCCGCACGCCGGCGGCGTCGCCCTTGCGCGCATAGGCCTCGCCGCGGGCGTAGCGATACATCGCCCGCAGGTATCCGCGGTCGGCCGCCGGTTCTGGCAAGGCCAGCACCTCGTCGGGCGCCGCGAAGCGCCCCTCTGCGAAATAGGCGGTTCCGATCACGAACTGATCGAACGACCCGATCGACCTGGCCTTGGCCGCATGGTCGAAGGCCGATTGGGCTTGGCTCAGGGCCGCGGCTCCGTCGCCGCTCATCAGCGCCGCGCCGGTGGCGAACTGGACGTTGTGGGAGTGGTAGGTCAATCGCCAGGGATCGCCGCCTAGCCCCTGGCGGGCGGCATTGTCGATGTCGAGCTTGATGGCCGACTGGTTGGCCCGCACCGCGTCCTCGTAGCGGCCCACGATATAGTAGGTGTGCGAGGGCATGTGAGTCAGGTGGCTGGCCGAGGGCGCCAGCCTTTGCAGGGTGTCGGCATAGGCCTCCGCCTGGCCCCCGAAACCGCTCATCTCCGTGGCGTGGATGTAGAAGTGGATGGCCCCGGTGTCGTCGGGTTTGCGGCGCAGGGCCCCGCCGATCAGCTCCAGGGCGCGGGGCAGGTTTTCCCGCGTCTCCCTGTTGGCCGCGGGGATCATCCAGCTGTCGGCGGCGACGATGGCGATCTCGTTGTCGGTGGGGTTCTCGCGGGCCAGCTGGTCCATGGCGCGCGCGAAGGCGTCGTCGCCGGGGCCCATGCCGCCGCCTTTACGGTAGCGCAGTTGCAGCGCCGCGATCAGCTTCTGCTCGCTTGCCGGCCCGTCCTTTGCCAGAGCGGCGGCCTTGTCGGCGAGGTCGGCGAGCTTCGCCTGCTCCTTGTCGTCGACGGTGTAGTTGATGGTCGGGCCGCGCGCCCAAGCCTCGCCCCAGGCGCACATGGCGCAGGTTGGGTCGAGCTTCTCAGCCTCCTGGAAGGCGGCGATCGCCGGCTTGTGGGCGAAGGCGTGGGCCAGTTGCATGCCGTTGTCGAAATAGGCCTGCGCCTGCGGGCTGGCGGTGCGCACGACAAAACCGCCTGAGCCGTAGCCGGCGAGGATCTTCTGGCCCGGCGGCGAGGCGCTGACGGCCGGCGTCGTCTCGGGCGCGGCCGCGCCGCAGATGTGCCCGATCACCGGGTCCGGCTGCACGTCCGCCGCGGTGATCGTCGGGCCAAGCGCCAAGAGCGCGCCGATCGCCAGTGCTCTCCGCATCCCAAGCCTCCCACGCTGCGGTCCAATCCAAACGCGGTCTGGGGCAGCCGGTCAATCGAGCCAAAAATGTTCAGGCGGCCGCCCGCCGGTCGGCATTTCCAAAATCGCATAACAGTGATGCGAATTCGGCGTCTTTTACCATGTCGCGACGTACCTATCTCAGGCGTCTTGAAGGCAGAGCTTTCGAGACTTTGAGGAGACGGGACGTGAAACTCATACTGCCGCTGGCGTCGCTGGCTGGCGCCTTGACCCTGCTGCTTGGCGGCTGGGGCGCAGGGGCCCTCAGCTACCTTTAGCTTCCGCTGAGCCGACCTTGGCGCGCAGCTCTGCGAGCACGCGGGCCAGGTCGCCTTCGCGGAAGGGTTTCTGCAGCACCGGCGTACCTCGGTCGACGTCCCTCAACCCCGCATCTCCATAACCTGTCGCGAAGGCGAATGGCCGCCCGCGCGCGCGCAGCAGGTCGGCGAGCGGGAAGATCGGCTGGCCGCCCAGGTTCACGTCCAGCACTGCGCAGTCGAGTTCGCTGGACTCGGCCAGTTCCATGGCTTCGTCCAGCCGCGAAGCGGGCCCGACCACGGTGCAACCCAGGTCGGTCAGCATGTCCTCGATCAGCATCGAGACCATCATCTCATCCTCCACCACCAGAACACGTAGGCCGGCGAGTTGGGCGGTGTCGGTCATTCCGTGGGCTCCAGGGCCTTCAAGGCGCAACGTGAGGTGGACACCAACAGACGTTGCCATATCTGATCAAGCGCGATCTTCAGTTGCGTCGGGCAGCCGACGCAGGCGTTCAATCGTCATCGCGCTCCGCAGCCGGCCAGATCTGCAGGCGGGTGACGCGATTGACCTTCCGCTCCAGCACGGTGAACCGGCGGCCGTGGAAGGTGAAGGTCTGGCCCGGATCGGGGATGCGCCTCACCTCGTGGATCAAGAGGCCCGCCACCGTCACCGCCTCGTCGTCAGGCAGGTCCCAGTTGAGCGCGCGGTTCAGATCGCGGATGGTGACGGCGCCGTCGACGACGACCGAGCCGTCCTCGGCTGGCTTTACGCCGCTCACCGCCTCGTCGTGTTCGTCCTCGATCTCGCCGACGATCTCCTCGAGGATGTCCTCCAGCGTGACCAGGCCCTCCAGCGCACCATATTCATCCACCACAAGGGCGAAGTGGGTGCGGCGTTTCAGAAAGGCGGCAAGCTGGTCCTTCAGGCTGGT
>NZ_SSMZ01000277.1 GCF_004799395.1 Phenylobacterium sp.
TGAAACTGAACTCTGAGAATTGTTGAAAAATCTAGGGAACAGAGATATTAGTAACTTACGTCAACGCCTTTGAATCGCAAATAGACCTATATAACATCTATATTATTCAAGACAACTACATCATGTTGATAACACAGCAAGATACAATAGTGGTCTCAAAGTGAATTTGTACCTGAAATGTTGGAAAATCCCCGAGGGCCCGCGCAGAATTCATCTGGGATTGGCAGCGTGACGCGGCGCCGAGTTCTGATCATGGACGACGACGTTGAGCTGCTGCGGCAAATGATCTGCGCGTTTCGATCTCGGGATTTCGAAGTTGTCGCCGCCCTCGACGGGGCCATCGGATTACGGTCCTTCACACGCGAGCCGACGGCGTTGGTGGTCACCGACATCATCATGCCGAACCGAGAAGGCATCGAGACCCTTCTCGCGCTCAAGAAGTTGCGACCGTCGGTGAAGGTGATCGCAATCTCGGGCGGCCTCCGGCTCGGGCCCGGCGATTTCCTGGACCTGGCTCGCCACGCCGGCGCCGACGCCGTGCTCGCAAAGCCCTTCAGGTCATCGGACCTGCTCGATGTGGCCGAGAGGTTGTTGCGTCCCGAATGCCCGGCGGTCGCGCCATGACCTTACGAACGATCGATCAGAGGTCAGCGCTGGGCCACGCGTTCAACAACCTCTTTGCCAAGATCTTGGGCGCGGCGGAACTCGCCTTGGATGACCCGTTGTCCAGGCCGGTGCGCGGCGAACTCGAAACCATAGTTCGGCTTGTCGGCGAGGGATGCGGACTGGTCGACACCTTGCGCAGGATGCGCGGCCAGGACTGAACGGCGATGGAACGGTTCACTTCGGCGGGATTGCGCGCCGTGCTCGAGAAGGTAGCCCCCGCCATCGCCGCGGGATGCGTCACCGTCATCAGCGTTGAGGCGATCCGCGAGCGCTCGGGCGACAAGTGGCCCCGCAAGCGCGAGCAGGTGGCGAGTTTCGTCGAGCGCGCCTTCAGCCGCGTCTCGCAGCCAGGCGATCTGATGGTGAGCCTGAACGACGCCGAGTTCGTCAGCGTGCAGACCAGCGTCTCGCGCACCACCTCCCTTGGCATCAGCGCCAAGATCCTGAAGGAGGCGCTGGCCTTCTTTCTGGGCGCCGCCGCGCGCGAGGATTTGCGACTCTTCCAAGTGACCGCCTTCCACAATGGCGCGCTCACGGTCGAGCCGCTGGACGCTGGGAGGATCCTCGACAACGCAGAAGGCGCGGCCCGGCCGGGAGCCCGCTCGTCCGCTCCGCCGGCCGACGACCTCACCTGGAAAGTGAGCCGCACCTGGCGTTTGACCTCACCGCCGAACCTCACCCTCGATCTTGAGATGACGCCGGAGCCAACCTGGAACGTCGCGGCTCGGGTCGTCGCATCGTTCCTGTTGCGCCCGTCCATGTGGCTCGCGGTGGGGGACGAACCGGCGCGCCCGGCGGACGACTGGGACCTTCCCGCGGTGCTCGCCGGAGAGGCTGCCATGAACGGCATCGCCTATGCCGCCGAACTGATCGGCAAGAACAAGGTGCAGGTTGCGCTGCACGCGCCGCTGCCGCTAAGGGCGGCCACCTACAGCACCTCGCGCTACGACCTGCTCAACCTGTTACGCGGCCTCGATAACGCAACGCGGCGGCTCCTGATTCTGGAGATCACGGACCTTTCGGCCGGCTTTCCACGCAGCCGCCTCACCGAAGTGGTGTCCATGGTGTCGCCGTACTGCCGCGCCGTCCTCGCCCGCGCGCCCTCCGAGTGCGCCGATGTGCGGATGTGGGGCGGCTGCGGGCTCAGCGGGGTTGCATTGGATTGCCGGAACCTCGAGGCGGACGGCCGCGACGTCCAGCGACGGTTGGCGATCTTCGCGCAGCGAGCGAAGGAGTCATCGCTGGCGTGCGTCGGCTACGACTTCCTCTCCAGCAGCCTGATGTTGGCGGCCTGGGCTGCTGGCTTCACCCATCTCGGCGGCAGAGCCCTCTCTGAGGAAATCACCCGTCCTCGGTCTATCGCCCGATTGCAGCCGGCGGACATCTTCGCGCGCGGACACCGAGCGGCAGAGTTTCCTCAGAGATCGGCCGCCTGACGCACGGCGATCTAGGGGAGGAGGGCGTGGAGCTGGATATCGAGGCCCTACCGCCCCGCGGCGTTGAGCTGTTCGACGAGGTCGAGGCTCGCCTTGTGGAACAACGGGCGGGCGTGGACGCCGTCGGCGCCGAACTCAAGCACGGCGTCATTGGCCGGGGTGTAGGCGGGCCAGGCGGCGGCGGGGGTGCTGGGATCGGTGGTCTTGGCGAAGGCGGCCCAGGCATCGGTCATGGCGGCGCTCGACTTGCGGTCGTCGGGCGTGGCCGCGGCGATGGTGCGGGTTCCCTGGACGCGGTCGTGGTCGGGCAGGTTGCTGAAGACGTAGGCGAGCTCTCCGCCATGGGCGAGGCCATGGATCGTCGCGCGCTGGGCGGCCGGGATATAGCTGTCGTAGTAGACCCAGGCCTTCTGGCCGTTCTTGACGTGAAGGCGGGCCAGCAGGCGGTCGGGCTCGATGACCAGGGACTCCGTGCTGGTGTCCCACTGGACGAGCTTCAGGTCGGACGGGCTGCCATAGACGGAGACCAGCTTGTCGCGCAGCGGGCCGGCGCGATCGAGCGGGGTGGCGGTGGCGAACAGGCTCGCCTCCCAGCTGTTGCCGCCCGCGATATAGGGGACCTTCAGTTCGCGGCCGGCGGCGAAGGCCGCGGCCGGCGCCTCGGGCAGGACCTTGCCGTCGAGGATCGGTGTGATCGCGCCGGCGGCCTTGGAGAGGTCCTCGGCGCTGAGCGCGCGCAGGGCCTTCATGGCCTCGGGCCCGCTGGCGGTGACGCCCAGGCCGGCGGCGTAGGTGGCGCCCAGCTTCTCGGCCTGGGCCATGGGCAGGCCGGGGATGCGGCCGAAGCCGGATTCCGAGATCGCCTTGGCGAACAGCCCCTTGGCCTGCGGCGAGGCCATTAGGTCGTTGATCAGGATGCCGCCGGCGCTCTCGCCAAACGCGGTGACGTTCTTCGGGTCGCCGCCGAAGGCCGCGATATTGGCCTGCACCCACTTGAGCGCCGCCAGGTTGTCCATCATGCCGTAGTTGGCGAGCGGGGCGTTCGGCTGTTCGGCGGAGAGCGCGGGGTGTGCGAAGAAGCCCAGGCGGCCCAGGCGGTAGTTGACGGTCACCAGCACCACGCCGCGTTCGGCGAAATGGGTCCCATCATAGAGGGCGTTGGTCCCCGAGCCGCCGGTGAAGGAGCCGCCGTGGATGAAGACCATCACCGGGATCTTCGCACCGGGCTTGAAATTGGCCGGGGTCCAGACGTTGAGCTGCAGGCAGTCCTCGGACTCCTTCACGTCCGGAGTGACCTGGCGCATCTGCATGCATTGCGGACCGAGCGCAGTGGCGTCGCGCACGCCGCTCCATGACGCCGGGGCCTGCGGCGGGCGCCAGCGCAGGTCCCCCACCGGCGGGGCGGCGAAGGGGATGTCCTTGAAGCTGGCGACATTACCCGAGACGGACCCATGCAGGGTTCCCTGGGCGACCGTGACGGTGTCGGCGGCCTGGGCGGCGGTGGCCGCCAGCGCGAAGACCGCCGCGGCGGCGGCGAGGGTGGTGCGAAGGTTCATGTGTGGTCCGTCCCGATGGCCCGCTTGTGGTTTCCGGCGCCCGGCTGCGGGAGCCCAGGCGGGGTGGAGGTTGCGCGGCGGGCTGGCGCAGGGTCAAGGGCAGAAGCGCAGGCTGGCAGTAGGACGCCCATGCCAAGCTGCCCGTTCCATGGCATAGGCAGGGCTGAGGGACCGATGGAAAAGACGAAACCGGCCAGGGACGGCGAGACGCTTGGCGGGCTCCTGAAGATGCTGGGCGTCGCCAATATCGTGGTGGCCGTGATCCTGACAGGGGCGGCCTTCTACGCCCTGCGGCGGATCCTGGAGCCGCTGGTGCTGGCGGTGTTCCTGCTGATCGTCATCGATGGCCTGGCCCGCGCGCTGTCCCGGCGGGTGAAGGTGCTGAAGGACTGGATGGCGCTGACGCTGGCCATCGTGCTGATCGTAAGCGCCTTTAGCCTGACCCTGTGGCTGTCGGCCGACAACGCCGCGGACTTCGCGGCCAAGGCGCCGGCCTACACCGCGCGGATCAATGCCGTCCTGCTGGCGGCGGCGCAGCGGTTCGGCCTGTCGGTAACCCCGACGGCGGCCAGCCTGCTGGGCGAGCTCAACCCGGCGCGCTACGCCGGCGTGCTGGCGAGCGCGCTCAGCCACTTCCTCGAGGGCGCGGTCTTCGTGCTGGTCTATCTGGGCTTCCTGCTGGCCTCGCGCCGCGGGTTCTCCGCCAAGTTCGGCGAGCTGTTCCGCACCGAGTCCGAGCGGTCGGAGGCGTCCCGCGTGTTCGACCGGGTGCGGCGCGGCGTCGAGAGCTACATCTGGGTGCAGACGGTGGTCGGCGTGATCATCACCGCGGCCTCGGCGGCGATCATGGTCGCCTGCGGCCTGAGCCACGTGGCGTTCTGGTGCGTGATCATCTTCCTGGCCAACTACATCCCGGCCATCGGGGCGGCGATCGGGGTGCTGTTCCCGGCGCTGTTCGGGCTGATGGAGTTCGACGGCATCGTGCGCGCCATCGTGCTGGTGGCCGGCCTGGAGGCGACGCACTTCGTGGTCAGCCACGTCGTCCAACCCCGGATGCAGGGCCGCAGTCTGAACCTGGACCCCATCGTGGTGCTGCTGGCGCTCGCGTTCTGGGGCGCGGTGTGGGGTACGGTCGGCGCGTTCCTGTCGACCCCGCTGACGGTGGTCGCCATGGCGATCCTGGCCGAGTTCAAGCCCAGCCGCCCGATCGCCGTGCTGCTGTCGAGCGACGGGAAGCCCTACGCGGATTTGCAGGGGTAGGGGTGGTCCTACGGAGGCGGATTTGGGCCGGGAGCAGGTCACCGCAGTTCTCGTGCTGGGCATCGTGGCGGCCTTTCTGGGCTACACCCTGATGACCCGGCTGCACGAGGGTCGCTGCCGACCCGGCGGCAGGCGAGGCGGGATCGACTGCACCTATGCCGCGCCTGTGGACCGACCCTCGTCGGACCCGGGATCGTTCCGTCCGTAGCAACCCGACGTCAGCAACCCGACGTCCGGGATCAGCTTCCGGAGCTCCGCGATGACCGCACCCTGCGACGGCGGGGGCGAGCGGCCCAGGCGGGCGCCGCGGGGCGGGATGGGCCGAATGAACCGTCCCGCGCGGCATTAACGCGGCTTTGTCGAAGCTTTGGCATGCTCGACCGCCGATTTCGGGGGCGTAATGCTGCACGACTGGTTCGACGAGCGGTTCAGCGAGGCCGGCGCGAGAAGTTTCCACTTCTCGGCCATGCGCGTGCTGATGGCCGGCGTGGTCTGGGCGGTGCTGGGCCTGGGCGTCAGTTGGCAGGCGGCGGGGTTCTGGGTCGCCGCGGCGATCGCCGTCGAGTGGCCGCTTCGCGAAGTCACCCGCCCGATGGCCCGCGACCTGAAGCTGAGCCGGGCCGAAGGCTTCCTGTGCATGGCGGTCTACGCCGTGGCCATCGCGGCCTGGAGCGCGGCGGGCGCGATCCTGTGGGCGTCCAACCACGTGGCCTGCGAGATCGCCGGCCTGGCGTTCTTTGCGGGGCATCTGCTTTATCTGGACACGCATCACGGACGGTCCTTGGGCGCGCTGATCCCGGCTTTGCCGGCGCTGGTCGCGCCGGCCCTGGCGCCGCTGATCGTCCCGCATTTCCACGGGATCGATCAGATCCTGGTGGAGGTGACCATGCTGGCCGTGGTGGGCCATGCAGGGGTCAGCATCACGGTCAATTTCTTCGAATCCAAGCGCCTCACCGAGGCGACGGCGCAGATGGTGGCGGCCCGCGACGAGGCGGAGATGGCGAGCCGGGCGAAGAGCGCCTTCCTGGCCACCATGAGCCACGAGATCCGCACCCCCCTGAACGGCGTTCTGGGCATGGCCCAGGTGATCGCCGCGCGGCCGGACCTGCACAGCGAGGTCCGCGCCCACGTGGACGTGATCCGGGCGTCCGGCGAGGGCCTGCTGGCGATCCTTAACGACATCCTCGACCTGAGCCGCGTCGAGGCCGGCAAGCTGAAGCTCGAGGACATCGAATTCGACCTGGCGGCGCTGGCGATGGGCGCCCGCGACACCTTCGCGCCGCTGGCCGACGACAAGGGCGTGGCCCTGGAGCTCGAGTTCGCCAAGGGCGCGGCCGGCGTCTACCGGGGCGACCCGACGCGGGTGCGCCAGATCCTGCACAACCTGATCTCCAACGCGCTGAAGTTCACCGAGGCTGGTCGCATCGCGGTGGGGGTGAGCCGCGACGAAGGTGCGGTGCGGATCGCCGTAGCCGACAGCGGCGTGGGCATCGAGGGCGAGGCCCTGTCGCGCCTCTTCGCCAAGTTCGAGCAGGCCGACGCCTCGACCACGCGGCGCTACGGCGGGGCAGGGCTGGGGCTCTCTATCTGCCGCGAACTGGCGGAGCTGATGGGCGGGTCGATCGTGGCGCAGAGCGAGCCGGGGAAGGGCTCGACCTTCACGGTGTGCCTGCCGCTGGCCCGGTCGGGGAGGGCGGCGGCGAGCGCCGCGGCGCCGGCCGTGGCGCGGGCGGCTGGGCGGCCGCTCCGGGTGCTGGCGGCGGAGGACAATGCGATCAACCAGCTGGTGCTGCGCACCCTGCTGGCGCAGGTGGGCGTCGAGCCCGTGGTGGTCGGCGACGGGCGCGCGGCGCTGGAAGCCTGGAGCCGCGAGCCCTGGGATCTGATCCTGATGGACGTGCAGATGCCGGTGATGGACGGCCCCACCGCGGCGCGGGCGATCCGCGCGGCGGAGGCCGGGAGCGGGCGGCCCTACACCCCGATCGTGGCGCTGACCGCCAACGCCATGTCCCATCAGGTCAGCGACTACGTCGAGGCGGGCATGGATGGCCACGTCGCCAAGCCGATCGAGGCGGCGAGCCTGTTCGCAGCGCTCGAGCTGGCGCAGGTCCAGGGGCGGCCGGAGACCGGCGAGGCCGACGCCGTCGCGGCGGCCTGACGCCAGCGACCTTGACCGCGGCGATAGGTCGCGCCCAGATGGGGTCTCGTGCGCGAGGCGGCCAAGTTGTTCAAGGGGCTGAGCAAGATCGACCTGCCGGGGCGGAACGGCGCAGCGCCCAGCCTGCTGACCCGCGTGGTGGTGACCATCGCCCTGCTGGTCGTGGTGACCGTGGCCCGCCGGGCGATCGCGACCGCCGTGCCCGGCGTCGTGCCGTTTTCCCTGCAATTCCCCGCGGTGCTGCTGGCCACGCTGCTGGCCGGCTGGGTGTCGGGCGCGACCGTGGTGACCATCGGCGGGCTCTACGCCTGGTACCTCACCATGCAGCGTCCCAACGGCGGGCCGACCGAGGCCGAGCTCGCGACCCTGGCCCTCTACGTCGTCTCGGCCGGGTCGATCGTGGCGTTCGCCGAGGTGTTCCGGGTCCGCGCGCGGATGCTGGTTGGCGGTCAGGCGGCGCTGCAGGCCAGTGAGGCGCGCCTCGAACTGGCCACCAAGGCCGCCGCGGTCGGCGTCTGGGAGTGGCGGCTGGCCACCAACGAGATGATCTATTCGCCGGAGGCCCGCGCAATCTGCGGCTTCCCGGCCGACGGGCCGGTGACCTACGAGATGGTGGCCGCGGTCACCCATCCTGAGGACTTCCCGCACACCTCGGCCCAGGCTGAGCGGGCGCTCGACCCGCAGGTGCGCGACGAAACCCCCTACGACTACCGGCTGAAACTCGCCGACGGCGAGGTGCGCTGGGTGACCGCCAACGGCCGCGCGGTCTTCGAGACGGTGGGCGGCGAGACGGTCGCCACCCGCTATGTCGGCACCCTGCAGGACATCACGGCGCGCAAGCGGGCGGAGGTCGAGCGCGACGAGGGCGCCCAGCGCCTGGCGCTGGCCATCGACGCCGGACGCATGGCGGTCTGGCAGGTGGACCCGCGCGGGATCACCCCGAGCCCGGAGCTCAACCGGATCATGGGCTTCGCCGAGGACGCCCAGCCGACGCTGGAGGAGATCAACGCGCTTTATCTGCCGGGCGAGCAGGACCGTCTGCGCCAAGCGGCCCAGGACGCCCTCGCCTGCGGCGAGCGACGCTTCGAGGTCGAGTACCGGGCGCGGCGCGTCGACGGGGCGCTTCGCTGGCTCCTGGCGCGCGCGGAGATCCTGTTGGACGACAAGGGCGCGCCGCGCAGCGCCATCGGGGTGGTGATGGACGTCACCGAGCGCCGGGATTCCGAGGAGCGCCTGAGGCTGCTGGCCCGCGAGGTCGACCATCGGGCCAACAACCTGCTGACGGTGGTCCTGAGCACGGTGCAGCTGTCCCAGGCGCCGACGGTGCAGGCGCTGAAGGAGGTGGTGTCCGGGCGGATCGCGGCGCTGGGCCGAGCGCACCAGCTGCTTTCCGAGGCGCGCTGGGAAGGCGCGGACCTGCGACGCCTGGTGGAGGAGGAGCTCCTGGCCTTCAGCCTGGGCGAGGCGGCGCGGGTGACCATCGAGGGGCCGGACGTGGCGCTGTCGCCGGCGGCGGCCCAGGCGTTGGCCATGGCGCTGCACGAGCTGGCGACCAATGCGGCGAAGTACGGTTCGCTGTCGAAGCCCGAAGGCCGCGTGGCGGTGAGCTGGACGCGCGGCCGCGGCGGGCCGCTCAACCTCCGCTGGGCGGAGAGCGGCGGGCCTGAAGTGGCGACGCCCTCACGGCGGGGGCTGGGCACGGTCATGCTGACCCGTGCGCTCGCCGGACCTCTGGGTGGGACGACCCATCTGGATTGGCGTCCGCAGGGCCTGGTCTGCGACCTGGAGCTGCCGGGCGAGGCGCTGGAGCAGGTCGTCGCCTCGGCCTGACGCGGCGGCGCGCCACGAGTTCGCCACCAAGGAATGGATGACACGGCGCAGCGCGCGCCTGCGCAAGGCGCGCCGACCCGACGCCGTCTTGACGTTCCAGCTCGTTCGAAAAGGATAAGGCCCGATGCCGGACCCCGCGTCCAACCTCATCCCTCAGCCCGCGCCGGGCGGGCTCGCCGGCGGCGCGATCGGAGCCGCGGGAGGCGGCCTTGGCGGAATCGTTGTGGAAGGGGTGAAGCGCGCCGCCCCGGCCAATGGAGCGCCGGTCGCGTGAGTTACGGAGCCGAAGACCGCGGTGGGACCGTCCTCGCCACCCTGAAGACTCACGCACGCGACTCGTGGGTGCGATGGGTCCTCGAGGTGTCGATTTTCGCCAGCGTCTTGGTCTTCTGGCCGCGCCTTGTCGGCCACGCGGTTCAGGCGGCGATCCTCGCCGAAGTCTTCTTCGTCTTCCTCGCCATCCTTTGGCAGTGGAGGCGGCCGGTCGACGCCAGAGCCGATCGCGACGGCGCGGCAGACTAGGGCGGCGCCTACCGTTCCGCGTTCCGACGCCCCTGCGCGGGTTCCAGGCCACGGATACAAGCGGGCGGCGGCCCACGACAGCCAGCCGGTTTCGACCCCAGCGGCGGCGTCGCCGCCCCAGGTGCTTCGCCTTTGTGCGAAGGTGCAGGCGGGCTGGGCCCCGCCTAGGCGCCCGCCACCGCCTCGGCTCGCTCCAGCCGTACCAGGCCCTTCTTGGCCAGGGCGCCCACAACGGCCTGGGCCCAGCCGACGGAGAGTTTGGCGTCGCAGGCCAGGGCGGCGACGATGGCAGGACCGGCTTCCAGGCGGGGCCAATGAGCGAAATCGTGAAAAGGAGATTCCGCGTCGATTTCCCAATAAAATTCAGTGGCCTGCAAAATGTCGGTAATGCAAGCGGGTTGCGGCGCCTCATCAACGAAAAACTTTAGAAAAATCATGTAATTATGGACGAATTTCACCAAAGAGTGAGAATGATCCAGTAGGCCTTCCGCGCAAGGGGCCATGCTCATCGACACTGCGCTCCGGAAGCTTCGCGGGGCAGGGGCGTTACGCTGACCCGTGAGAAGCAGCGCGAGAGTCGCCGACTGCTGGAAGCCGAGAGTTCACCGGCCTCAAATGTCGTCGGGCAGAGACCAGAGCACCTCGTCCAGCGCACGACCGTTCGTGAACCTGTAGGTCGCTGCGTCGAGATGGCGCGACTGGCGCAGGGCGCGCCGCCGCGCAAGTTCGACACCGAGGATCAAGGGCGCCAGCGACGCCGTCTCATCGCTTCGCGCGGTCTCGAAGCGGGCCATCGCCTGCTCCAACAGGCAGTGTGCGCGATCGAATTCGGCCTTGGCGAACGAATAGATCGCCAGTTCTTCGCCCCAGTCCATGGCGCGCTCCGCGGCTGTTCATTCCCTACTGGGAAACGTCCAAACATCGCGCCGAGAGCCCGCCGACCCTAACGACGCGCTCTAACAGCTCGCGGAGAGAATCTCGATTGCAAATCATATCTAAGGAATAGGAGATGGTCGCCGCGGACGCGACCGCGGGTTGGGACGATCGCCATGACCTCGAAACAGGACGCCACCCGTTTGGCGCTCGCCTCCGTCGGCGTCGCCCTGGCGCTGGGCGCGTCGGGTGCGGTGATCGCGCAAGCCAGTTCCCCGGCGGCGCAGATCCACCGGCGGGTCCTGACCCTCGACAGCCACGTGGACGTCCTGCTGCCAAAGACGCCGCCGGCGACGCCGCAGGCCGGCCTCTCGCAGCTCCGGGCCGGCGGGGTGGACGCCGTGGTGCTGGCGGTCTTCGCGCCCACCGGGCCGCCGACGCCTGAGGGCTATGCCGCGGCGCGGACGGAGGCGCTCGCCAAGATCGCGGCGATCAAGGCGCTGGTGCGCGACAATCCGCAGGACGCGGAACTGGCGCTCGGCGCCGCCGACGTGCGGCGCATCGTGGGCTTGGGCAAGATCGCCGTGCTGGTCGGCTTCCTCAACGCCTACTGGCTGAACGGCGATGTGGCCGAATTCGACAAGCTTTATGCGCAAGGTGTCCGGGTCGCCGGCCTGGCGCACGCCGGCAACAACGCCTTCGCCGACTCCTCGCGGCCGCAGGCCGGCGCGGGCGAGCCGAACGGCGGCCTGTCGGAGGCGGGCAAGGCGGCGGTGCAGCGCCTGAACGACCTCGGCGTCCTGGTGGACGTCTCGCAGCTGACCCCGAAAGGTGTCTTCCAGACACTGCAGATTTCCCGGGCGCCGGTGGTGGCCACCCACTCCGATGTCCGCGCCCTGGTCGACGCGACCCGCAACCTGTCGGACGTCGAGATCGACGCCATCGCCAAGCAGGGCGGGGTTATCCAGGTGACGCCGTTCAATGCCTATCTGGTCACGAGACCCGCCGGCTACGAGGCCAAGGTCGCGGCCCTTCGCCAGCAATACGGACTGGCGCCGGCATCCGGTGACCAGGGGCTGGCGACCCTCGATGCGGCCAAGCAGGCGGCGTTCATGGACGCCTATCGGGCGCTCTATCCGCGGGCAAGCCTCAAGCAATACGTCGACCACATCGACTACATCGCCAAACGGGTCGGGGTGGACCACGTCGGCATCGGCAGCGACTTCAACCACGGCGCCGGGATCACCGGCTTCGCCGACGAGAGCGAGGCGCCCAACGTGACGCGGGAGCTGGTGGCGCGCGGCTACACCGAGCCGCAGATCGCCCAGATCTGGGGCGGCAATTTCCTTCGGGTGCTGGCGGCTGCGGAAGCGGCGAAGCGTTAGGCTGGCGCCGACCCGCGGCCCTCCAGGCGCGGCTGCTGCGGGAAGCCCGGCGCACGGGCGGGATAGCCCAGGCTGCAGAGGAAGTTCGCCCGCACACGCGGCGTGCGGAAGAACTCGAACGACACCCCCGCCTCGTCGAATTCCGGAAAGGCCGCGGCTTCCAGGTCGAGCGAGCGCGCCGCGACGATCAGGTAGGCGCCTTGCAGCGCGCCGTTGCGGGCGGCCGTCTGGCGCACGACCTCCGGATCGTCGAAACAAGATCTGGCCGCGGTCGCCCTCGGCAGGAATTCGACAAGCTGCTCGGCGAAATCCACGTCGTAGCCCACAATGGCGCAGGCGGGCGCGGCGAGCGCGTCGGCGCGGTGGCGCTCCGGCAGCAACGGCGCGAGCCGCGCTTTGGCGGACCCGCTGTTCAGGAAAAGCACCCGCGTCGGGGAGGCGTCGACCAGGGTCGGGCCGAGGCTCATCAGGGCGTGGAGCTGTTCCAGGACGTCGCGGGAGATCGGGATGTCGGACCAGACGGGGCGAACCGGCGCGCTATGAAGCACCTTGCCGAGCGCGCGCCGCGACGGCGTCCCGACCGCAACGGGCTGAGGGGCGGCGGACATCAGCCGAGCGCCGCCTGGGCGAATTCGGCCGAGGGCGCCGCTGCATCGGCCGCTGCCCGCCGAGCCAGGCTGTTGGCAGGCCGCGCCAGGCCGAGGTTCTCGCGCAGGGTCGGGCCCTGGTATTCGGTGCGGAAGAGGCCGCGCCTTTGCAGGATCGGGACGACCTGATCGACGAAGTCGGTGAGCGCGGTCGGGAGCACCGGCGGCATGATGTTGAAGCCGTCGGCCGCGCCGTGGTCGAACCAGTCCTGGATGGCGTCAGCGATCTGTTCGGGCGTCCCGACGACGGTGCGGTGGCCGCGGGCGGTGGAGACGGCGCGGTAGAGTTCGCGCAGCGTTGGTTGCTCGCGCTCGACCAGGTCGGAGACCAGCTTCAACCGACTTTTCGAACCATTGGTGTCGGCCGGGAGCGGCGGCGCCTTGTCCTCCAGGGACAGTCCGGAGAGGTCGACGCCGGCGTAGTGCCGCTTCAGGATGCTCCAGGCCACCGAAGGGTGGACCAGGGCCTGGAGTTCCTCGTAGTTCGCCTGGGCTTCCGCCTCCGTGCCGCCCAGGACCGGGAAGATCCCGGGCATCACCAGCAGCTCCTCCGGGCGGCGGCCGAACGTCGCCAGGCGCGCCTTGACGTCGGCATAGAACTCCCGGGCGTCCTCGATCGTCAGGTTGGCGGTGAAGATCACCTCGGCGGTGCGCGCCGCGAGCTCGCGTCCGGCGTCGGAGGCGCCGGCCTGGACGATCACCGGATAGCCCTGCGGCGGACGGCCGATGTTGAGCGGCCCACGAACCTGGAAGTGCTCACCCTTGTGGTTCAGCAGGTGCAGCTTGGCGGGGTCGAGGTAGACGCCGCTCTGGCGGTCGCGGAGGAAGGCGTCGTCCTCGTAGGAGTCCCAGAGCCCCTTCACCACATCGATATATTCCTCGGCCCGCTCGTAGCGGCGCGAATGCTCCAGGTGCGCTGGCACGCTGAAGTTCGGCGAAACATCTGCGCCGGTAGTGACCACGTTCCAGGCCGCCCGGCCGCCGGAGATCCAGTCCAGGGACGCGAATTTCCGCGCGGTCGTATAGGGGTCCTCGTAGGTGGTGGTCGAGGTGGCCACGAAGCCGATGTTCTGAGTGGCCTGCGACAGCGCCGACCACAGGGTCACCGGCTCGAAGTGGGCGGTCTTGCCGTCTCGTTGGTAGACCTCGATGTCGTTCGGATTGCCGTAGCCGCCAGGGCTGTCGGCCACGAAGACCAGGTCGAACTTGCCCCGCTCGGCCTCCTGCGCCAGGGCCCTGTAGTGCGCCAGGTTCAGGCCGGCGTCGGCCTGGCTATCGGGATGCAGCCAGGCAGCCACGTGGTGGCCGGTGGCCTGCAGAAAGGCGCCGAGCTTGATCTGGCGGGTCATGGCGGATCTCCGGATGAAATCAAAGTTGGGGCCGCCTCGCGCTCGGCGACGCCGAGACGGCCCAATAGCTGTCGGCGCAGGGCGGCGAAGCGGACGCTCCGCTCGGGGCCGTCGGGCGGCAGCTCCACGGCGATGTCGGCGGCGACCCGGCCCTGCTCGAGCACCACCACGCGGTGGGCGAGCTCGATCGCCTCGTCGACGTCGTGGGTGACCAGCAGGACCGCGGGGCGGTGAGCCTCGGACAACCGCTTCAACAGCGCATGCATGCGGATACGGGTGAGCGCGTCCAGGGCGCCGAACGGCTCGTCGGCCAGCAGCAGTTCCGGCTCGCGGACCAGCGAGCGGGCCAGCGCCACGCGCTGCTGCTCGCCGCCGGAGAGTTCATAGGGCCAGGAGGCCTCGCGCCCCAGCAGTTCGACCTCCAGCAGCGCTCTGACTCCGCGCGCCTCGGCGTCAGGGCCGCTGAGCCCGAGGATGACGTTGTCCAACACCCGTTTCCAGGGAAGCAACCGGGCGTCCTGGAAGACCACAGACCGGCGTTCCGGCACGACGATCTCGCCATCGCCCTCCGCCTCGTGATCAAGGCGGGCGAGCGCGCGCAACAGCGTGCTCTTGCCGCAGCCGCTGCGGCCCAGCAGGGCCACGAACTCGCCGCGCCGGATCTCCAGGTCGACGCCGTCAAGGACGCCCTTCAGCGTAAAGCGCCGGCTGAGGCGGCGGACTCGAACGACCGGCTCGCAGGCCAAGGATTCCGGGGCGGGTGGCGTGAAGGGCGCGTTCATCGGCCGAAGGTCCGGCGCCAAGCCAGGGCGCGTGTTTCCACCTGGCGAACGGCGAGATCGGAAGTCAGCCCCAGCAGCGCGTAGACCACGAGGCCCACGACGATGACGTCGGACTGGGCGTAGGTGCGCGCCAGGTTGATCATGTAGCCGATGCCGCTGGTGGCGTTGAGCTGCTCGACCACCACCAGGGCCAGCCAGGCGGCCATCACCGCGAAGCGCAGGCCGAGCAGGAAGCCCGGCAGGGCGCCCGGAAGCACAACCTGGCGGACGAAGGTCCAGCGGCTGAGGCCCAGGGTCTCGGCGAGCTCCACGTAGCGGGTTTCGATCCCGCGCAGGGCGGCGTGGGTGTTGAGGTAGATCGGGATGAACACCGAGATGGCGATCACCGTGACCTTCATGGTCTCGCCGATCCCGAACCACAGGACGATCAGCGGGATCAGGGCCAGGACCGGGATGGCCCGTTTCACCTGCACCAGGCCGTCAAACACGTAGCCGCCCCAGAGGCTGAGGCCCGAGGCCAGGGCCACCAGGACCCCGGCGACCACACCGAACGCCAGACCCTGGGCGGCGCGCCAGGCAGAGATCGCCAGATTGGCCTGCAGCCGGCCCTCGTGGATCAGATCGGCGGCGGTCGAGACCGTGGCCCACGGGGCGGGAAGGATGCGCGCGTCGATCAACCCACTCATCGAACCCAGGGTCCAGACCAGCAGCAGCAGCGCCGGCCCCAGAAGCCAGCCGAGCGGGTCGGGCTTTCCGACCCCCAGGCGCCGGACCGCCCGGACAGCCTTCGTTGCAACCCAGGGGCGCCGAGCCGCGTCGGGCCGCTTGAGGACGGCGGAGAAAAGGGTGGGGCTTTGGGCGCTCATGATCGTCCTTTCAGCGCGCGGCGAGCGTCGCAGGGCCGGGCGCGCTGCTGGCCTGGACGAAGGCGTCGGCAGGCAGGGTCTCGAAGCGTCGGTCGAACAGGCGGTGCGCGTCGAACGGGGCGTGGTGCGTGACCTCGGCCATCAGGCCGATGGAGGCCTGTTCGCGGGCGATGGCGTCCGTCCAGTCGCGCGGCACCACGGTTCGGCCCAGGGCCTCCACCGTGTAGCGGGCGTCCTGCTGCGAAAGGCCCTGGTCGCCGTGGTAATAGACCTGGGCCCACTCATCCGGATGCTGGTTGATCCAGGCCTGGGCGCGGGCCCAGACCTGCACCCAGACGCGCAGGGCTGCCGCCTTTCCGGAATCCTTCAGGGTCGTCTCCGGCACATACATGGTCACGAAGTCGTCGCGCACGCCCGACTTCAGCGCTTTGGCGCCTTGCGGACCGAAGCGTTCCAGGTAGCGCTTCAGCGCCGCGCCAGTCCCCAGGGGCGCCACGTCGATCAATCCGGCGGACAGGGCGTTGACGTAGATGTCCGCCGACGGGCTCGGCAGTTCGACGAGGGTGACATCCTTGGCGGTCAGGCCCTGAGCCTGCAGCACCCGCTGGACGATCTCGCCCTGAACCTGTCCGGGACTGTAGGCGATGCGCTTGCCGCGCAGGTCCTTCAGCGAGTCCACATGCGCCTTGGGCGAGACTGCGAGCTCGAAGGCCGGATGACCGTCGGGGTCTTCGCGGAAGCGCACGGCGATCATCTTCACCGGCAGGCCCACCCAGATGGCGTGGATCGGCGGGATGTTGGCCACCGACCCCACGTCGAGGGCGCCGGCGTGGAAGGCTTCGGTCACCGCCGGGCCGCCGGTGATCTCGGCCCATTTCACCTTGAAGGGCAGGTCCTTGATCCAGCCGGTGTGCTCAAGGACATGCTCGGTCACCGGGTCACCGATGGCCAAGGTCACGCCGGGCGGCACGTGGGTCGGCAGGGGCGCGTCGAGCGCCAGCTGGCCGGCCATGGTGGCGGCCGCCTTCGGCGCCGGCGCGCGGGTCGCGGCGTAGACCGACAGCCCGGCTGAGAGGCCGAGGAGGGCGATGGCGAGGTAGCCGGCGCGGATCACGAAGGGGCCCTGCGAGGGAGGAAGGGGAATGGCCCGCCGCCAAAGGGGAGGAGCGGCGGGCCGGCCGGCGCGCCTTTCAACCGATGACGTTGAACAGCTCGCCTTCGAGCGCCTGCGACCGGAAGCGGTCGGCGCCCGTGGGTAGCTCGCCCGCCACGGTGATGCGGCGGACCACGCGAGGAAGATCGAAGTGCTGGTAGTCGATGGGTCCGGCGTGGGCGACGGCCTGGTTGTCCCAGACTACCAGCGACTTCGGGGCCCAGCGGAAGCGGACCTGATACTCCGGCCGGGTCGCTTCGAAGTAGAGGAGGTCGAGCAGCGCCTGGCTCTCGCGTTCCTTCAGTCCGACGATGTGGGTGGTGGTGCCGGGGTTGAGGAACAGCAGTTTCTCACCGGTCTCCGGATGGATCCGCACCAGCGGATGCAGCGAGACGAACGGGCCGGTCCCGCGGCCGTCGCGGCGGGGCTTGCGCGCCTTGTCGCCGCCGAAGTCGTAGCTGGTGGTCTGGTGGACGGCCTGCAGTTCGTCGATCAGCCGCTGGATCTTTGGTGAAAGGCCCTCGTAGGCGGCGATCAGGTTGGTGAAGAGCGTGTCGCCGCCATAGGGCGGGATCTGCACACCGTGCAGGATCGAATAGCGGTTGGGGTTGGCGACGAAGGTGATGTCGATGTGCCAGCCCTTGTAGTCGCGCGGCTTGCGCGCGCCGGGCTTGACGTTGTCGTTCTCGGTGCGGCGGACGCGGTATTCGTCCACGGCGCGCTCCCAGATTTCCGGATGGTCTTCGAGGCCCTCGGAGATCGGGTGGGCCGGCGTCAGCGGCCCGAAGGCGCGGCCGAAGGCCTTGAGCTGGTCGTTGGTGATGTCCTGGTCGCGGAAGAAGACCACGCGCCACTTATGCAGCGCCGCCTGGATGTCGGCTGCAGTGGCCGCGTCCAGCGGCTCGCGCAGGTCCACGCCGGAGAGCTCGGCGCCGATAATCGGCGTCACCGGCTCGACGATGAGTTTCGAGTCCGTGCGGACCGGGGCCTCGCGGGGCTGCAGGTTGGCGACGTTCATGGCGATCCCTTTCGGCAATGCAACGTCGGCCAAGGGCGGCCGCGGCGTCGCTGGGATCAAAACCTATTCATGAGATATGGAATGGGGGAACGGACTTCTCATCGAAGCCTGCCCAGAATTTCTAAGCGGTGTCTGCGGAACCCGGATCGACGGGCTCGGCGTCGAGCAGCGCCCGGCTGGCCGGCGAGCCCGCGATGGCGTCGGCGAGTGTCGTGCGATCCAGGATTTCGGCGACCTGGTTGCGGACACTGGCCATCACCCGGCGCAAGGCGCAGGCCGCCTCGTCGACGCAGTCCTCGCAGCGCTTGTAGAAGTTGCGGCTGGCGCAGGGCAGGAGCGCCAGGGGGCCATCGGTCAAGCGGATGATCTCACCGAAGGTGATCAGGTCCGCAGGCTTTGCCAGGCGGTAGCCGCCGGACCAGCCTCGCGTGCTCTCCACCAGCTCGGCGCGGCGCAGTTCGGACATGATCGCTTCCAGGTACTTCCGCGGGATCTGTTCGCTCGCGGCGATCGCGGTCACGCCGCGCGGCTCACCGCCGCTGCGGCCGAGGTGGAGGAGCGCCTTCAAGGCGTAGCGGCCGCGCTGAGAGAGCATTCGAATCCGTCTGTCTGCCGCAAAATCGCGGCCCTAAGCCTATCGGCCCGGAAGCGGCGCAACAATCAACCGACGCCGTAGGCGTCGCGCGAGGCCATCCCGGCTGAAAAATTGGTGCGGTGCAGAAATTCTGCAAGGGCGACAAGAACGTCTTCCTTCAAATCCTATCCAATAGGTAGGAACTGAGCGGCCACCGCAGCCAAGGGGACAGGCTTGAACCACACCGCCGACCGACCTGCGGGCGCCTTTGGGGGACGATGTCGGCGCGCCCTTTAAGGCCCCCGCCCGCTCCCGTTTCGACACCTCCGACCTGCCGCCCTCGACGCCCGCCTGGCGCTGCGCGGCCGCATGTCTCCACGCCAAGACCACGGATGATCCATGACCAAGAGTCACGCCTTCAAGACGCTGCTGTTGTCCTCCCTCGCCTGGACGGCGCTCGCCGCCGGCGCAACGGCGGCGGAAGCGCCGCCGAACGCCGCTTCCGCCGCCGACGCGGCGCAGCCCGCAGCCGAGGATGGCTCGACGGTCAACGAGCTCCTCGTCACCGCCCGTCGCCAAGAGGAGCGCGCCATCGACGTGCCGATCGCGCTTTCAGCACTTTCCGGCGAGGCGCTCGAGAAGACCGGGACCTACACCCTGGCCGACGTCCAGAACCAGGTCCCCAGCATCGTCGCCTATGACTCCAACCCCCGGAATTCCTCGGTGGGCATACGCGGGATCGGCGTCTCCTCGGCCTCTGACGGCCTGGACACCTCGGTCGGCTTCTACGTGGACGGGGTCTATTTGGGGCGGCCGGGCATGGCGCTGGAGGACCTGATCGACGTGCAGAGCCTCGAGGTGCTGCGCGGGCCGCAAGGCACGCTCTTCGGCCGCAACACCTCCGCCGGGGTGATCAACATCACCACCAAGAAGCCCAGCTTCGACGTCGGCGCCGATCTGGAGGTCTCCGGCGGGAACTACAACTACAACCAAGTCCGCGCGAGCGTCACCGGACCGCTGGTGGACGGCCTGCTGGCCGGGCGGCTGACCGCCTTCGAGACCCATCGCGACGGTGTGCTCGACAACACCAAGACCGGGATCAAGGCCAACAGCGTGGGCCGCCAGGGCGTCCGCGGCCAACTGCTCTTTACCCCCACCTCGAAGCTGTCGGTGCGGGTGATCGCGGAATATTCCTCCGAGGACGACACCTGCTGCGTCAGCAGCCTCAAGACCGTGCTGCCGGCTTCGATCAGCGCGGCCACAGCCCATATGCTGGCGGCCTTCCAGGCTCTGGGGTACACGCCCGTGGCGTCGCTCAGCGCCACCCAGAACAACGCGCCGCAGAACATGCTGACCGATCAGCGTGGCCTCTCGGCGGAGGTGGACTACGACCTGGGTTGGGCGGACGCGGTCTCGATCACCGCCTGGAAGTACTGGCACTTCCATCCGTTGCAGGATTCCGACGGCACGCCCCTGGACATCATCCAGGTCAACGTCGCCCAGACCCATGACAATCAGTTGTCGCAGGAGTTCCGGCTGGCCTCCAAGCCTGGCCGGCTCGACTGGCAGGCCGGCGTCTACCTGTTCGATCAGCGGCTGAAGGACCACTTCATCCTCAACCAGTTCGGCTATGACGCCAGCGCCTTCTACACCGACTTCACCCGGCTCTCGAACCCGGCGGCGCCGGCGGTGGTGATCGCGCCGGGCTCGCAATACATCGGCGACACCTCGGCCCATACCCAGAGCGCTGCGGCCTTCGGCCAGGCCAATTTCCACATCACCCCGCAGATCACCGCCACCGGCGGCCTGCGCTACACCTACGACAAGCGCGACGGGACTTCCGACACTTCGACGATCGGCACGCCCTACGCCGCGACCTCGATCCCCTTCCACTACGACGTCACGGTCGAGGGCGGGCAGTGGTCCTATCTCGCCAGCCTTTCGGACAAGATCACCGACCACGCCCTGACCTACGTCTCCTATTCGACGGGCTACAAGGCCGCCGGGCTCAACCTGAACTCCGCCGTCACTGCAGGCTCGCCGCTCGTGCTGAACCCTGAGAAGGTCGACGACTGGGAGGTCGGCCTGAAATCGACCCTGCTGGACGCTCGCGCCTACGTGAATCTGGACGGGTTCTGGACGAGCCTGACCGGCTTGCAGGCCAACATCGTGCCGTCCAACGGCGCACGGTCCTACCTGGCCAACGTCGGCGACGTCCGCTCGCGAGGCGTGGAGCTCGATGCGGGCTGGGAGATCGTGGACGGCCTGCAGACCTCGCTCAACGGCTCCTACAATGATGTGCGCTACACCTCATACCCGAACGCCCCGTGCCCCGTGGGCGTCACCGGTATCTGCAACCTGACCGGGCAACCCGTCTACGAGGCGCCCAAGTGGATCTGGAACGCTCTCGTCCGCTACGAATGGAATTGGCGGGACGATCTGCGCCCCTACGTACAGGCGCAGGCGACCTACCGCTCCGGAGTGTTCGGCACTGTGGACGACAGCCCCTACGGATGGATCCCCGACTACAGCCTGGTGAACGCCCGGATCGGCGCAAAGTTTGGCCATGGCCGCTATGACGCCTCGTTGTGGGTCAACAATCTGACCGACAAGACCTACTTCCAGAACCTGAGCACCGCCTCCGTCGTGGGCGCCGCTGCGTTCGGGTTCGCCGGCCAACTCGGCACGCCGCGCACCTGGGGCGCGACGCTCCGGGCGCAGTTCTGAACGAGAGATTTTGGAGACCGACATGACGACCTCATCTCCCGACCACGTCCCGCTGGGCCCGCTTTCCGTTAGCCGCCAGGGCTTCGGCTGCATGGGCCTCTCCCATACCTACGGGCGGGCCGACGAGGCGGAATCCCTGGCCACCCTCGACCGCGCGGTCGAGCTCGGGATCAACGTCTTCGACACCGCCGATGTCTATGGCCTCGGACACAATGAAGAGCTGCTGGCCAAGGCGATCAAAGGCCGGCGTGACCGGCTGGTCATCGCCAGCAAGTTCGGCAACCGCCTCGACCGCGAGACCAGCGGCCGCGCCTTGGACGGCCGGCCCGACTACGCGCGCGCCGCGGTGGAGGCGAGCCTGCGCCGCCTCGGCGTGGACCACGTCGATCTCTATTACCTGCATCGCCTCGATCCGCAGACGCCGATCGAGGACACTGTGGGCGAACTTGCGCGCCTTAAGGCCGAGGGAAAAATCGGGGCCATCGGCCTGTCGGAGGTCGACGCCGCGATCTTGCGCCGCGCGCACGCGGTCCATCCGATCGCCGCGCTGCAGAGCGAGTATTCCCTATGGACCCGCGAGGTGGAGGCCGAGATCCTGCCCACCGCCCGGGAGCTGGGGATCGGCTTCGTGGCCTACAGTCCCCTGGGCCGCGGCTTCCTGGCCGGCGCCGAGCCGGTCGAGGCGAACGACCGCCGCCGGCTACATCCGCGTTTCCAGGCCGATGCGGTGGCCGCCAACGCCAAGCGCCGCGCGGTGGCTGAGGGCGTCGCCGAGCGTCTGGGCGTGACCGTCGCTCAGGTCAGCCTCGCCTGGGTGCTCTCGAAGGATGTCGTCCCGATTCCCGGAACCCGCCACATCGCACACCTGGAGGCGAACTGGGCGGCGGGTCGCCTCGTCCTGGATCCGACCGCCGTGGCCGCGCTCGAAGCCGCGTTCCCGGTGGGCTCGACCGTTGGCGCGCGCTATCCTGCCGGCTCGCCGCCGGTGCCGGGCCTGCAGCCCGCCTGAGCCGGGGCGCCAGCCCGTTGGAGCGGCAAGATCTTGGGCGGTCGGACCCGTCCCGACCAGCCGACCATCGCTGTGGCATGGACCCTGCCGGCTCCACCATGACGCGCGGCGATGCTCGTCAAGCCAATGAGGGATTGAACGGACGCGCAGCGGGTCTGAGCCAGTTGGTGCATTTGGCCCGCTGATCGGCGTGAGGATTTCTCGCCAGGCGGGTATTGGAAGCCTGGGTACGCCGCCGCCTCGGCGCCGAGAATCCTGCGACATCGGACCCGAATATCGGCAGCCGGGCAAAGAAGCGGACATATTCCAGAAACGAGACGGGTCGTTCTTGACAGTTGGCGGCGATTCGAAGGGTTGGTAGGCTCTCTCCTGCACGACCCTGGGTTTCGTTCGCGGTTGAGCGCGCAGTAACGGCTGGCAGGCGTGACGTCCGAATCCGAAGGTCAAATGACGCTGACGTTCCGGTGCCCGCCGGAGCTTGAGGGGCGTCTCCCGCCGCCGACGCCGGCGGCGCTCGGCCTGCCGGATTGGCTGAAGACCATGCCGGCGCAGGCGTTCAGCGCGCTGGTGTCCGCCGACGTGGACACGGTCAAGCGTTGCCCGCCCTTCATCGACGCCATGACCAGCGGTTTCCTGATCCCGCTGATCTGCGACGTGAAGGTCGAGAACGGCGAATTCACCTGGGACAGCGACCTGCCGCCGGGCGGCGCGGTCAGCTTCGCGCGCTCGCCGATCGGCATCCACGACGCGGTGCAGATCACCGGCACGCCGCTGTTCGACGCCGATCGGTTCCTGATCAAGTTCCACAGTTTCTGGACCATCGAGGCGCCTCAGGGCTATTCGCTGCTGTTCACCCATCCGGCCAACCGGTTCGACCTGCCGTTCACGACGCTCACCGGCCTGGTCGACAGCGACCGCTATAGCGACGGATGGATCAACTTCCCGGCCCATTGGCATGATGTGAACTTCAGCGGCGTGCTGCCGAAGGGCACGCCGATCGCGCAGTGCTTCCCGGTGAGGCGCGAAACCTGGACGGTGCGCACCGCGACCTTCACCGATGAGGAGGCCGAAAGGACCCAGAGCCTCCTGGTCGCCATCGACCGCGAAAAAGGCGTCTACCGGCGGCGGTTCCGGGCCTAGGAAACGCCAGGCGGCGCCTCGCCCAGGAACCTTGCCGCGGCGCTCGGGCGCAGGAAGAACCGGCCGTGCGGCGTGGCGGCCAGTGCGGCTATCGCCATCCCGGTCACTGGCGCGCCGCGGCGTGTCGCGGCTCGCAAGGTCGCCTCGCCCTCGGCGCGTTCGCCCATTTCCAGCAGACATTTGCCAAGGCTGATCCGCGTCATCGCGTCCTCGGGCCGCATCTCAAGCGCTTGCCGGTAGAGGTCGGCCGCCCCGGCGTAGTCGCCGTCCAGGGTCATCACGTTGGCCAGCGCGACCCGGGCGTCATACCGCTCCGGCGCGGCCGCACGCACCCGCTGGAAAAGCGTCCGCGCGGCTGCGCGGTGGTTCCGGTTCAGGTGCAGATAGCCCAGCGCCATGTGCAGCACGGGGGCGTCGGGCGCCAGGGCAAGTCCCGCCTCGAACACCGCAAGCGCCTCATCGAAGCGCCCGAGCTTGCCGAGCTCGTCGCCGAGTTCGACGAACGCGAGCGGGTAGGGCGGTCGGTGGTGCGTCGTCTGGCGCAGCTGGTCCAAGGCTTCGGCGCCTCGCCCGGCCTCGGCCAGGGCCCTTCCGAGCAGGGTTTCAATGGCCGGATCCCGGCTGCGCCGCGCGGCCCTCTGCAAGGGTGCGATCGCCTCGGCGGGGCGGCTTTGCAACAGGACCGCCTGGCCGAACAGCTTCGCGGCGGGGACGTTGCCCGGGTTCGACTTCAGCACGTTCCCGGCGAGGCGCTCGGCTTCGTCGAAACGCTGCATGCGCAGCGCAAGCTCCGCGCGTTCCAGCGCTTCCTGGATGGTGCTCGGCCGGTCGTGGCGTGGCGGAACAGGCTGCGGCACCGGTCTTAAGTCCGGAACAGGTCTGCGCCGCCCAGATGCGCCGAACCGCCGCGGGGCTTCGTCCGACGGCAAAGCCTTCCGTAAGCATTTGTTGCTATTCGGGCCCGGCGGAAATGAGAACGGTTCAGAGGCATGCGATTCCGATCAATCAGCACCAGGCTGTTGGCTGGCCTCATCGTCAGCATGACGGTGCTTCTGCTTGTCGATACGGTCGTGACCTATTCGTCCTACCGGCGGCAGGTCGAGAAGCACCGGATCGATGACCTTGCGCTCTATGTGAAGGAGCGCACCCGCACCGAGCAAGACCTTTTCGACACCCTGCGCGCCAAGCAGAGCGCCGCCACCGACGCCCTGCGGCGCAGACTGCAGCTGATGCCGCCAGGGTCGGCCGTCGACCGGCAGTTCGACGCCTGGTTTCCGGAGAAGGGCGACGGAACCCGCCGTAGCCGCGACAGCCTGTACGACGGCGAGCGCACCGCCAACGGCGATGCGATCTATGGGGTCGGCGCCTACATCGGTCATGCCGACGACCTGACGCCGGCGGAACGTCGGGTGATAATGGCGGCGGCCCTGGTGGTCGACCGCGTGGGCGAGTCCGACCTCGCCAAGTTCGAGAACTTCTTTTTCCTGTCGCCGAAGGATCGTCTGATCGTCTTTGCGCCGAACCGCGCGGAGCGGCTGACCTTCTTCCGGAAGACCGCCCCGGCCGGCGTCGATTTCGACCGCACCGACCAAGGCTCCTATCCGCTGCCGCAGAACGACCCGAGCGGGCGGATGCGGTGCACGCCATTGTCGCCCCTTTTGCAGGACACGACCCAACGGACCCTGATCAGCGGCTGCGTCAGCCCGATTTACATCGACGGGCGCTATGTCGGCGCCTGGGGCACCACCGTGATGGCCGGCTCCTACCTGACCCAGGTCCTGCGTGACACCCCGCCAGGCGCCACCAGCCTGATCGCCTCCGACCAGGGCGAACTCGTCGCGTTCCCGGGATTCACCAACCCGCAGGCCCTCAACCGAAAGGCTGTGTCGGCCCTGGAACAGTCCTATGGCGTGCCGGCGCTGGTCGCCCGGATCCGGGCGCAGGGAAAGGCGAGCGGCGTCGTCGACAGTCCGGATGGCAAGATGCTGGTCGCCTACGGCCATCTCGACGGTCCCTCCTGGCTGCTGCTGGTGACCTTCCCCAAGGCCAAGGCGCAGGCCGATCCCTGGTCGGCCCTGCTGCCGGATTTCCTGGGCAAGTTCCTGGTGATCGCGATTGGAGCAGCGATCCTGTTCTGGATGGTCCGCCGCCAGGTGATCAGGCCTCTGCAGGCGCTCGGCGACCCGGGCGCCGCCGGCGCCGGGGCCCTGGCCGCCCGGGACGATGAGATCGGCCATCTGGCCCGCACCCTTCGCGACGAGCGTGCCCGCGGCGACGAGATCCTGGCCGACCTCGAGCAGCGGGTCGGAGCCCGCACCGCGGAACTGGAACGCGCCAACGCCGCCAAGACCGACTTCCTGGCCAATATGAGCCACGAGCTGAGGACGCCGCTGAACGGGGTGATCGCGCTCTCCAGCGTGCTTGCCAAGGAACAGACGACGGAGCGCGGACGCCAGACCGCCGACCTGGTCGTGGCCTCGGGGCGGCTGCTGGAGCAGGTGCTGACCGACATCCTGGACATCAGCCGGATCGAGGCCGGCCAGCTGCCCATCACGCCCGCGCCCTTCGACCTCGCCGACTGCGTCGCCACCATCGCGGCCCTGCACCGGGCCAGCGCCGAGGCCAAGGGCCTGGACTTCGAAGTCATCGTGGCCCCGAACGTGAAGGGCTGGCGCCTGGGCGACGACGTCCGCGTCACCCAGATCCTCTCGAACCTGCTGTCAAACGCCGTGAAGTTCACCGCGGCGGGCAAGGTCTCCCTCGACGTGCGCGGTCGCGGCAAGGCGGTGGCCTTCACGGTTAGCGACACAGGCGTGGGCTTCTCGCCGGAGTTCCACGAGCGGCTGTTCAACCGCTTCCAGCAGGCCGACGGCTCCATCACGCGCCGGTTTGGCGGTTCAGGCCTCGGGCTGGCGATTTCGGCGTCCCTGGCCGCGCTGATGGGCGGATCGCTGAAAGCCGTGTCGCGGCCCGGCGAGGGCTCGGCGTTCACGGTGATCCTTCCGCTTGCGGCCACCGCCGCGCCTGTGGCCGAGCCCTCGACCGAACAGGCCGTCGGCGACATCGCCGGGATGCGCGTCCTGGTGGCCGAGGACCACCCCACCAACCGCCAGGTGGTGGCCCTCATCCTGGAGCCGTTCGGGGTGGAGCTGACGATGGTGGAAAACGGCCGACAGGCCGTCGAGGCCATGGCCGCCGACGCCTACGACCTGATCCTGATGGATATCCAGATGCCGGTGCTCGACGGGCTGAGCGCTGCGCGGGAAATCCGGGCGCTCGAGGCGGCTCACGGCTGGGCGCGAACGCCCATCATTGCGCTTTCCGCCAACGCCCTTCCCGAGCACATCGCCGAGGCCCGGGCCGCAGGCATGGACGACCATCTGGCCAAGCCGATGCGTCCTGACGCGCTGATCCGGCTGCTGGCGACGGCGGGTCAGGCGACCCCTCTGGCCGCGACGGAATCCTCGGCCGCCTCGACGGGGTCCTGAGGTCGACGCGGCTCAGTCGCCGCCTTCTTCCTTCACCTGGCCGCGATTGCCCTCGACCGGCCGGCCTTCCTTCTCCGCCTGACGCGCGCCGGCGAGGATGCCGGTCATGGCGTAGTTCCCCTCGTGGCAGGCGTATTCGTAGATCCTGTCCCTGGTGAAGTTCAGCGCTTCCTCGCCCTTCACGGGCGCCGAGAAGGCGGCAGGGTCGACCACCTCGAACTGGTAGAGGATTTGCTGCGGCGAGACGCGGGTGAAGCGCTCGATCACCTTCATGTTGTCCTCCGGCCCGCGCAGGCCCTGTTCGCGGCGCAGATTGGCGGTCTCGACCACCAGGGTGTCCCCCTCCCAGTGGCCGATCGAGTCGCCCATCCAGGTGCGGACCTCCGGCGACGGATGGACGCCGCCGATCCGGACGATGCGGGCGTCGTGGATCATCTCGACAAGGATCACGACGGCGTCCTTGGTTTGCTGGATCTGGTAGTGGTTGTTGTAGAGCACCGGCATCATCGGCGGACCCGAGGTGCCACCAAAGCCGACGATGCAGCGTTCGCCGAGCGCGCGGTTCTCCGGGTTATCGAAATTCCCGCCCAACTGCGCGCGGGCGCGCGCGGCGGGAACGCTGGGACGGCCCGGTAGCCGGCCGTTCGCCGGCGACGTCAGGATCGAAGTGCGGGCCTCGCCGCCGATTCGCACGAGCCGCGTGCCGGGGTCGGTCCAGAAGGCGTTGTAGCCGCAGGCCGCGCCTTGCGCGCCGCTCTGGCATTCCGGCAGCTTGTCCGGATCCTTGATCGTGGTGTCTGTGTTGGCGCGCAGGCGGGCGTTGCGCTGATCGCTGGCGCCCTCGATGGTCGCCGCCTCGGCCGGCGTCAGGATCAGCCGTTCGCCGTACTTCGGGTCTCGTTCCAGCCGGGTGATGGTGGCGTTGCTCCAGACCCCGGAGATGTCGGGCTGGCCCGAGGCGTTGTGCGGCGCCCTATAGCCCTTAGCCACCGCGGCCGGGTCGGTCTGCGCCCTGGCCGGCCCGGTGGCGCCGAGGGCCAGCGCGGAGGTCGCCAGGGCGAAGGCCAGAAGCCGGCTGTTCATTGCGATCATCCTCACTAGGGCCGGCGCTCTGATGGCGGCGTGCGCCGGGTAGGGGAGGCCGACTGCCCTGTGAGGTCAAGCCCATAGGCGCCGGCGCCTATCGCTTGGCTCCCCGCGCGGCTCGCGATCCTGTAGACGTGCGGCGCAGGCGCGATGGGGCGCCGAACTGGAGTGCGCCGTCTCGCCGGAACATCGGGTCTTCTTTGCGCTGCAGCCGGACGCCGAGGCGGCCGAGGCCATGGTTCGACTGGCGTCTGACCTGCGTCAGAGGCATGGGCTGAAGGGTCGCCCGACATCAGCGGCTCGCCTGAACCTGTCGCTGAACTTCGTCGGGACGTTCCGCGGTCCGCCGACCCGGGCCGTCATGGAGAAGGCGATCGCCCTTGCCGACAAGGTCGTGGCCGCGCCATTCCAGGTGACGCTGAACCACGTGCAAAGCTGGAACGACGATCCTCATCCCTTGGTCCTGCTGGGAGAGGAGGGTGTGATCGGGGTTCAGTTGCTGAACGCCTCGCTCCACAAGGCGCTTGCGTCCGGCAACATGGCGCCGCGCCGCGAGCCGGAATTCCTGCCGCACGTGAGCTTGCTCCGGGACAAGCGGGACCTTGCCCAGGCTTTCGTCGAGCCGATCGGCTGGCGGGCGCGCGAATTCGTGCTGCTGGACAGCCCCGATGGCGACGTACGCCTTGAGGTCCTGGGGCGTTGGCCGCTTGTGGCCTGAGCTTCCGAACCTATGTTTCGCGCTCGCTGGAGCCTTTCATGTCCGACCTCGCCGCCTTCCCGATCGCCCGGCGATGGCCCGCACAGCATCCCGAGCGCCTGCAGCTCTATTCGCTGCCGACGCCCAACGGCGTGAAAGTGTCGATCATGCTGGAGGAGATCGGGCTGCCGTACGAGCCGCACCTGGTCGACATCGGCAAGAACGAGAGCCAGACGCCGGAATTCCTGTCGCTCAATCCCAACGGCAAGATCCCGGCGATCATCGATCCGGACGGGCCGGACGGGGAGCCCATGGGCCTCTTCGAATCCGGCGCGATCCTGGTCTATCTGGCGGAGAAGACCGGCAAGCTGCTGCCCGCCGACCCGGCCAGGCGTTACGAGACCCTGGCCTGGGTGTTCTGGCAGATGGGCGGTCCCGGCCCGATGTTCGGGCAGGTTGGCTTCTTCCACAAATTCGCGGGCCGCGACTACGAGGACAAGCGCCCTCGCGACCGCTACGCCGCGGAGTCCAAGCGCCTGCTGGGTGTGCTGGAGGGCCGCCTGGAAGGTCGGCAATGGATCATGGGCGACGACTACACCATCGCCGACATCGCCATGCTGGGGTGGGTCCGCAACCTGGTCGGGTTCTATGAGGCCGGCGGGTTGGTCGACTACGCGCGCCTGAAGAACGTCCCGGCCTGGCTGGAGCGCGGCCTGGCGCGGCCGGCGGTGCAGCGCGGCCTCACCATCCCGGCCCGTCCGCAATGAGCCGCCGCACGATCTACGGCATCAAGGCCTGCGACACGATGCAGAAGGCCCGTGCTTGGCTGGCCGATCACGGCGTCGACTATGCCTTCCACGACTATAAGGCGGTCGGGATCGATCCCGCTCGGCTGGAGGGCTGGGTCAAGGCGGTGGGCTGGGAGGTGCTGCTCAACCGATCGGGCACGACCTTCCGCAAGCTGCCGGACGCGGACAAGGCCGACCTGACCGAGGCCAAGGCGATCGGCCTGATGCTGGCTCAACCCTCGATGATCAAGCGCCCCGTGCTGGAGACCGATGGCGGCCTGATCGTCGGGTTCAAGCCGGAGACCTACGCCGCGCGCCTGGGGTAGGTGCGCCCCGAGGCCGCCGCCGTCGTGGCTGACGCGCACGTAAGGGGGTAGGCTCGATCCTGCATCCGATCGCGGGATTGGCGGCGACTATCAGGCAAAGGGCGGACCGCGCAGGGTTTGGACCGCCACAAGATCAAGGGGCGAAAGCTCATGGAAGAGTTCTTCCGCGACTATTGGTGGCTGCTCTTTCCGATCGGCGCCTTCGTCTTCGGCGCTTGGGACCGCTGGCTCGCCTATAAGCGCAGTCGCGATCACCTGGATCTGCTGAAGCATTACGCCGAACAGGGCAAGGAACCGCCGCCGGAGCTGGTGCGCGGGGTCGGCGGCGACATGAACGGCGAGGCGCCCGGCGGCTACGGTCCGGGCGGCCCCGGCGGGCCATATGGGCCCTATGGCTACGGCTGGGGCGGCCCGCGCTACATGCGCCGGATGTACCGCAACTACTATCGCTACGGACCCTATTGGCAGTGGCGTCGCGTGCTCGTCACCGGCGCGGTCGCCGCGGGCTTTTGGTGGGCCGCCCAATGGGCCGATTGGCCGGGCGCCGATGGCGCTTTCCACATCGTGGCGATCATCATGACCATCATCACCATCGCCAATCTGGTGTTCGCCCTGATGGCCTGGAATTTCCGGGACAAGTGAGTCGACCCTGATGTCACCGGCGAGCCTCGATGAAGCGCTGGTCGCCGCCGCCCAAGGCGGTTCGGCAGAGGCCTTCTCGCGGCTGGTCGAGCGGCACCAGCAGGCTGTCCGCGCCTTCCTGCGGCGGGCCTGCGGCGACTGGTCCGCGGCCGACGACCTGGCGCAGGAGACCTTCCTGGCGGCCTGGTCGCGGATCGGGCGGCTGAAAGCCGGCGCCAGCGTACGCGCCTGGCTCTGCGGCATCGGCTACAACAAGCACCTGACCGCGGTGCGCTCGGCAAGCCGCGAACGGGCGCGGGGGCAGGCCTACGAAGACGACCGCGAGGTGACTCTGGACGCGCCAGCTGAGGACAAGATCGCCCTTGAGAAGGCCATGGCCGAACTGCCGGCGGAACAACGGGCCTGCGTGGCGCTTTGCCTTGCGGCCGACTTCAGCCACGCGGAGGCCGCCGAAGCCCTCGACATGCCGCTGGGAACTGTGAAAAGCCATATATCGCGGGGCCGTGCGCGGCTCCTGCTAGCGTTGGGAGTGTGTGATGACGCAAGCTGACGACCGCCTGAAGGTCCTTTTCGCCCAGGACGAGCCTCCCGCCCGCGACGCCGCCTTCTCGACCGCGGTGATGGAGCAGGTCATGCGCCGCCGTTTCCGCGAGGACGTGGCCGTGCTGTCTGGTGTCAGCGTCGTGGGCGCAGGCGCCATGTGGTTCGTCTGGCCGACGCTGCAGACGGCGCTTGTGGCGGTCTCGCAGGGCCTAGCGCCGGCGCTGGGGGCGGTCGTTTTGGCGTTCTGCGCGACCATGATCCTCAGCGGCGGCCGCCCGGCCGCGGCGCTAGGCCTTGGATCATGACCAAGGTTTCACGTTACAACTTGCATCCGAAGGCCCCCGCCTAGGTCTCTTTCCCCACGAGAGACAGGCCGGATCGGTCCGTCGCAAGGGACAACAGAGAGACCTGATATGGAAGCCATTCTCATCATCGGAATCATCTTCGGATCGATTACCGTCGTCATCGTCGTGCCGTTCTGGCTGCGCTCCCAGGAGCGCATGCGGGTCCAGGAGACCCTGCGGGCGGCCATCGAGAGCGGTCAGGCGATGCCGACCGAGGTCATGGAAAACGCCGCCCGCAACATCAATTTGCGGCCGCAGCCTTCGGCGAGCCGAGACCTGAGGACCGGCATCATCTGGCTCGGCGTCGGCCTGGGCTTCGTCGCCATGGGGATTGCGCTTGGCTATGAGGAGCCGGAATCCACCATTCCCATGATCGCCGTCGCGGCGTTCCCCGTCTTCATCGGCCTGGCGTTCATCGCGCTGGCCCTGATCAACCGCACCACCAAGAGCTAGGCGCTGGCTTAGCCGGGGGAGCAGCCCAATGCCGGGCGCAAGACATTCCAGGTTCGCCAGTTCGCACGACGTGGAGCTTTGCGGCTTCGCGGCGACCGGGGAACGGCGCGCCTTCGGGGAACTGGTGCGGCGTCACGGATCGGCCGTGCGCGGCGTGCTTCGCCGGATGGGCGCGCAAGGCGCAGAGGCCGACGATGTGGCCCAGGACGCCTTCCTCACTGCTTTCGAGCGGATCGCGGAATTCCGCGGGGAAGGGACCTTCGCCGCCTGGGTGAAGAAGATCGCGGCCCGGATCTATCTGCGCCGCCTGCAACGCGACCGGCGGCTCAGTTCGATGACCGCCGAGGCGATCGAAGACGAACCTGAGGTCCCGCGCGGCGACGCCGACGCGAACATCGACCTCGAAGAGGCGCTGAAGGCGCTGAGCGAGGCGGAACGCCTTTGCGTCAGCATGTGCTTTGGCGCCGGACTTTCTCACACGGAGGCGGCTGAGGCCTTGAACCTGCCACTCGGAACGGTCAAATCCCATGTCAAACGTGGTCTGGAAAAACTCAGAACGCGACTGGCGCCGGACGACGGCGTCGTTCTTGAAGGGAGGCGTGGCAATGGCTGAGCTCGAATTCGAGCGGCGCCTTGAGCGTCTTTTCGCGGAGTCCCCTGAACTGGCGGACGCGGGCGCGTTTGCCGAGCGCGTGGAGCGCCGGCTGAACGCCGGCTGGACGGCGCGCCGCTGGTTGATCGGCGCGGCGGGCGTGGTCGGCGGCGTGATCGGCGCCAGCCAGCTGATGATGTCCGGCCTGTTCCAGCGGGTGGAGACGGCGGGCGATTCCGCGCGCTTCCTGTCCACCAGCCTCAATCATCTGTCGACCACCACCGACTGGATCACCGCCGTCTCAAGCGGCGGGGCAGTGGTGTGGGTGGCCGCCGGGCTGGCGGTGATCATGATGGGCTTCGTCCTGACCCGCGTGATCGGCGAAATCTGAACCTTGTCCGCGGCTTCGCAGCACGCCGTTGCATGCGTGGGCGGATCGGTTGCGGCGCGAGGCGGGGCGCTATAGGTTCCCGGCCTCTGAAACGCCGCCTGAAATTCTGTCCGGAGTCCCCGATTGACCGATCTGTTTGAAGAGGTCGAGGAGCAGCTACGCTCCGACCGCTACCGGACGCTTGCGCGCAGGGCCGCGCCGTGGGTGATCGCTGTCGCCGCCGCGGCGCTCGTCGCCACCCTCGCGGTGTGGGGTTGGAAGCAATACAACCAGCAGATCACCGACAAGGCTTCCGAGCAGTACTCCGCCGCCCTGACGGCCGCCGTTCAGGGCGACAGCGCTAAGGCCGAACAGATCTGGACCGAGGTCTCCAAGTCGCAAGCCAAGGCCTATCGCACCCTGGCGCTCATGCAGCTGGGCGGCGTCAAGCTCGCCGGCGGCAAGCCGGAAGACGTGAAGGCTGCGGTCGCCTTGTTCGACCAGGCCGCAAGCGGTGCGCCGGATGACATACTGGGGGATGCGGCGCGCCTCAAATCCGCCTTCGCCATACTCGACACCGCTCCTTTCGCGGAAGTGGAGGGGCGATTGGCGCCGCTGATGAAAGACGGGCATCCCTATCGGGTGCAGGCGCGTGAGGCCCTGGCCTTCGCTAAGCTGATGAAGGGGGACACCGCCGGCGCGAAGAGCGACTTCGTCGTGATCTCCCAATCCCTGGACGCGCCCGACGGCGCCCGCCAGCGGGCCAAGGCCGCCATGGACCTGATCGACACCGGCTCGGCCAAGGCCGTGCCGGCCACGGTGAAGGCCGCGCTGGCCATTCCACCGCCGATGCTGGTCGGCCCAGGCGGCCTGCCAATGGGTCTGGCTCCCCCGGAACAAGACCAGGCGTCCGGCCCGCAATGACATTCAGCCGCAAGATTTTGCCCACCGTCCTGCTGGTGGTGGCGCTAGGCGTGACCGGCTGTTCGACGGTCAGACGCATCAACCCCTTCCACGGCGCGGCGCCGAAGGAGACGGCCTCCGAGGGTGATCGCATCTCGATCCTCTCCGAGGACCAGAAGCTGGAGCCCGCCGAGGCCTTGAAGGGCGTCGACTTCGCCCTGCCGCCGGTGGAGACCGTGGCCGCCTGGCCGCTGCCGGGCGGCACGCCCGAGCAGTCCGTTGGCAACGCCAACGCCGCGCCGAACCTGGCGATCGCCTGGCGTAAGGGCATCGGTAAGGGCACCAAGGATGGCGAACTGATCATTGCGCCTCCGGTGGAAGCGGCCGGCAAGGTCTACACCATGGACGCCCAGGCCGAGGTCAGCGCCCACGACGCCCAGACCGGCGCCGAGATCTGGCGCATCAACATGCGGCCCAACGACAACAAGCGCGACCGCGAGGGCTTTGGCGGGGGCTTGGCCTTCGCCGACGGCAAGCTCTACGTGACGTCCGGCTTCCGCCTGGTGGCCCAGCTCGACGCGGCCACCGGCCGAGTCGGATGGCGCACCCGCACCGAGCAGCCGATCCACGGCGCGCCGAACGTGTTCGGCGGCCGGGTGATGACCGTGGCTCTGGACAACACCCTGCTGACCTTCGACGCCGCCACCGGCGCGCCAGGCTGGACCTACCAGGCCCTGTCGGAATCGGCGCGGATCCTGGCGGCCTCTAGCCCGGCGGTGGCCGGCGACACGGTGGTGGCTTCGTTCGGTTCGGGCGAACTGATCGCGCTGCGCGCCGCCAACGGCAACGACCTGTGGAACAACGCGCTTTCCCGCGCCAGCCGCACCAGCGCGCTGTCGGAAATCCGCGACATCCCGGGCCGCCCGGTGATCTACGGCGGCGACGTGTTCGCCGTCAGCCACTCCGGCGTGTTCGCCGCCACCGACCTGCGCACCGGCACGGCGCGCTGGAGCCTGCCGGTGGTGGGCATCACCTCGCCGCTGCCCGCGGGCGACGTGGTCTATGTGGAAGCGGTGGACGGCAAGCTGATCTGCGCGGCTCGCGAAAGCGGCCAGATCTACTGGGTCCACGACATGAACGCCGGCTATGTGATCAAGAAGAAGGGCGGTCTCTGGGGCATCGGGGCGCACGTGATCCCCAAGGCCATCTGGACCAATCCGATCCTGGTCAACAACCGGCTGATCATCGCCTCCTCCGATGGCGTCGTCGCCGCCGTGAACGCGAAAACCGGCGAGGTCGAGAAGAAGGTCATGGTCGGGGCGCCGGTGCTCATCGGCCCCATCGTCGCGGGCAATACGATCTATGTGGTCACCGACAGCGGCCAGCTGATCGCGCTGCGCTGACCAATAGGTCTATGCTGACGCCATGGCGCTGAAACTCGCGATCGTCGGGCGTCCCAACGTCGGCAAGTCCACGCTGTTCAATCGGCTGGCGGGGCGAAAGCTCGCCATCGTCGACGACCAGCCGGGCGTGACCCGCGACCGGCGCTTCGGCACCGGGCGCATCGGCGACCTGGACCTCGAGCTGATTGACACCGCCGGGTTCGAGGACCTGACGGACGACAGCCTCGAGGCGCGGATGCGCATCCAGACGGAACTGGCCATCGACGAGGCCGATGTAGCCCTGTTCGTCATCGACAGCCGCGACGGCGTGACCCCCATCGACGAGGTGTTCGCCGAGATCCTGCGCCGCCGTGACATGCCGGTGGTGCTGGCCGCCAACAAGGCCGAGGGCAGGGCGGGCGACCAGGGCATCCTTGAAGCGTTCGGCCTGGGCCTGGGCGAGCCGGTGCCGATCTCGGCCGAGCACGGCGAAGGCATGGCCGACCTCTACGCGGCGCTGATCGCGGTGGCTCCGGATCAGAGCGATCACGCGGACGAGGACGGCGACAAGGCGGTGAAGATCGCCATCGTCGGGCGGCCCAACGCCGGCAAGTCGACCCTGGTCAACAAGCTGATCGGCGAGGACCGGATGCTGGTGGGGCCCGAGGCCGGCATCACCCGCGACGCGATCCCCGTGGACTGGACGTGGGGCGACCGCGCGATCCGGCTGGTGGATACCGCCGGGCTTCGGCGCAAGGCGCGCGTGCAGGAGAAGCTGGAGAAGCTCTCCACCCACGACTCCATCCGCGCCATCACCTTCGCCGAAGTGGTGATCCTGGTGATGGACGCCACCCATCCCTTCGAGATCCAGGACCTGCAGATCGCCGATCTGGTCGAGCGCGAGGGACGCGGCCTCGTCTTCGTGCTGGCCAAGTGGGACCTGGTGGAGGACCCGCAAGCCCGGCTCGCGGCGTTCATCGAAGAAGCGCAGCGCCAGCTGCCGCAGGTGCGCGGGACACCGATCGTCGCGCTCTCCGCCGAGACCGGCCGGGGCCTGGAAAAGCTGATGCCCGCGGTCTTCCAGGTGCATGAGCACTGGTCGACCAAGGTGAAGACCCGAGACCTCAACGATTGGCTGCGCATGGCTGTCGAACGTCACCCGCCCCCGGCGGTGAACGGGCGGCGGATCAAGCCCAAGTACATGGCCCAGACCAAGTCGCGGCCGCCGACCTTCGTGCTGTTCGCCAGCCGCGCCGAGCAACTTCCGGAAAGCTACCGCCGCTACCTGATCAACTCGATCCGCGAGAGTTTCGAGCTGCCGGGCGTCCCGATCCGGGTGACGGTCAAGTCGAACAAGAACCCCTACGCCGAGGGCGAGGAGAAGTCGGGCCAGGGCTCGGCTCGCGCGCCCTTCGGCGAGTCGCTGCCGACGACAGGGCTCAAAGCCAAGACCCGCATCGCCGCCTCCGCCAAGGCCAAGGCCGGCGCGTCGGGCAAGCCGAAGCCCAAATCGCACGGCAAGCCGAAGCCCAAGGCCGGATCGCCGCGTGGGCGGACCGCGAAGCTCCTGCGGCCCGGCACTAAGCCGAAACGAGCCTCCCGCGGGCCTTCCACTCCGCGAAGACCACGTTAGCGGTCGGCAGCCCCAGGTCGGCCTGCGCCAGCTCCACGATCAAGGGACCGATCTCCTCCGGCGGCGTCACCGTCTCGGGGTCCTCGCCGGGCATGGCCTCGGCGCGCATCTTGGTGCGCATGGTGTTGGGGTCGAGCAGGACCGCGCGGACAGAAGTCTGCTCCAGTTCGTCGGCCCAGGTCCGCACCATGTGCTCCAGTCCGGCCTTGGTGATGCCGTAGGGCCCCCAGAAGGCCTTGGGACGCGCCGCGCGGCCGCTGGTGAGGAAGATGGCCCTTCCGGCCTCCGAGGCGCGCAGCAGGGGCTCCAGGCTGCGGATCAGGCGATAGGAGGCGGTCAGGTTGACGGCCATCACCTTGTCCCAGTGGTGGGGCTCCAGGTGGCTCACCGGCGTCATGGGTCCGAGGATCGCGGCGGCGTGGACCAGCACATCCAGGCGTCCGAACCGCTGGTGCAGCGCCAGACCCAGTTGGTCGAGCCCATTGCCCTCGGCGATGTCCAGTGGGACCAGCGTGGCGGGCTGGCCGGTGGCCCCGCGGATCTCGTCGTCGAGTTCGGTCAGGCCGCCCTCGGTGCGGGCCACGGCCACCACGTGGGCGCCGGCCTTGGCGAGCGCGAGGGCGGCGGCGCGGCCGATGCCGCGGCTGGCCCCGGTGACGAGGGCGATCTTGTCGGAGAGAGGAAGAGTGGAATCGGACATGGGCGGCTTCCTAGAGCGCGTCAGGGTGAAGTGGAAGCCGGTTCACCCGTCCGACGCGCTCTAAACTTTTAAAGATCGACCCTTCCTGTGCGGTTCAGGCGACACCTGAACCGGGAAGGGGCGAGCCGCTAACAGGCTCCAAGTCTGCCCGCTTTGCGTACTGCTGGGCGATCACCGCGCACGCCATGAGTTGGATCTGGTGGAACAGCATCAGCGGGAGCAGCGCCAGTCCGGCTGTGGCTGCGGGAAACAGCACGCCGGCCATGGGCACGCCGCTCGCCAGGCTTTTCTTCGACCCGCAGAATACGATGGCGATTTCGTCAGGCTTCGAGAAGCCCAGCGCACGGGCGGCGAAGTAGGTGGCGGCCAGGACCGCGGCCAGCAGGACAGCGCAGATGACCAGCAGTCGCACGAGGTCCAGCGCGCTGATCTGCGACCAGACGCCTTCCACCACGGCGCTGGAAAAGGCGGTGTAGACCACCAGCAGGATTGAACCGCGGTCAACGATCTGCACCACCTTGGCGTAGCGTGTGACCCAGCCGCCGATCCACTGGCGCGCCACCTGACCGGCCACGAAGGGCAACAGGAGCTGCGCGACGATCGACCAGGCCGAGCTGGGCGAAATCGCGCTCTTGGCGTGCATCAAGAGGCCCACCAGGATCGGGGTCAGCACGATGCCGAACAGGTTGGAGGCGGACGCTGCGGCCACGGCGGCGGCGACATTGCCTCGAGCGATCACTGTGAATCCGATGGACGATTGGATGGTCGAGGGCAGACAACCCAGGAAGACCACGCCGCCCGCCAGCGCCGAGGGCATGATCCAGGCGGGTAGGGCGGCCAGGCCAAGGCAGAGCAGCGGGAAGAGAGCGAAGGTCGCGGCCATCACCACCAGATGCAGCCGCCAGTGGGTCAGGCCGCCGACCACCGCTTCCCGCGACAGCCGGGCGCCATGCAGGAAGAACACCAGACCGATGGCGATCTTGGTCGCCCAGCCGAACGCGACCGCCGCCTCGCCCCGCGCCGGCAGGAACGAGGCTGCGACCACCATGGAAACGATCAGCAGGAGGTATTTGTCGACCTTCAGGCGGCTGAGAAGGCCGCCGGACTTGGCTTCGCTCACGCGTCGACCAGAAACGAGAGCTGTCGTTCGGAAAGCTCGTTGCGGCCCTCGGCGATCTCGCGGTCCAGCAGCCGCGTGGGATAATCGCCGGTGAAGTAGTGGTCGGTGAACTGCGGGCTGGCTGGATCCCGCGGGGCTGCGTCCATCGACCAGTAGAGGCCCTCGATAGAGAGGTAACCCATGGAGTCGACGCCGAGGATCTTGGCGATCTCCTCCACGGAGTGGTTGGCGGCGAGCAGCTTGTCGCGGTCGGGCATGTCGATGCCGTAGTAGTCTGGCCACATGATCGGTGGCGAGGCCGAGCGCAGATGCACCTCCGCGGCGCCGGCTTCGCGCACCATGCGCACGACGCGCACCGAGTTGGTGCCGCGCACGATCGAGTCGTCGACCAGGATCACCCGCTTGCCGGCCAGCACCGAACGGTTGGGCGACAGCTTCATCCGCACGCTGGACTCACGCGTCGCCTGGGTCGGCTGGATGAAGGAGCGACCGACATAGTGGTTGCGGATGATGCCCATCTCGAAGGGCAGGCCCGCCTCCTGGGCGAAGCCGAGCGCGGCAGGAACGCCCGAGTCCGGCACCGGCACCACCACGTCGGCGTCCACCAGGCTCTCCTGCGCCAGGCGGCGGCCCATGCGCTTGCGCACATCATAGACCGAGCGGCCGTTCACGACGGAATCGGGGCGAGCAAAATAGACATATTCGAAGATGCACGGGCGGGCCTGCTTGGCCGGGAAAGGCTTCAGGCTGGTGACCCCGTCGGCGTCGATCACCACCATTTCGCCGTGCTCGACGTCGC
>NZ_SSMZ01000278.1 GCF_004799395.1 Phenylobacterium sp.
ACAGCGGCGGCGTCCGCGAGGGTTCCGCCGCGCGCGGCTGGCAGGATCGGGCCTACGGCGGCGTGAGCCCGGCCATGCGGCGCGGCGACTATGGCAAGACCCCGCGGTTCGGCGGCGAAGACTACACCGCCTCTGGCCGGTTCTATGGCGATGACGGCGAGCGGGTCTACGGCGAGGAATATGGCTACGGCCCGCGCGACCTGGACCAACACGGCCCGACCAGCGGCTATGACGCCGCCTACAGCCCCACGCGCGCCCGCTATCACGCTGAAGGCTATGGCGAGCCGGGGTATGGCGGCTATCGGAGCGAATTCCGCAGCACGCGCCCGGCCAGCGGCGGGACCGGCGGCTACGACTACGAGCGCGGCTACGGCTACGGCTACGGCTACGGCGACAACAGCCGCCGAGAGAGCCGATCGGACCGCTTCGAGGACGCCGGGCGCAAGTCCGGCGAGTTCCTGCACCGCGCGGGCGAAAAGGTCGCCGCCTGGTTCGCCGGCGGTTCGGAGGCGCGCGCCTACGCTCCTGGCGACGATCAGCCGGCCTCCCGTGGGGCCCGCGGCCTGGGACCCCAGGGCTACAAGCGCGCCGACGAGCGGATCAGCGACGACGCCCACGAGCGCCTCACCGACGACGCCTGGCTGGACGCCAGCAACATCACACTGACCGTTTCCGGCGGCGAGATCACCCTGTCCGGCACCGTGGAGAACCGCGAGTCCAAGCATCACGCCGAACGTCTGGTGGAGACCATCTCCGGGGTGAACCACGTGCAGAACAACCTGCGCCTGGAGAAGGGGAACTATTTCACCAGCCCCGGCTCCGGCTATGGCGACAGCGTCCTGGGCGCCCAGATCCGGGCGGCGGACGACGAACCCGCCACCAACGGGACCGGCGGCGCAGGCGGCGGCCAGTCCTCGGCGGGCCGGAAGAATTAGATCGAGTCTCCAGGAGCCTTCTCCCCTCGGGGAGAAGGACCCCGGCGTCAGGCCGCCGCGGTCGCCTTGGCGACGCCTTCGCCGCGGCGAAGGCGATCGGGCAGGGGCGCGCCGTAGGGGACGAACTCCAGCGAGACGGAGTTGATACAGTAGCGCAGCCGGGTCGGCGGCGGGCCGTCGGGGAAGACGTGGCCCTGGTGGCTGCCACAGCGCGCGCAGGTCGTCTCGATGCGCACCATGCCGTAGGAGACGTCCCTGATCGCCTTGACGTGGGCTTCGTCGACCGGCGCCCAGAAGGACGGCCAGCCGGTGCCGCTCTCGAACTTGGTCTTGTGCTCGAACAGCGGCATGCCGCACAGCCGGCAACAGTAGACGCCCGCATCCTTCTGATCCAAGAGGCCGCCACAAAACGGCGCTTCGGTGCCGTGGTGCAACAGGACATCGGCCTCTTCGCGGGTCAGCGAGGCCTCGAGAGCCTTGCGTTCCTCAGCGGTGGGCGCGGTCAGGTCGAAGCCGGAAGGCGACACCTGGGTTGGGGAGAGTTGTGGCGTGGTCATGACGCGCAATCTAAGGTCCCGGCCTTCGGTTCGGAAGTGAGGCGCGTGCTCCGCTAGATGTTTTCCAAGATCCTGATCGCCAACCGGGGCGAAATCGCCGTCCGCATCATCAAGACCTGCCGCCGAATGGGGATCGCCACGGTGGTCGTCTATTCCGAAGCCGACGCCGATTCCATGGCCGTCGAAATGGCCGACGAGACCGTGTTCATCGGCCCGCCGCCCGCGGCGCAGTCGTACCTCGTGGCCGACAAGATCACCGCCGCAGCCCACGAGACCGGCGCTGAGGCGATCCACCCCGGGTTCGGATTCCTTTCGGAGAACGCCGGCTTCGCCAAGCGCTGCGCCGAAGAGGGCATCGTCTTCATCGGCCCGAACCCGCACGCCATCGAGGCGATGGGCGACAAGATCCAATCGAAGCTGTTTGCGGTGAAGGCTGGGGTCTCCGTTGTGCCAGGCCACGTGGGCGAGATCGACGACACGGCGCATGCCATCAAGATCTCCGGGGAGATCGGCTATCCGGTGATGATCAAGGCCTCGGCCGGCGGCGGCGGCAAGGGCATCCGCGTCGCCTGGAAAACCCGCGACGTCGAGGAGGGCTTCCCTGCGGTGAAGGCCGAGGCCAAGGCCAGCTTCGGCGACGACCGCATCTTCATCGAGAAGTTCATCGAAAGCCCGCGTCACATCGAGATCCAGGTGCTGGGCGACAAGCACGGCCATGTCGTCCACCTGTTCGAGCGCGAGTGCTCGATCCAGCGGCGCAACCAGAAGGTCATCGAGGAGGCGCCCAGCCCGCTGCTCGACGAAGCCACGCGCGCGGCCATGGGCGAGCAGGCGGTGCGCCTCGCCCAGGCGGTGAACTATGACTCAGCCGGCACCGTCGAGTTCGTCGCCGGCCAGGACAAGAGCTTCTTCTTCCTGGAGATGAACACCCGCCTGCAGGTGGAGCATCCGGTCACCGAACTGATCACCGGCCTGGACCTGGTCGAGCAGATGATCCGCTCGGCGCACGGCGAGACGCTCGCCTTCACGCAAGCTGACCTGAAGATCAACGGTTGGGCCATCGAGAGCCGGATCTACGCCGAGGACCCCTATCGCGGCTTCCTGCCCTCCATTGGTCGTCTGGTCCGCTACGACCCGCCGGCCGAGGGCGAAGTGGCTGGCGCCACGGTTCGCAACGACGCCGGCGTCCGCGAAGGCGACGAGATCTCGATGTTCTACGACCCGATGATCTCCAAGCTGTCGACCTGGGCGAAGACACGGCTGGGCGCTGTGGACGCCATGGGCCGGGCGCTGGAGGACTTCCACATCGAGGGTCTGGGCCAGAACATCCCGTTTCTCAGCAGCGTGATGGACCAGGAACGGTTCCGCTCCGGCAAGCTCTCCACCAACTACATCAAGGACGAGTTCCCCGACGGCTTCTGGGGCGCGGCGCCGACGCCGTTCCAGCGCGACCTGATGGCCGCCGTCGCCTGCGCCATGCACCGCACGATCACGCGGCGCGCGGCGCCGCAGCTGATGCGCGACGACTGGGTGGTGATCGAAAACGGCGAGCGGCGGCTGGTGCGGGTGACCAACGGCGCGGCGCTGACGGTGGAGTTCCTCGACGAGGGCCGAACTCTGAAGCTGGAGGACGCCGACTGGCGTCCGGGCAAGGCGGTGTTCCGCGGGCTGCTCGATGGCCGGGCGTTCTCCGCCCAGGTCGAGCCTCTGCCGGAAGGCTTTCGCATCCGCCACAGAGCCGCCAGCGCCAAGGTGCTGGTGCTGACGCCTCGCACCGCCGAACTGCACGAACGGCTGCCGCCGAAAAAGGCCGCCGACACCTCGAAGATGGTGCTCTCGCCGATGCCGGGCCTGGTGGTGACGCTGGACGTCGCCGTCGGCCAGCAGGTCCGCGCCGGCGAGCCGGTGGCCGTCATCGAGGCCATGAAGATGCAGAACATCATCCGCGCCGAGCGCGACGGCGTCGTCAAGGCCGTCAACGCCGCCGCGGGCGACAGCGTGGCGGCCGACGAGGTCCTGGTGGAATTCGCCTGACCGCGGCGGCAGCGCTATGTTGCGGCGTCGGATTCGCTGGGGCGCGCCATGAACGGCCAGATCGACTGGAGCGAGCTGTTCTTCTCGGCCAACGGCCGGGCGGCGCGCATGCCCTCGCTGATCGCGGTCGGCGTCCTGCTGTTCATAGGGACCTTCTACGAGGCGGCAGCGCCGTCGGCTGTCCACTGGATCACCGGCTGGTTCGTCTATCCGCCGCTGTTCTATTGCGGCGCCTGCGTGCTCTCCAAGCGCCTGCATGACCGCGGCCGTTCCGGCTGGTGGGCGGCGCTCGTCCTGGTCTCGGTGGTCGCCGTCTGGCCGCATCCGGACAGCTTCTTCGACTTCGCCTTCACCCTGGTGCTGATCTGGGCCGGGGTGGAGCTGGGGGCCATGCCCGGCGAGGCGGGCGCCAATCGCTATGGCCCCAACCCGCTCAGTCCGGTGCTTTCTCTGCCTTAGCGGGCGGCGTAGGCGTCAGCGCCGGGGCCAGGGGTTCGCCGAAGATGTAGTGGCCGAACCAGTTCTCGTTCTCCTCCATCACCGCACGCTGTTGCTTGGGCTTGTTGATGGGGTGGCCGAAGCCGTCGTAGAGCACCATCTTCACCGGCACCCCATGGTCCTCCAGCGCCTGGCGCAGCTCGAAGCTGTCGGCGACAGGCACGCGCTTGTCGGCGCTGCCCTGCTGGATCAGCGTCGGTGTCTTGGCCTTGGCGATGTAGGTGATCGGCGAGGTCTTGGCGTAGATTTTCGGATCGTCCCAGGGCGTCGAGAGCAGGTACTGGCGCGTGAACGGCGTGATGTCGGTGTTGGCGTAGTAGGTCATCCAGTCCGAGATGCCCGCGCCCACCGAAACCGCCTTGAACCGGTCCGACGAGGTGGTGATGAAGGCCGAGATGTAGCCGCCCTCGCTCCAGCCCATGGCGCCGACCCGGTCCTTGTCGACGAAGCCCTTGGCGATCAGGGAATCGACGCCCGAGATCACGTCGGCATAGTCGCCGACGCCGAGGTTGCGGACGTTGAGCGCGCGGAACTTCGCGCCGTATCCCGCCGAGCCGCGGTAGTTGGGGCGAAGCACCAGGGCGCCTTTCGCGACGAACCGCTCGATCGGGTAATAGCGGTCGGCGCCCAGCGCGGGGGTGTCGATGCCGGTCGGGCCGCCGTGGATCACCACCAGCAGCGGGTACTTCTTGTGCGGATCGAAGTCGGCCGGCGTATAGAGCACGCCTTCCACCTGGGCCCCGTCGCGGGATTTCCACTGCACAAGCTCGCGCCTGGCGATCGCGAACTGGGTGAACTGGTCCTGGCCCCGGGTGACCTGCACCGGGACGCCCGTGCCGAAGTCCTGGAGGAAGATCTCCGGGAACGCGTTGGCGTTGGCGCCCAGGTAGGCCACGCGCTTGAACCCATCGGCGAAGCTGAAGCGGCTGCTGATCTCCGAGCCGGGCAGGGCCACGAGACTGGCCGTCAGGGCCTTGGGGTCCGCCAGGTAGAGGTGGGATTCTGTCCCCTTGCGGCCGGCGAAGTAGATGCCCTCCGGCGCCCAGCGCAGGATCGCGGCGTCCTCGTCGAACGCCGGGTTGATCACCGTCACGGAACCCCCGTCGCGGTCGACTACGGCGATCTTCTGGTTGGCGTAGAAGAAGTATTTGGCGCCCGGCGAGGCCCGGAAGGCGATGCGCTGGCCGTCGGGCGACCAGTGCGGGTCGGTGTTGGGCCCGGGCGCGTCGACGATCTTCTTAGGCGTCCCGCCGTAGGCGCTCACCGTGTAGATCGCGCTGCTGAACGCCGAGATCAGGTCAGGGTCGCGCTGGGCGGAGAAGGCGATGGTCTTGCCGTCCGGCGAGAAGGCGAAGCCGTCGACGCTGAAGACGTCGCCGCTGGTGATGGCGACCGGCGCGGCGACCTTGAAGACACCCTTCGGGTCGGCGTCGGGCAGCACGACCCGCCACAGGTGGACCATGCCGTAGTCCGCGTGGATCACATGGTACTCGCCGAAGCTCTCCTTGCGGTCCTTCAGGGCCTTGGGTTCGGGGGCTTCCGCGGCGACCGCGAGGCCGCTCGAATCCGGCGCCCATTCGAAGGCGTTCACGCCCTTCTCGAACACCGCGATCTGCTGCGCCTCGCCGCCGTCGGCGGGCATGACGTAGAGCTGCTTCTTGTCCGCGGGGCTCTTCGGCAGGACGCCGGGGCGATCGGAGAGGAAGGCGATCCAGCGGCCGTCCGGCGACCAGGCCGCATCGCTGCTCGACTTCACCGACGTAGTCAGCCGGCGCGCGACCCGGGTCTTGGCGTCCGCCAGCCAAAGGCTGGTCTCGAAAGCGTTGGTGTCCCAGTTGGTGGTCGTCTGCTCGTAGATCACGTGCTTGCCGTCCGGTGAGATCTTCGGCGACCCATAGCTGACCATGTCGAGGGTTTCGGTGATGGTCGGAGCCCGGCTCGGTCCCTCCGCTCGCGCCGGCATGGCCAGCATCGCCAGGGCGCACGCCATCGCGCCGATCTTGAAATATGTCATCAGCTGTCCCCGAGGTATTCGCCCACGGGCCACGATGCACCGCCCGGCGTCGGCGTCAAACGCCTCAGTGGCGTACGAAGCAGGCCTGCCCGGCGGCTGTCAGCTTTTTGCAGAGGCTGGTCGCTTCGGAGGCAGAGCTGAAGCCGGTGATCAGGGCGCGGTGCACGGTCTTGCCGTCCACCTCGGCGGTGACGACATCGGTTCCGTGGCCGGAGATGTCGTCGGCGAATTTCTTCTTGAAGCGGCCCAGGAGGCCTTGGGCGTCGGCCAGGTCCGGCGAAGCGCCGATCTGCACAGCGACGCCGGCAACCGGGCCTGCGGCCGCGACGGCCGCCTTGGGCTTGGCGGGCGGCGGCGAGGCTGGGGCCAGGGTGGAGCGCAGGGCGGGCAGCGGGCGCGGCGTGTCGGCGGCGGCCGGCGGCGGGGCCGAGGCAGGCGGCGGCGCGGACTTTGGCGCAGGCGGCGGCTTGGCGGCGGCCACCTTCACCTTGCCGTCGAAGGGCCGGCGGAAGTCGCGGTCGCACAGAGCGCGGACCACCGCGCCCAGCGGCGCGCCGACGACCGGATTGACCCAGTTGGCGTCGGCGTCGCGCACCGTATGCGGGTCGGTGCGCAGGTCGCGGCCGTGGAAGCCGGTCATGACTCCCAGGCGGACCAGGCGTTTGTCAC
>NZ_SSMZ01000279.1 GCF_004799395.1 Phenylobacterium sp.
GCCACCGGCGCCTCCGGATCGTCCACCGCCACCAGGGTCCGCTCGGCGGCCTCCTGGTCGAGCTGGCTCTGCCGCCAGGATCGGCGCTTCTCGGAATAGAATTGGTTGCGCAGGATCATGAAGGTCCAGGCCTTCATGTTGGTGCCCATCTGGAAGCTGGCCCGGGCGTCCCACGCCTTCATCATGGCGTCCTGCGCCAAGTCGTCGGCTGCGGTGGGATCGCCGCAAAGGGTGCGGGCGAAGGCGCGCAGATGAGGTATGAGTTGGACAAGCTCGCGCTTGAACCCCTCGTCATCCGAACCGGAGCGCGAGAGACGGGCCGCGGGGGCTTCCGACATCAGCCGTTCTCCGCGGTCTTGCTGTCAGCCCGTCGCAGGATATCCAGGAATTCGTCCGGAACGTCCTCGTTGACCACCTCGTCGAACATCTGGCGCAGGCGCACGCCGATCGCCTGCTGGCGAAGGCGAGCCTCATCCAGGGCCGCGGATGGTTTGCGTGGGTCCGGTGCAGGCATGTTTTCGATCATACTGTCGGCGTTCCGCTTACGCGGCGGCCGCCCCCTCTTAGCATCCTCGTCGGCCATCAAACGCCCCGCATGGCTTGGGGTTCCCATTCCCCGACGTGCAAGATGCGGAAAACCCGCCGCTTTGGGAACAAGTTCCCCGTCGTTGCGTTTTTGCACCATGATGGGGACCGTGGGGGGAACGCCTCGGGGTGCTCGATCTGTAAAGTTGAGGCCAACGCGTTCAATACCAACGGGAGGGGTCACCCCTTGAGTCTGCTAGCACGTCTCGCGCCACATTTGCCCTACGTCCGCCGCTACGCCCGCGCCCTTACCGGCGATCAGACGACCGGCGACCATTATGTCCGCGTCGCGCTCGAGGCGCTGGCGGCGGGCGAACGTACGCTGGAGGCCAATCTCACGCCCCGCGTCGCGCTCTATCATGTGTTCCACGCGATCTGGTGCTCCTCCGGCGCCCAGCTCGAGACCCCGCGGGACGAGGATTCCGGCGACGACGACACCACGCGCCGGCTGATGCGCATCGCGCCGCGTTCGCGCCAGGCCTTCCTCCTGACCGCACTGGAAGGCTTCACGCCGACCGAGGCCGCTCAGATCCTCGACTCCGATTTCGCAGAGGTCGAACAGCTGATCGCGGAAGCCCAGACCGAGATCGATGCGGAACTCGCCACCGACGTCCTGATCATCGAGGACGAGCCGGTGATCGCCGCCGACATCGAGGCGCTGGTCAAGGAACTCGGCCACACCGTCGTCGACATCGCGGCCACCCGCACCGAGGCGGTGGACGCGGTCGCCCGCAAGACGCCGGGCCTGGTGCTGGCCGACATCCAGCTGGCCGACGGCTCCTCAGGCATCGACGCGGTAAAGGACATCCTGGCGCGTTACAACGTGCCGGTGATCTTCATCACCGCCTTTCCTGAGCGGTTGCTGACCGGCGAGCGTCCCGAGCCCACCTTCCTGATCACCAAGCCCTTCCAGCCGGAAACGGTGAAGGCGGCGATCGGCCAGGCGCTGTTCTTCCATCCGCGCAGGGCCTCCAAGCAGGCAGCCTGACCGGCGGAACGCTCGATCAAGCTCCACGTTGAGAAGGGGCGCCGCGGCCATCGCGGCGCCCGTTTTCGTTCGAGGAGAGATGCCGATGCTTGGTTGGGCGCTCGTTTTCGCCGTTCTGGCGCTGATTGCCGGGGTGCTGGGGTTCGCGGGCCTGGCTGGCCTGGCCGCGACCATCGCCAAGGTGCTGTTCGTAGTCTTCCTGGTGTTGCTGGTGGCGAGCTTCGTCATCCGCGCCTTCAGGGGGCAATCGGTGGTCTGACCGGATTCCCCTTTCCCGACGCGCAGCGCGAAGGGGAGGGCAGGGTGAGACGTGAAAAAGGCCGCCCATCGCTGGGCGGCCTTTGTCGTTTCGACCTGTAGCCGGCTCAGGGCCTCTGTTGGGTGGCCGGCGCCGGATCGGGGGCGTTGTAGCTGGGCGCGGCGGCGGCGCGGGTATTGGCTAGCTGATCGTCGGCGCGGGAGAGGGCGGGCGCCTTCCAGGTCCACGCCAGGAACAGGCCGATCGCGGCCAGCAGGGTGCCGAACACCAGGACCCAGAACATGTGCTTGCCGAAGCGGCCCTGGCGGGCGGAGGTTGCGGCCACGGTGGAGTGGCCGGTGTCATCGGATCTCGAGGTGTCGGCCATGCAGGCCTCCTTTTACTCTGAGGGGAAGTAGCTGAACGGGCCATTGGCCGTTCGGCTGGACAGGGGGTGGGCAGGATGGATCAGCGAGCCGACGAGGCCGCTGGCCACGGCGAGGCCGACGACGGCGCACAGAACGATGAGGCGACGGCGTCCCGCCTGCTGGCGCCAATTGGGCGTCTTCATCAGGATCGAACCGCGCGCGGCGGCATGGCTTAACGGCATGGCGCACCTCCCGCTCATGGGCCGGCGGGCGCGTCGCCCGTCGGTCAGGCAAACGTTCGCCAGCCCCCGGCGTTCCCCGACCGTCCCGACCGCGCCGCGGGACGGTCTCCAAAACTTCAACAAAACAACAACTTGCGTAGCCTCGGTCCTGGCGGCCAAAAAAGTTGAAAAAAGTGAGGAATGGCTCGGAACACATATCCGGGATGTGAGTTCTTAAGTCTGCGGAGGCGGCGACGCCCCCCCCGACTTGAGACCGGCGACCATGCCGGTCTGCCGTCTCCGCACCCCTTTTCTCGATGATGCACACTATGGGCGGGTCCTGGGACCCGCCCTTTTCTTGGCGATTAGTTGGACGCCAGGTGCAACACGATATCGGCGCGCCGACGCAGGGGGCGGCTACGACCATCGGCGGTGGTCGAGCCGGCGTCGCCGACCGCGGTGATCTTGAACTCGGCGCCTGGCAGCCCGGCGGCGGCCAGGGCGGCGGTCACCGCCTCGGCGCGACGCTTGGAGAGCTCCAGGTTGCCATCAGCACCACCGCCGATCGAGTCGGCCAGGCCAAGCACGTCGACGCCGGTCACCCTGCAGGGCTTGGCCTGCTGGGCGGCCGCAGCGATCACCGCGCGGCCCTCCTTGGTCACGTCGGCCGAGAAGCTCTCGAAATAGATCTGCACCGTCTGGTCCGCGCAACGCGGCGCGGCCTTCACGATCTTGCCGCGGGCGGTCTCCATCGAGGCGCAACCTCCAAGCCCGAGAGCGAGGCAAAGCCCCAGTATGGCAGCGCCGGTCGCCGTCGCGCGGATGGTCATGTCAAAGCCCCTCATCAGGATGACGAAGGCGATCGGACCGATCCGACCGCCCCTGCCGAATTAGGTTGTCAGGCTGACCCTATCGCGGGGCGCCGTCTTCCCAGAAATACCGACCGGTGGCGGAATCGAAGTAGTAATACCGCCCGGCCTGCTCGTCATAGTACTGCTTGTGGTTCGGGTGCGTCGCGCCGCAGCCGCCCTGGTCGGCGCAGCTCTTGGCCACGCCCAGCAGGCCGCCGGCGATGGCGGTGTTGGTGGTGTGGGGGGCCTCGAGGCAAGCGCAAAGCAGCGCCCCTGCGCCGGCCAGCGCCACGAGAGGTCCGAGCAGCATCCTAGGCGCTCCATATCTCTCCCCTGGTCGCTCAAACGCCACCCGGGTGCGGCCGTTCCGTCCCGATGGCCAAGCAGAACGCCGGTCTGGCTTTCCGGAACCTGCGCCGCGCCATGCCGTTGGAAGAGGGACAGCAGTTCGACCAGGGAGCCCTTCGATGGTTGGCGCACGCCTCGACATTGACGACCGGACCGCAAGGCCGATCGATCCCCTCGACATCCGCGAGGTCCAAGCCGACGTGCGACAGGCCTATGAGCGGGGTCGCGCCGACGAGCGGGCCAGTCGTCGGCGGCATCCGATCTTCATGACCCTGACCTTCGTCGCGGCGATCTGCGGCGTGGCGCTGATCGCGCTGGCGGCCGCCAATGGGTCGTTCAGCCGCGGCGGCAGCGTCGCCGACGAGAACTTGCAGGCGGCTGTGAACAAGGCCGAGCCGCAGGTCCGCGACGCGGCGAGCCAGGCCGGCCAATCCTTGCACGACGCCGGACAGGCTGCCAAAGCCAAGGCCAACGGTTCACCGAGCTAGGCGGACTTCTTGGGGGCGAACATCAAGACCGTCGAGGTCGTGGCCAATGTCGCCTCGGGCAGCGTTGGCCGCGGCGCGCCCGCGCAGGTCGAGAAGATCCTTTCGGACTTCGGCCTCGATCATCATGTCTGGACGCCGGAACCGCACGAGTTGGTCGACTGCCTGCGCGCGGCCGTCGACAAGGCGCCGGACCTGCTGGTGGTCCTGGCCGGGGACGGCACCGCGCGGGCCGCGGCCGAGCTCTGCGGGCCGGATGGCCCGCTGATCGCGCCGCTGCCGGGCGGGACCATGAACATGCTGCCCCACGCCGTCTATGGGCTTCGGACCTGGCCGGAGGCCCTGTCGCTGGCCCTGGAGCAGGGCTATGAGCAGGAGATCGGTGGCGGCTCGGTGGAGGGCCACAGCTTCCTGGTGGCGGGCATCTTCGGGTCACCCGCTCTCTGGGCGCCCGCCCGCGAGGCCGCCCGCTTCGGCAAGCCGAAGCTCGCCTGGATGCGCGCCCGCCGCGCTCTGCGCCGCACCTTCCAGGGCCGCCTTCGCTACATCCTCGACGGGGCCGAACGGCAGAAGGCCGAGGCCCTGGTGTTCATCTGTCCACTGACTTCCCGGGCGTTGAGCAGCGACGCCGAGGCCCTGGAGGCCGCCGCGCTCGACGTCCACGGCGCCGCCGACCTGCTGCGGCTGGGCTTCCACGCGGTGACCGGCGATTGGCGCGCCAGCCCCGGGGTCGAGGTGACCCCCTGCCGGACGGCGCGTATCTGGGCCTCGCGCGCCATCCCCGCGATCCTCGACGGCGAGAGCGTGCAGCTGAAGACCCTGGCCGAGGTGCGCTACACCCCGCGCGTCGCCCGGATCCTGGCGATCCCGAAGGATCTGTGAGCCGTGACCGTCCGCCTGGCGCACATTTCCGACATCCACTTCGGCGGCGAGAACGCCGCGGCCGTGGCGAGCGCGACGGCCTACGTCAACGCCGGCGGCTTCGACCTCGTCGTGGTGACCGGCGATCTGACGCGCTTCGCGGAGGTCGATGAGTTCGAGCGCGCGGCGGCGTGGCTGAAGCAGATCCGTGCGCCCAAACTGGTGACGCCGGGAAATCACGACGCCCCCTACCTCGCCTGGGGTGAACGGATATTTGCGCCGTTCAAACGCTACGAGGAGGCCATCGGACCCGCGCCGGCGCAGGTCCACCTGGGCGGCGGCTTCGCCGTGCGTGGCCTAAACACCGCGCGCGGGGCGCAACCGCGCATCAACTGGTCAAAGGGCCAGATCTCCCGGCGCCAGGTCGCCGCGGCGGTGGATTGGTTCGCGGACTCCCATCCCACCTGCGTGCGCATCGTCGCCTGCCATCATCCGCTGACGGAGATGATCGGCGGCCCGATGACCGGGCGGGTCTGGGGCGGCGAGGCGGCGGCGCGGGACTTCGCCAATGCCCGGGTGGACCTGGTGCTGTCCGGGCACATCCACGCCCCCTTCACCTGGCCCTACCCGTTCGGCGACCGGAAGACCTATGCGGTGGGCGCGGGTACGCTTTCGATCCGCGAGCGCGGGGCGCCGGCTGGCTTCAATGTGGTGGAAATCGACGAGGCGGCGATCCGGGTCGCCGCGATGGGATGGACCGGCTCGCATTTCGAGCCGCTTCGCACCACCTCCCTCGACCGTCGGCGGGGCGAGGCCGCAGGGCTGTAGAGGCCGCGCCGCCGTCCCAAGTCGATCCGAGGGGCGAGCGGCGCGGGTCCTCGATTTGGCGTCAGAGCATGGTGCCCCGGCCGCGCACGAAGTTCATGATCAGCGAGACCACAAACAGCACCAGGAAGACGTAGAAGGCGATCTTGGCGATGCCGATCGCGGCGCCGGCGATCGTCGTGAAGCCAAGTACGCCGGCGATCAGAGCGACCACCAGGAAAGTCAGGGCCCAACCGAGCATGGGATTTTCTCCGTTCGCGCCCCAATGGCGCCATCGGCCATCCGAACGCCCGGACGACGGGGCTGTTCCGCGCCGGCCGTTCACGGGCGCGCTACTTGGGCGGCGGCGGCCGGGGCGCGAAGGTCGCGGCGATGATCGCGGCGAGGATGCGGGGGTTCTTGAACGCCACGGTCGCAGCGGCGGCCACGGCGCCCAGGGCCACCAGCGGGCGCTCACGGGCGAGCTCGATCAGCTTGGCGGTGAGGTTCTGGCTGTCGCCCTTCGCCGGCTTTGGCGGCCGCGCCTTGCGGGTGATGACGAAGGCGATGACGAGGGCGATGAAGGCCACGATCCCCGCCACGGCGGCGGCGGCCCAGGCCGGCCCGATAATGTCGCGCAGGCCCGCGTAAATCGCGAACGCCAAAGCGACCATGCAGATCGCCCCCGCCGCCGCGATAGCGGCGAAGGCGGCGACCAGCCCGACGAACTTCCTGAAAATCATGCCCCCGACGTCGTTTGAGCGCGCTAGCGGCGCGACGAGGAGGCCGTCGCCAGCAGCAGGCCGATCAGCACGCCCACGCCCAGCGCCGCGCCGGTGGCGGCCAGCGGCCGCTCGCGCACCCGCTCAGTCATGTACTGCGAGGCCTGGTCGATCTGCTGGCCGGCGGTGTCGGAATAGGCGCGGGTCTGGGCCCGCAGCTGCTCGATGCCCTCGGCGACAACCTTTTCGATGCGCTTGGCGGCTTCGGCGAAGGAACGTTGCGCTTCAGCGGAGAGCTTGGTCGCCTTGTCTGCGGCGGCGTTCACGGCGGCGGTGGCTTCGTCAGCGGTATGGTCGACGCTGTTCGCGGGCATGGTGACGTCTCCGAAGGGATGGCCCGGCGGGGCGGCGGGGCGTTGGAAGGCTGAACGTGAGACATCCTAGCGGGTTCCCGCCTTGGCCGCAAAGGCGGGGCGAGCTCCCCAGAGCCGCCAAACGCCGCCGTTCGCGCACGGTTCCTGTCGCGATCCGCCGCGCGTCGCCCTATGTTCAGGTCATGACGCTAGGTGACCTTGGCCATAGCGAGGAGCATCGCCGCCTGGAACGGGCCCTGGAGGTGGCGGGCCTTGGCGAGTTCGAGTGGGACATGACCGCCGGCCGCTTCATGGTCAGCGCGCGCATGGCGGCGATCACCGGGCTCCCGCCGGGACCCATGCCGGCGCAGGACGCCAAGGCGTTTGAGCCTTTCATCCACCCCGACGACCGCGAAGCTTTCCGAGCCGACCGGGCCAGTCAGCGTCCCGCGGGCGTCTATCGGTTCGAGTTCCGCCATCTGCGGCCCGACGACGGGCGGACTGTCTGGCTTCGGGTGACGGGGGTGCTTGCGCGAGGGCCTGACGGGCGTGTGCTCAATGTCACCGGCATCGTCGAGGACATCACCGGACATAAGCTCGAGGAAGACCAGCGCCAGACGCTTCTGGCCGAACTCGACCACCGAGTGAAGAACGTCCTGGCCACGGTTCTGGCCCTGGCGCAACAGACTGCCAAGCGCACCACGTCGCTGGACGCCTTCCTGGCCAATTTCGGCGGCCGGTTGAAGGCGATGGGCTCCGCAAACGAACTGCTCACCGCCGCCCGCTGGCGCGGCGCTGCCATCGACCACCTGGCCGCCGCCGAATTGGGGGCGCTTTCCCCGGGCCAGACCGCCTGGGAGGGACCGGAGCTGTTCTTGACGCCGCGGGCCGCCAACGCCCTTGCGCTCGGCCTGCACGAGCTGGCGGCGAATGCGGTGAAGTTCGGCGCGCTGTCGGTGGAAACCGGCCGCGTCAGCCTGCGTTGGGTGCGCCTGCCCGACGGCGGCTTCGAGCTGACTTGGACGGAGAGCGGCGGCCCGACCGTCAGCGCGCCGAGGCGGCGCGGATTCGGATCGACCCTGCTGGAACAGGTGACCGGCCGCGAGCTGAACGGCGAGGCGGCCATCGACTACCGTCCAGCCGGCGTCCAGGTGCGGCTGCGCGCCGGGGCCGCCGCCGTGGCCCCGCGTCCGGAGAACGTGCCAGAGGCGCCCGCCGCGCGGACCACCGAGACTGTCGTCACCGTCCACAGCGGTCCCCCGAGCCTCCGCGGCGCACGCGTCCTGATCGTCGAAGACGCCGTCCTGCTGGCCATGGAGCTGGAAACCGGGTTGTCGGACGCCGGCGCCACGATCATCGGTCCGGCCTATGAGCTGGAGGAGGCCTTGGCCCTGCTGGACCAGCCGATCGACGCGGCCGTGCTGGACGCCAACCTCAACGGCCACTCGGTCAGCCCCGTGGCCGAGGCCCTGGCCAAGCGCCAGGTGCCCTTCGTCTTCGCAACTGGTTATGGCGAGACCGGGGGCGCGCCGGGGGGCTTCGACGCCCCGGTGATCCGCAAGCCGTACGATGTCTATCAGGTGGCGGTCGCGGTCGCCGATCTGTTGAAGGCCAAGACGTCGCACCCCAAAGGCCGCACCTGAGACAAGGCGTCGCCTCGGCTCAGCTTAAACGGCGGTCTAGACAGGGTGTCAGGGGGGCCTGCGGTGTCATCGCAGGGGCTGGACCGGCGGCCTAAAGGATTTCGCCCGATTCAAGCGACCGGAACTCCCTCGTGCGGTCCGCGGCATAGGTCGCGGACCGGCGCACTTCTCAGACGATCCCCGCCTTGCGCAGGTCCGCGATCTGTTCGGCGGAGCAGCCGGCGCGGGCGGACAGCACCTCATCAGTGTGCTGCCCCAGGGCCGGACCTGGCCAGCGGATCGAGCCGGGCGTCCGCGAAAGCTTCGGAAAGGCGTTCTGCATGCGGATCGGCCCAAAGACGGGGTGGTTTGTGGTGACGATGGCTTCGCGGGCCACGAATTGCGGGTCCTCCAACATGTCCGGCGCGCGGAACACGCGGCTCGCCGGCACGCCCTTGGCCTCCAGCAGGGCCAGGAGATCGGGCAGGGCGAAGGTCGAAGTCCAGTCGGCGACAATGGCGTCCAACTCGTGCTGGTTCACGCCACGGCTGGCGTGGTCGACGAATTTCGGATCGCCCTTCAGGTCGGGACGGCCCATGGCCTCGGTCAGGCGGGCGTAGACCGTATCGCCGTTGCCGCCGATCAGGATCAGCTCGCCGCCAGCGCAGGGATAGGCGTTGGACGGCGCGATGCCAGGCAGGACCGAGCCCGAGCGCTCGCGCACATAGCCGGTGATGTCGTATTCGGTGACGAGGTTCTCCATCACCGCCAGCACGCTCTCGTAGAGCGCAGCGTCGATCACCTGACCCCTCCCGGTTCGCTCCCGCTCATGCAGCGCCATGGTGATCCCCATCACCGCATGCATGGCCGCCAGGCTGTCGCCGATGGAGATGCCGGCCCGCGCCGGCGGACGGTCCGGATCCCCGGTGACATGGCGCAGGCCGCCCATCGCCTCGCCGATCAGGCCATAGCCGGCGCGCTCCGCGTAGGGGCCGGTCTGGCCGAAGCCAGACACGCGGGCCATGACCAGCTTCGGATTGTCCGCGGACAGGGTCTCGTAGGAGAGACCCCACTTCTCCATGGCGCCGGGCCGGAAGTTCTCGATGACGATGTCCGCGCCGCGGATCAGCTCGCGAACGATGGCTTGGCCCTCGGGCTTTCTCAGGTCCAGGCCCACCGACTTCTTGTTGCGCCCGATGACCGGCCACCAGGGCGAGTGGCCCTTCGGCAGGCTGCGGCCCCACTGGCGCATGGGGTCGCCAACCTTCGGATCCTCGATCTTGATCACCTCGGCCCCGAAGTCGCCGAGGATCTGGCCGGCGAAGGGTCCGGCGATCAGCGAGCCCATCTCGATCACCACCAGGTCGGAAAGTGGGCCTTGGTTGGGGAGGGTCATGAGGACTCCGATTGTGCGGTCGATACCGCGAGCCAGAGCCGGGTCGGGTCGGGCTTGTCAATCGCCGGCCGAGCGGTGCTCTTAGGTGCTGTTTTTTGACGATGGAGCTCAATTTGCGATTCCCCGCCGCCGTCGCGAGCCTGATCCTTGCGTTGGCTCTGGCCCCAAATGTGGTCGCCGCCACGCCCAGCACCTTGACGGCCGGCGCCGTGGCCTCGCCGGACCGCTACGGCGCCCGGGCCGCCCAGGAGGTGCTTAGAGCCGGCGGCAATGCGGTGGACGCCGCGGTGGCCACGGCCTTCGTCCTGGCGGTCACCTATCCGGAGGCCGGCAACCTGGGCGGCGGCGGGTTCATGACCCTCTATGTCGAGGGCAAGCCCTACTTCCTCGACTACCGCGAGACCGCGCCGGCCAAGGCCAGCGCCGGGATGTACCTGGACGCCAGCGGCCGGCCGATCGTCGAGGCGAGCCTGGTCGGACCCCTGGCCGCCGGGGTCCCCGGTACGGTGCGCGGCATGGCCGAGGCGCACCGGCGGTTCGGCAAGCTTGCCTGGGCGCGGGACCTGGCGCCGGCGATCCGGCTGGCGCGGCTGGGGTTCACCGTGACGCCGGCCGAGATCAAAGAGCGCGAGGAAGACCGCGTGTCTTTCGCAAAGACCAACTTCGACCGCTACTTCGCCGGCATGGCCGCGGGCCGCACCTTCCGCCAGCCGGAGCTCGCCGCGACCCTGGAGCTGGTCGCCCGTCAGGGCGCCAAGGGCTTCTATGAAGGCAGGACCGCCGACCTGATTGTCGCCCAGATGGGCCGCGGGCCGGGCAAGGGCCTGATCGGCAAGGCCGATCTCGCCGGCTACAAGGCCGTCTGGCGGGCGCCAGTCGAGGGCGAATGGCGCGGCTTCCGCGTGATCACCGCCCCGCCGCCCAGCTCGGGCGGCATAGCGCTCCTGCAAATGCTGGCGATGAAGGCGGACGATGCGGCGTTCTTTAAGGGCGTGGCGCTGAACAGCCCGCAGTACATCCACCTCGTCTCTGAGATCGAAAAGCGGGTGTTCGCCGACCGCGCGGAATATCTCGGCGACCCGGATTTCTGGAAGGTCCCCGTGGCCGCCCTGACCGACCCGGCCTATATGGCCCGACGCGCCCGCGAGGTCGATCCGGCCAAGCCTTCGGCGCTCGCCGCAGTGAGGCCGGGCCTCGGCTCGGAAAAGCCGCAGACCACGCACTTCTCCATCGTCGACCGCTGGGGCAACGCCGTCTCCAATACCTATACGCTCAACGGCTCGTTCGGCGCGGGCGTGGTGGTGGAGGGCGCGGGGTTCTTGCTGAACGACGAGATGGACGATTTCTCGGTGAAGCCGGGCGCGCCCAATCTCTATGGCGTGGTCGGCGGCGAGGCCAACGCCATCGCGCCGGGCAAGCGGCCGCTATCGTCGATGACGCCGACTATCCTGACCAAGGACGGCAAGGTCGCCATGGTGATCGGCACGCCTGGCGGCTCGCGCATCTTCACCTCGGTGTTCCAGGTGCTGGCCGACGTCTATGACTTCGGCCTGCCGCTGCCGAAGGCCATGGCGGCGCTACGCTTCCATCATCAGCTCTTGCCGGAGAACACCATCTTCACCGAGCCTTACGCGCCAATGCCAGCAGCGCTGGCGGCTCAGGTGAAGGCCCGTGGCTATCGGATCGAGGGCCAAGACTTCAACGGCGACATGGCGGCCGTCGAGGTCGTGAGCGGTCGGCCGCAGCCGGCGTCCGACCCGCGCGCCCGCGGTGTCTCGCTGGTCGTGCGCTGAACGGCTTCACTTCGGCGAGGCGCAGGCGTAAGCGGGCTCGCATGAGCGCCTTTCTCTTCGATCCGCCCGCCGTTGTCACCGTCCCCGTCGAGGGTCGCGCCGAGGTTTTCCCCGTCCGCCGCATCCTCTGCGTCGGCCGCAACTACGCCGCCCACCGGCGCGAGATGGGCGGCGACGACCGAGATCCGCCGTTCTTCTTCGCCAAGCCGGCCGATGCGATTGTCCCGCCCGGCGGCGACGTGGCCTATCCGCCCAAGACCGCCAACCTGCACCATGAGATCGAGCTGGTCGTGGCGCTGAAGGCCGGCGGCGAGGATGTCCCGGTCGAACAGGCCCTCGACCTGATCTTCGGCTATGCGGTGGGTGTCGACATGACCCGGCGTGACCTGCAGAACGCGGCCAAGGACAAGGGCCAGCCCTGGGACGCCTCCAAGGGCTTCGACCAGTCCGCTCCGATCAGCGCCATCAAGCCCTGGACGGGCGCGCCGCCGCAGGGCCGCATCACCCTTTCCGTCAACGGCCAGGTCCGGCAGGACGCCACTGTCGCCGACATGATCTGGGCCACCGCCGAAATCGTCTCCGAGGCCTCGAAGCTCTGGACCCTGGCCGCCGGCGACCTGATCTACACGGGCACGCCCGAGGGCGTCGGCCCGCTGGTCCGTGGCGACGCCGTCACCGGTGAGGTGGAGGGCGTCGGCGCCCTTTCCTTCAAGGTCGTCTGATGAGCTACACCCTCTACAGCGCCTGGCGCGCCACGGCCCCTTACCGGGTGCGCATCGGCCTGGCCTTGAAGGGCGTGCCTTACGACTATTCCGCCCTCGACCTGATCAAGGGCGAGCAGCGCGAACCGGCCTACCAGGCGGTAAACCGTCAGAAGCTGACCCCGGCGCTGGACCTGGGCGGCGGCCGGGTGCTGACCCAGAGCCTGTCGATCCTGGAGTGGCTGGAGGAGGAATATCCCGACCCGCCGTTGCTGCCCAAGACCTCGTTGGAGCGTCAGGCCGTGCGCGCCATGGCCCTGATCGTCGCTTGCGACATCCACCCGTTGAACAATACCCGCGTGGGCCGCAAGCTGCATCAAATGGGCATCGACCAGGCCGGCATTCTGGAGTGGACCCAAGGCTGGATCCGCGACGGGTTCGACGCTCTGGAGCCGATGGTCGCGCAATACGGCGAGGGCTACGCCTTCGGCGACACGCCCAGCCTGGCCGACTGCTGCCTGATCCCGCAGGTCTATTCCGCCCGGCGCTACGAGGTGGACCTCAGTTCGTGGCCGGCCATCGCGGCGGTGGATGCACGCGCCCAGGCGCATCCGGCGTTCCAGGCCGCCCATCCCAACCAGCAACCCGACGCGGTCCCGCTCTAGATGCTAGACGACTTGAAGGCCAACAACCGCGCCTGGGCCGCGCGGAAGACCGCCGCCGATCCGGGCTTCTTCAAGCGCCTGGAGGGCCAGCAGGCGCCGGAATATCTTTGGATCGGCTGTTCCGACAGCCGTGTGCCCGCCAACGAGATCGTCGACCTCGATCCAGGCGAGCTCTTCGTGCACCGCAATGTGGCGAACCTCGCGCCGCCGCAGGACGCCAACTACCTGTCGGTGCTGCAGTTCGCGATCGATGTGATCAAGGTCAAGCACGTGATGGTCGTCGGCCACTACGGCTGCGGCGGCATCGCCGCGGCGGTGGACGGCAAGCGCCGCGGCCTGGTCGACCATTGGCTGCACCCGATCCGCGAGGTCTGCCACGAGCATCGCCATGAGCTGGAGGCCATCCCCGAGGAGCGCGACCGCCTCGACCGGCTCTGCGAGCTGAACGTCATCCGCCAGGTGAGGAACGTCGCCTCGGACGTCTTCGTGCAGGACGCCTGGGCACGCGGCCAGCAGGTCTGCGTCCACGGCTGGGTCTATTCCCTGGCGACCGGCCTGGTGAACGACCTGGGCGTCACCGTGGGCGGACCGGACGAGCTCGATCGCCTGGAGACGCGCGCCGAGCCTTGAGCCGCCGTCGGACGGATTCACCATAACCTTGATGAATCAAAGATTTACTCTTCTTCGTAACTGATTCCTTTACGCTGTTCGTTCAGATTTCACCCGTTGAACTCGGACTCGGGTGATCAGATGCGAAACCCTCTCAGACTGCTCCGCCTCTCCAGACTCCTGGCCCAATTCGTGCGGCGCGCAGTGCGCGACCGAAGCGGGGTCAGCGCCGTGGCCTTCGCCATCACCTTCGCGGTGCTGGCGCCCATGACGCTGGGACTCTTCGACATCTACCAGGGCAACGAACAGCACGGGAAACTGCAGGACGCCCTGGACGCGGCGGCCCTCTATGCGGCCCGTTCGAACGCCACCGACAACCCCACCATCAACACCATCGGCAACAAGGCGCTGGCCGCCAACCTGCAACTTGTGCAGGGCGCGACCTTGACCTCGTCCTCTTTCGTGCTGGCGAACAACAATCAGCAGGTCCAGGCCCAGGCCACGGTGCAGCTGACGGCCTACGCACCGACGGAATTCACCCACTCGCCCGTGCAGGTCTCCTCGCAGGTGACCCGCAACGGCAACAATATCGAAGTCGCGATGGTGCTCGACAACACCGGATCGATGGCGGGTTCGCCGATGACCTCTCTGCAATCGGCGGCCAACCAACTGATCGATCTGGTCGTCTCAGACACCCAGTCGCCATTCTATTCGAAGATCGCAGTGGTGCCCTATTCGAACGCCGTGAACGCTGGGGCTTATGTCAACCAGGTGCGAGGCACGCCGACGACGGCGCCTTCGCCCATGGCCGCCCCGTGCGTGGACCAGCCGGGCTGCACGAAGATGAAATTCACCTCCGCGTCGGGGTCCCCGCCCACCTACAATGTCAGCAACTGCGTCAGTGAGCGGACCGGCGCCCAGGCCTTCACCGACGCTTCCTACAGCGGCGCCCCGGTGGGCTGGGTCTATCCGCCCTCCGACAACCCCTGCATCAGCGCCTCCATCCAGCCGCTCACCAGCGACAAGCCCACGCTGCACAACATGATCGGCACGCTGACCGCCGGCGGCTCGACCGCGGGCCACATCGGCGTGGCATGGGGCTGGTACATGATCTCGCCCAACTGGGGCGGCCTGTTCCCCTCCGCAAGCCAGGGCGCGGCCTATGGCACGCCCAACACGCTGAAGGTGATGATCCTGATGACCGACGGCGCCTTCAACACCGCCTACTGCAAGGGCGCGATCTCGAACCCCAGTTCGGCCACCGACGGCAGCGCCGGCGGGTCGAACGAGCACACCGCCTGCGCCTCGCCCAACGGCGACTCCTTCACCCAGGCTCAGGCGCTCTGCACCGCGATGAAGGCGCCGCCGAACAATGTCCTCATTTACACTGTGGGCTTCCTGCACGGCGGGGCCGATCCGCAGGCCCAGGCGATCCTCGCCAACTGCGCCACCGACGCCGCCCACGCCTACCTTCCTACGACGGGCGCGCAGCTGCAGGTGGCGTTCCAGGCGATCGCCGCAGACCTGAACAAGCTGCGGATCTCCCAGTAGATCCGACGCCGAGCGTCTCGGCCGGCCGACTCGATCCGGGTCAGCCGGCTGGCGTTCTTGAGGGTCAGGCGAGCTTGATCTCGCGCAGGCGCTCCTGAAGGTAGTCGTCCGCCGTGAGCGGGGTCGGGTAACGGTCCGGATGGCTCGGGTCGACGCAGTTCGGCAGGGTCTTGATCAGGTAGTCCGAATTGAAGTGCAGGAAGAAGGGCGTCGAATAGCGGGCGAAGCCGCGCCGCTCAGGCGCCGGGTTGACCACCCGGTGGGTGGTGGAGGGCAGGCGGTTGTTGGTCAGCCGCTGCAGCATGTCGCCGATATTGCAGACCAGCGCCCCGGGCGGCGGATTGATCGCCAGCCACTGGCCGTCGCGATCCAGCACCTCCAGCCCCGCCTCCTCGGCGCCCAGCAGGAGCGTGATGACGTTGATGTCCTCATGCGCCGCTGCGCGGATGTGCGGGCCGTCGAAGGGAACCGGCGGATAGTGCAGCAGGCGAAGGATCGAATTGCCGAAGTCGACGGTCGAGTCGAAGAAATGGCGGTCGAGTCCCAGGTAGACGGCGATCGCCTCCAGCACCTTCAGGCCCATCTGGTCCAGCGCGCCGTAGAGCCAGCCCACCGTCTCGTGGAATTCAGCGACCTCGGCGTCCGGCCAGACGTTGTCGGCCATGTGGCTGCGGTAGGGGTGGCCGGGCGGCAGATCGCGGCCGACGTGCCAGAATTCCTTCAGGTCATAGTTCACTTCGCCCTTTGCGGTCTCGACGCCGAAGGGGGTGTAGCCGCGCTGGCCGCCGACCGGCAGCTTGTATTTCAGCTTCTGCGCCTCCGGCAGGGCGAAGAATCTCTTGGCCGCGGCCAGGGCCGCGTCGATCCGCGCCTGCGGGACGCCGTGGTTGGAGATCACCGCGAAGCCGAACCGCTCGAACGAAGCGCCGAGGGTGTCGGAGAAGTGGGGGAAGTCGCGGCTGAAGCCTTCGAAGGAGACAGGCGCGATACGAGGCGGCAGGGTGTGGGCTTGGCTCATTTGAGCCGTTCTACACCCGCTCCTTGTCGGCTTCCAAACGGTGCTGCCCCTCTTGCGCCCGCGCTTCCCGCTCGCCGTCTTCCTCTGCGGCGATGCGGGTCATCTCTGCGCGCAAGAGGCGCTCGGTGGTCTCGCGGCTGTCGCGGGCGGCCATGGTGTAGTTGTCCTCCTCGCCGGCCAACGGGGCCAGCTCCTTGAAGTACTTTTCATCCTGTTCGCGGAAGACGATGGCGGCCCGAAGCGCCCGGCGCTCGCTGACGCCCAGCTTCAGGAGGGCTTTGCGGCCATAGTTCAGCGCGCTCTCGAAGGTCTCCCGCTCGACCGAGACGCCCGGCGTTTTCAGGAGCTCGTAGGCGTGGCGGCGGTCGAAGGCGCGGGCCAGGATGGTGATGTTGGGGAAGGCTTGGTGCGCGGCCTCGACCATCTCCGAGGCCTTGTCGCGGTCGTCGATGGCCACCAGCAGGAGCTTGGCCTTGTCGGCGCCGGCCGTGCGCAGGAGGTCGATGCGGCTCGCGTCGCCATAGTGCACCCGCCAGCCGAACCGTCGCAGGATCTCGATCTGTTCGATGGAGTTCTCCAGCAGGACGACCTTGAAATTGTTGGCCAGCAGGAGGCGGGTGGCGATCTGCCCGAAGCGGCCGAATCCCGCGACGATCACGTCGGGATCGCCCTCGTCGAAGGGCAGGTTCTCGGGTTCGGCGCGCGCTTCGAGGCGGCTCAGCACGAGCTTCTCATAGGCGGTGGTGACCAGGGGCGTCGCGGCCATGGAGACGGCGACGATTGCGGTCAGCATCCGCGCCAGCTCGGCGCCCATCACGTGGGCGCCCACGACAA
>NZ_SSMZ01000028.1 GCF_004799395.1 Phenylobacterium sp.
GACCGGCTGGCGATCGACACCATCCGCACCCTCGCCATCGACGCGGTGGAAAAGGCCCAGTCCGGGCACGCCGGGGCGCCCATGGGTCTGGCGCCGGTGGGCTACACGCTCTGGAGCCGGGTCCTCCGCTACGACCCCAGGATGCCCGACTGGCCGGACCGCGACCGCTTCGTGCTGTCCAACGGTCACGCCTCGATGCTGCTCTACGCCTTGCTGCATCTTGCCGGCGTCGAGGCCAAGGGACGCCCGGCCGTCAGCCTCGACGACATCAAGGCGTTCCGCGAGCTGGGCAGCCTCTGCCCCGGCCACCCGGAGCACGGCCATACGGTGGGCGTCGAGACCACCACGGGGCCGCTCGGCCAGGGGATCGCCAACAGCGTCGGCATGGCCATGGCCGGCCTCTGGATGGCGGCGCGGTTCAACAGGCCGGGCCACAGCCTGTTCGCCCATCGCGTCTACGCCATCTGCAGCGACGGCGATCTGATGGAGGGCATTTCAGGCGAAGCCGCCTCTCTGGCCGGCCATCTGAAGCTTTCCAACCTCTGCTGGATCTACGACGACAACAGCGTCAGCATCGAGGGCCCAACGGAGCTGACGTTCAGCGAGGACGTGGCCAGGCGCTTCGAGGGCTACGGCTGGGCCACCGCCCGCGTCGCCGACGCCAACGACACCGACGCCCTGGAGCGGGCCATCGCCGCCGCCCAGTCCGAGACCACACGCCCGACGCTGATCCTGGTGCGCAGCGTCATCGGCTATGGCGCCCCGCACAAGGCCGGGACCGCCAAGGCCCACAGCGACCCGCTGGGTCCCGACGAGGTCAGGGCCGCCAAACGCGCCTATGGCTGGCCGGAGGACGCCCAGTTCCTGGTTCCCGACGGCGTACGCGGACGCTTCGACGAGACGCTGGGCGCTCGCGGGGCGAAGCTGACCGCGGACTGGGCCGACGCGCGCCTGGCGCATCGCAAGGCGTACCCCGAACCGGCCGCCGAGCTCGACGCCCTGCTGGCCGGCGAGGCGCCAAAGGGCTGGGACCAGGACCTGCCGGTCTTCCCCGCCGACCCCAAGGGGATCGCCACCCGCGAAGCCTCCGGCAAGGCGCTGAACGCGCTGGCGCCGCGCCTGTCCTGGCTGGTCGGCGGCTCGGCGGACCTGTCGCCCTCGACCAAGACGCGCCTGGACTTCGACGGCGCCGGGACCTTCTCGGCCGAGGACCACGCCGGCCGTAACCTGCACTTCGGGGTGCGCGAGCACGTCATGGGCGCCATCGCCAACGGCATGGCGGTCAGCGGCCTGCGGCCCTACACCGGCACCTTCCTGATCTTCAGCGACTACATGCGCCCGCCGACCCGACTTGCGGCGCTGATGAAGGCGCCCTCGGTCTTCGTCTTCAGCCACGACTCCATCGGCCTCGGTCAGGACGGCCCGACCCACCAGCCGATCGAGCAGCTGGCGGCGCTCAGGGCCATTCCAGGCCTGATCACCCTTCGCCCCGGCGACGCCAACGAGACCGTCGAAGCCTGGCGCACGATCCTGTCGCAAAGCGGCCGGCCCGCCTGCCTGATCCTGTCGCGCCAGGCGATGCCGACGCTGGACCGCGGCGTCTATGCCGCCGCCAAGGGCGTCGCGAAGGGCGCCTATGTATTGTCCGACAGTCCCGGCGGCCAGCCGCAGGTGATCCTGATGGCCTCGGGCGCCGAGGTCGGCCTCTGCGTCGCGGCGGCAAAGACCCTGGAGGCCGAGGGCGTGCGCGTGCGCCTGGTCTCCGTGCCGAGCTTCGACCTTTTCGAGGCGCAGCCGCTGGCCTACCGTCGCGAAGTGCTACCTTCGGAGATCACCGCCCGTGTCGCCGTCGAGGCCGCTTCGCCGCTCGGCTGGGACCGTTACATCGGGTCTGAAGGCGAGGTCCTGGCCATGCACAGCTTCGGGGCTTCCGCCCCGGGCGACGATCTGATGAAGCATTTCGGGTTTACGCCGGAACGGGTCGTGGCCGCGGCCCGCCGCCAACTCAAGTCCGCCTGAGAAAGGTCCCCGCCATGACCGCCAATCCGCTGAAAGCCCTCACCGCCGCCGGCCAGGCCATCTGGCTCGACTATCTGCACCAGGACATCCTCGCGACCGGCGAACTGAAGCGGCTGATCGCCGACGATGGCGTCACGGGCCTGACCTCCAACCCCTCGATCTTCGAGAAGGCCATCGGCGACGGCTCGTCCTATGACGCGCGCATCGGCCAGCTGGCCGCCTCCGGCGGGACGGAGACCAAGGACCTCTACGAAGGCATCGCCATCGTCGACATCCAGGGCGCCTGCGATCAGCTCCGCCCCGCCTTCGACCGCCTGAACGGCCGCGACGGCTACGCCAGCCTCGAGGTCTCGCCCACCCTCGCCAACGACACCGCGGGCACGGTCGAGGAGGCGCGCCGTCTCTGGGCCGCCGTCGACCGTCCGAACCTGATGATCAAGGTGCCCGGCACCGGGGCCGGCGTTCCTGCCATCCGCCAGCTCATCGGCGAAGGCATCAACGTCAACGTCACCCTGCTTTTCGCCCTGCAGGCCTATCTCGATGTCGTCGAGGCGCACCTCGCCGGCCTGGAAGTCTTCAAGGCCTCAGGCGGCCACGTCGGCAAGGTGCATGGCGTCGCCAGCTTCTTCGTCAGCCGCATCGACACGGCCATCAACAAGAAGATCGACGATCAGCTCAAGACTGCCGACGAGGCCACGGCCCAGCGCCTGAAGGCGATCCGTGGCCAGGTGGCCATCGCCAACGCCAAGGTCGCCTACCAGCGCTACCTCGAGATGATCGCCACGCCGCGCTGGCAGGCCCTGGCCGACCATGGCGCCGCGCCCCAGCGCCTGCTCTGGGCCTCTACCGGGACCAAGGACCCGACCTATTCCGACGTCCTCTACATCGAGACGCTGATCGGCCCCGACACCGTCAACACCATGCCGCCCAAGACGCTCGACGCCTTCCGCGACCACGGCAAGGTCGCCGCCACGCTCACCCAGGATCCGGCCGCGGCTGAGGCGACCCTGAAGGAAGCCAACGCGTTGGGCCTGGATCTGAACGGCGTCACCGGCGCGCTGGTCGAGGACGGGGTGCGCCTGTTCGCCAAGGCCTTCGAAGACCTGCTGAAGGCGGTGGACGACAAGCGCCGCCGGCTCAGCGACAAGACCGCAGCCTAAGGCCCCCTCGCCCGACCGCGCCCAACCAGGAGATTCGAATGCAGATAGCCATCGTGGGCCTGGGCCGGATGGGCGGCAATATCGCGCGCCGGCTGATGCAGGGCGGGCATGACTGCGTCGTCTACGACCGCGACGCCAAGGCGGTCGAGGAGGTGACCAAGGACGGCGCAACGACGGTCGGCGGCCTCAAGGACCTGGCCCGGGCGCTGCAGGCGCCGCGGACCGTCTGGGTGATGCTGCCCGCCGGCGCGCCCACGGACGACACCGTCGCAGAGCTCGGCGACATCCTGGAGGCCGGCGACACGATCATCGACGGCGGCAACAGCTTCTACAAGGACGACGTCCGCCGCGCCCAGGCGCTGAAGCCCAAGGGGATCGCCTATCTCGACGTCGGCACCTCCGGCGGCGTCTGGGGTCTGACACGCGGCTACTGCATGATGATCGGCGGCGACGAGGCCGCGGTCGACCGCCTCGATCCGATCTTCAAGACCCTGGCCCCTGGCGCGGGGAACATCCCGTTGACCAAGCGCGCCGACGCCGCCGATCCGCGCGCCGTGGAAGGCTATATCCACGCCGGCCCGGCCGGCGCCGGCCACTTCGTCAAGATGGTCCACAACGGCATCGAATACGGCCTGATGCAGGCCTATGCCGAAGGCTTCGACATCCTGCGCAAGAGGGACCTGGCCACCCTGCCTGAAGACGAGCGCTACGACCTCAACCTCACTGACATCGCCGAGGTCTGGCGGCGGGGCAGTGTCATCTCGTCCTGGCTGCTCGACCTGACGGCCCAGGCTCTGGCCGGCGACGAGCGGCTGGCAGGCTATACCGGCGCGGTCGACGACAGCGGCGAAGGCCGGTGGGCGATCGACGCGGCCATCGAGGAAGCCGTTCCCGTCAACGTCCTGTCGGCGGCGCTGTTCGCGCGGTTCCGTTCTCGCGAGACCCACACCTTCGGCGAGAAGCTGCTCTCGGCCATGCGCTTCGGCTTCGGAGGCCACGTCGAGGGCCCGGCGGCACGATGAGCCGCACGCCGTCCCCGGCGCTGGACCCGGCGGCCATCGTGGTCATGGGGGTCGCCGGCGCCGGCAAGACCACCGTCGGCCAGGCCTTGGCGACGCACTGCGGCTACGCTTTCGTCGACGGCGACGCGCTCCACCCGGCCGCGAATATCGCCAAGATGTCCGCCGGCCAGCCGCTGACCGACGCCGACCGGGCGCCGTGGCTGGCCAAGGTCGCCGACTGGATGGACGCACGCCTCGCCGAGGGCCGCTCAGGGGTGGTCACCTGCTCGGCCCTGAAGCGGAAGTACCGCGACGAGCTGACCCTCGGGCGTCCGGCGGTGCGGCTCGTGCTGCTGGACGGCTCGCGGGAGCTGATCGAGGCGCGGGTGGCCAAGCGGACCGGCCACTTCTGGCCGCCCGGCCTGCTGGAGACCCAGTTCGCCGACTTCGAGCCGCCGGGCCCGGACGAGGCCATCCTCGTCATCGACGTGGCGCCGCCCGTCGATATTCAGGTCGCCGAGATCGTGGAGCGCCTGGCGCTGACGCCCGCCGCGGCCTAGCCGGCGGCGGAGAGGCGCCTTGACGGCTGGCGCCGGATGACCGCCACTTCCCGGGAGACGCCGACTCCCGCCGGCGGCGCCGAGAGCGCCGAACGGTCCACATCGCCCTTGCGATGAAGGCATAGGGGCCGGCAGGGGGAAGAACGCGCATGCAGTTAGGCGCCGTCGATTGGGGCATCATCGCCCTTTACCTGCTGTTTGTGCTGGGCATCGGCATCGTCGCCTCGCGGCGCAACAAGAGCGGGACCGACTTCTTTCTGGCGGGCCGGGCGATCCCGGCCTGGGTCGCGGGCCTGGCCTTCATCTCGGCGAACCTGGGCGCGCAAGAGGTGATCGGCATGGGCGCCTCGGGCGCCAAGTACGGCATCTCGACGGCGCATTTCTATTGGATCGGCGCCATCCCGGCGATGGTGTTCATCGGGGTCTTCATGATGCCGTTCTACTACGGCTCGAAGGCCCGCTCGGTGCCCGAATATCTGCGCATGCGGTTTGACGAGAAGACCCGCGCGCTGAACGCCACCATCTTCGCCTTCATGACGATCCTGAATTCCGGGATCTCGATGTATGCGCTGGCCAAGCTCATCCAGACGCTGCACGTCTTCGACATCCCCTTCGAGCGAATGGGCCTGCCGGAGTCCTGGATCTTCCACGCCGCGATCGGCGCCTCGGCGCTGGTGGTCCTGGTCTACATCTACATGGGCGGCCTCAGAGGGGCGATCTACAACGAGGTCCTGCAGTTCTTCCTGATCGTCGCCGGCTTCGCGCCGCTTGTCTGGCTGGGCCTGAAGCAGGTAGGCGGCTGGCATGGACTGGAGACTACGCTCGGCCCCAGCTACACCCAGGCTTGGCACGGCATGGCGCACGCCAGCACCAACCGTCTGGGGGTCGACTGGTTCGGCCTCTCCATGGGGCTCGGGTTCGTGCTCTCCTTCGGCTACTGGTGCACCGACTTCCTGGTGGTCCAGCGGGCCATGGCCGCCGACTCCATGACCGCGGCCCGGCGCACCCCGCTGATCGCCGCCGGCGTGAAGATGTTCATCCCCTTCATCGTCATCCTGCCCGGCCTGATCGCCATCGCCCTGACCTCGGCGCCGGACAAGACCGGCGCATTGAGCCACCCGGTGGCCGTCGCCGGCGCGATCCAGCAACACGACCCCGGCGTCATCCCGATCAAGATCGACAGCGCCACCGGCAAGCCGATGCTGGACGCCCGCGGCCGGCCGCAGCTCGACTACGATCTGGCCACGCCGAACCTGCTGCTGCGCTACTTCCCGACCGGCATGCTGGGGGTCGGCCTGACCGCGCTCCTGGCCAGCTTCATGTCCGGCATGGCGGGCAACGTCACCGCTTTCAACACGGTCTTCACCTACGACATCTACCAGGCCTACATCCGACGAAAGGCCGACGACGCGCACTATGTCCTGGTGGGACGCCTGGCGACCTTCTTCGGCATCGCCGCCTCGGTGGCGGCCGCCTACCTCGCCAGCCAGTTCAACAACATCAACGACTTCCTGCAGCTGATCATGGCCTTCGTGAACGCGCCGGTGTTCGCCACCTTCCTGCTCGGCATGTTCTGGAAGCGGACCACCGGTCATGGAGCCTTCACGGGCCTCGCCGCAGGCACGCTTACCGCCGCCATCCATCACGGCCTCACCCTGCCGCTGGATGACATCGTGGGACTGAAGGGCGGCTGGATCGCGGTGACCCACACCTATCCCAGCGAGATGGCCCAGAACTTCTGGACCGCCATCTGGGCCTGGAGCGCCTGCTTCCTGGTGACCATCGCCGTCAGCCTGGTGACCCGCCCGCGGCCCGAGGAGGCGCTCGCAGGCCTTACCTATTCGCTGACGCCGAAGACCAGCGAGGCGCACGGCGCCTGGTATGGCCGCCCCGTGCTCCTGGGCGTTGTGATGATCGCCGCGGTCATCGTCCTCAACCTCATCTTCCGCTAGGAGGCGGCCATGCTTTTCGACGTGCGCCTGCCGATCGGCCTGCTGTTCTTGGGGATCGGCGTGCTGGTGACCGGCGCTGGCCTGATGGGCGACCCGGCGGTCTTCCGCGCCCATTCCGCGGGGCTCAATATCGACGTCGCCTGGGGCTTGGTGATGGGCGGTTTCGGCGTCATCATGCTGCTGCTGGCCGGCCTCGCCAAACGCAAGGCCCCGCCCGCCGACGGCGAGTCCTAGGACCGGCGTCGGACCTTCGCCCTTCGTCAGCTGCAAGCGCCATGTCGGCGCCGCGTCGTCTTGTGTTGTGCGAGGTTTGCTCCCTAGAAGGGCCCATGCACAGGATCGCTCAGATCGGCGCGGGGCGGATGGGCGCCGTCCACCTCGCCAACGCCGCCCGCAATCCACGCCTTGAGGTGGTCTGGCTGGTGGATCCGCGGCCCGACGCCCAGGCGATCGCCGCCTCGGCGGGCGCAAGGATAGCAAGCGTCGATCAGGTGCTGGCCGACGCCAGCATCGAGGGCGTCGTCGTGGCCAGTTCGACGGACACCCACCTGGCCCTGGTCAAGGCCTGCCTGGCCGCGGGCAAGGCGGTGTTCTGCGAGAAGCCGCTCGACCTCAGCCTCGCCAGCGTCCTGGCGGCGGAGCCCGAACTCGGCCACCCGAAGACGCCCCTGTTCGTGGCGTTCAACCGCCACTTCGATCCGCAGGTTCGGGGCCTGCGGGCGAAGATCGCCGCCGGCGAGATCGGCGACCTGGAAACCTTGCAGGTGATCAGCCACGATCCTGCGCCGCCGCCGGCCAACTTCATCCCCACCAGCGGCGGGCTCTTCAAGGACTTCGCCATCCACGATTTGGACATGGCCTGCTGGTTGATGCCGGACCCGATCATCGAGGTGTTCGCTTGGGCGAGCTGTCTGGTGGACCCGGCCATCGCCAAGGCCGGCGATGTCGACACCGCCCGCACCCTGCTGCGCGACGCCAGGGGCCGCCTCTGCTCGATCAGCAACACCCGGCGCAGCGGTTGCGGCTACGATCAGCGGGTGGAGGCCTTCGGTTCGACCGGCATGGCCAGCGCCGGCGACCTGGTGACCGACAGCGTCCAGGTCTGGCGCGAGGCCGGGCCGCAGACCGCGCCCCGGCACAAGGATTTCATCAGCCGCTACGCCAAGGCCTATAGCGCCGAGATCGACCACTTCGCCGACATGCTCGCGGGCGCCGCCCAGCCGGAGACCGGCTATGCCGACAGCGTGCGCTCCCTGCGGCTCGCCGAGGCCGCCGCGCATTCGGTGGCGATCGGCGCGCCGGTGCGGCTCCAGGGGACTTAAGCGATGTTCAAGATCGCCCTGCTCGGCGCCGGACGGATCGGCAAGATCCACGCAGCCAACGCCGCGGCCCATCCCGAGCTGACGCTGAGCCATGTGGTCGACCCCGCGGCTGAGGCCTCGCAGGCCGTGGCCGCGGCGACGGGCGCCGCCGTCGCCTCGCTCGACGCCGTCCTGGCCGACGCCAGCGTGGCCGGCGTGATCGTCGCCAGCTCCACCGACACCCACCTCGAGTACTGCGTGGCGGCGCATGCGGCGGGCAAGGCGATCTTCTGCGAGAAGCCGCTGGACATGGACTTGGCCCGGGCGCGGGCCGCCGCAGACAGCCTGCAGGGCGCACGGCTGTTCCTCGGCTTCAACCGCCGGTTCGACCCCAATTTCCAGGCCCTCAAAGCCCGGCTCGATGACGGATCAATAGGACGGCTGGAGACCCTGCAGATCACCAGCAATGATCCGGCTCCGCCTCCGGTCGCCTACGTCAAGGTTTCCGGCGGGCTCTTCAAGGACATGGCGATCCACGACTTCGACATGGCCCGCTGGCTGCTGGGCGAGGAGCCGGCGGAGGTGTTCGCCTGGGGAAGCTGCCTGGTCGATCCGGCCATCGGCGAAGCCGGCGACATCGACACCGCCCGCACGGTGCTGAAGACTGCCGACGGCCGGTTCTGCGTCATTGCCAACAGCCGCCGCTCAGGCTTCGGCTACGACCAGCGGATCGAGGCCTATGGCTCGGGCGGCATGGTCCGCGTCGCCAATGTGCTTGAGAGCACCGTGCAGGTCTGGACCGAGGGCGGCGCCCAGGCTGACCGGTTCCAGAACTTCTTCCTCGACCGCTACCGTGACGCCTACCGCCAGGAGATGACCCACTTCGCCGATATCCTGGCAGGCCGGGTCGGGCCCAGCGTCGGCTACACGGACGGCGTCGCGGCCCTGGCGCTGGCCGAGGCCGCCGCCCAGTCGTTGAAGTCCGGCCTGCCCGTCAGGCTCTAGCCGAGCCTCAGCACCACCACTCCATGGCCCACCACCAGGGCGCGGTAGGACGTGAGCTTGCCCAGGTCCTTGGCCGCCCAGACGTCGCGGGTCTTGACCGGCGCCTTCAGCCCAAGGTCGGCATAGCTCACCTCGACGTAGGACGGCTGGTCGGAAAGGTTGAACAGGCCCACCGCCTTGCCGCCGCCGGCCAACGGCTTGGCCCAGACCTCTAGAGGCCCTTCGGCGTGCACCCGGTCACCTTGGCGGCCCGCCTTGTCCTGGTCGATGGCGATCACCTCGCGATTGGTGAGGATGGCCAGGGTGTCGGGCGTCATCTTCGACAGGTCGTTGCCCGCCAGCAGCGGCGCGGCGAGGAGCGCCCAGAGGCTCATGTGGGTGCGGTACTCGATTGGGCTCATGCCGCCGTTGCCGACCTCCAGCATGTCGGGGTCGTTCCACTGGCCAGGCTTGGCGTACTTCGCCAAGCCGGCCTGGCCGAAGCCGATCTGGGTCATGCGGGAGAAACGGTCGGTGATGTCGCCGGTAGTGCGCCACAGGTTGCCGCCGACCGAGCCGCCCCAGCGCCAGACCTGAGCCACGCCGTATTGGCAGAGGCTGTAGACCATCGGCCGGCCCGTGGCGCTGATCGCCGCGTCCATCTTCCGGTAGGCGACGAGCTCGATATCCTGGGCCTTGTCCAGCGAGCCCGTAGCCTTCATCCGGTCGCCCAGGCTGCAGAGGTCGTACTTCAGGTAGTCGATCCCCCAGTCGGCATAGGTCTTGGCGTCCTGCGCCTCGTGGCCCTCGCTGCCCTCATAGCCGGCGCAGGTCTTGGGGCCGGGCGAGGAATAGATACCGAGCTTCAGTCCCTTGGCATGGACGTAGTCGGCCAGCGCCTTCATGTCCGGGAACTTGGCGTTGGAATGGATCACGCCGGCCGCGTCGCGGGTCCCCTCCCAAGTGTCGTCGATGTTGATGTAGCGGTAGCCCGCGTCACGCATGCCGCTCGACACCATGGCGTCGGCCTGGGCGCGGACCGTCGCGTCGTCGATCTTGGCCGCGAAGTGGTTCCAACTGTTCCAGCCCATCGGCGGCGTGGCGGCCACGGATGGCGGCGCGGCCGCGGCGGCGGAGGGTCCGGCCAGACTGAACAGTCCTGCGGCCACGGCCAGCGACGCAAGGGCGCGCGGGCCCCTCCAGACAGAATGCATTGAAGCTTCGCCTCCCCCATTTTTTCAAGCATACCCCAGCTTGGCCCTTGTGGCGCGCGGCGGCGACGCCTTATCGCGTCGGTTCCGGCTCGGCGGTCACCAGACACTGCCGTTCGGGGAATCCCACAGCCAAGCTCTTTGCGCTATCATTGGCGAACGTGTCGAACGGTTGAAGAGCTGTCGCAAGCTGGACACAAACTTGCAAATCGGGCTGAATACTGTGGTCACGTCGGGCTGAAGAAGTTGAGGTAGCGCTTGCGCGTTCTCCCGACGCACGCCTGTTGGCGAACGGTCACCCTCGCATGGGGGCGTTTCGGCGCGGCCGGACCGCCCGAGGGCTCCTTGCGGCCCAAGTCAGGCGGGCGTCGGGGATGAGCGCCGCGAAGTCCGCACCTCGCCGCCGGCGCTATCTCGTGCTGGGCGGACTGGGCGCCCTGGCGGTGATCCTCGCCGCATGGGCGATCCTGCATAGGCCGCCGGCGAAAACGCCGCCGCCGCACGCGATCCCGGTGACCGCCATCAAGGCCCAGGCCCAGGATTTCCAGCTCGCCATCACGGCCCTCGGCGCCGCCCAGGCCTGGACCAGCGACATGATCTTCGCCCAGGTCAGCGGCAAGCTGATCCGCGTCAACTTCAAGGAGGGCAGCGAGGTCCGGGCCGGCCAGCTGCTGGCCGAGGTCGACCCGCGGCCGTTCCAGGCGGCGCTCACCCAGGCCGAGGGCACGTTGAAGCGCGACGAGGCCAGTCTGGCCGGCGCGCGCCGGGACCTGGAGCGCTACCAGCACTTGCAGGGCGAAGGCGGCGCCTCGCGCCAGCAGTTGGAGGATGAGGAGGCGACCGTCGGCCAGGACGAGGGCACGGTCGAGATCGACCGCGGCGCCGTGGCGGCGGCCAAGCTCAATCTGGAGTTCTGCCGCATCGTCTCGCCGATCAACGGACGGGCCGGCGTGCGCCTGGTGGACCCCGGCAACCTGGTCAGCGCCAGCGGCTCGGTCAGCAGCGTCGTCAACAGCTCCTCGGCCACCAGTACGGCATCGCCGGCCGGCGGCTCAGGCGGTTCGTCGACCTCAGCCTCGAACGGCCCGACCTCGAACAGTGGCTCGAGCGGCGGCGCAGGGATCGTGGTCATCAACCAGCTCCAGCCCATCGCCGTGACGTTCTCCGTGCCGCAAGGCGAGTTCCAGCGGCTGGTCGGGGCTTCGGGCGGTTTCAGCCGGCCGCTGCCCGTGCGCGCGCTGAGCCAGGAGACCGGCGAGCTGCTGGACACCGGGGTGCTCACCGTCGCCGACAACCGCGTCGATCAGAGCACGGGCACGGTGGAGCTGAAGGCCCGTTTCGCCAATTCCGGAAAACGGCTGTGGCCCGGCCAGTTCCTCAATGTGAGCCTGGGAGTCCAGAACCTGCCCCAGGCCGTCGTCCTGCCGCTGGCGGCGGTGAACCGCGGACCCAAGGGACAGTACGTCTTCGTGATCGGCGCTGACCACAAGGTGGCCATGCGCCCGATCGCCGTCCTCAGCGTCCAGGGCCAGGAGGCGGTGATCAAGTCGGGCGTCAATGTGGGCGATCTGATCGTCACCGATGGCCAGATGGTGCTGAACAACGGCTCGCTGGTGCGGCTCGTCAATCCAGGCGCGGCGCCGGCGAGCGGCGCGCCGGCCAGCGGCAAGGCGGCGGCCGGAAAGCCGTCGTCTTGAATCTCTCCCAGCCTTTCATTACGCGGCCGGTCGCCACCACGCTGATGGCGGTGGCCGTGCTGCTGGTCGGCCTGGTGGCCTTCTTCATCCTGCCGGTGTCGGCCCTGCCGAACGTGGACTTCCCGACGGTGCAGGTGAGCGCCAGCCTGCCGGGCGCGAGTCCGGAGACCATGGCCTCGAACGTAGCGACGCCCCTGGAGCGGCAGTTCTCGCTGATCCCCGGCATCAGTCAGATGACCTCGACGAGTTCGCTGGGCGCCACCAGCGTCACCATCCAGTTCAAGCTCGGCCAGAGCCTGACCGCGGAGTTCCAGCAGGTGCAGGCCGCGATCAACGCCGCCAGCGCCCAGCTGCCGACCAACCTGCCCGCGCAGCCCACCATCCGCCAGACCAACCCTGCCGACGCGCCGATCATGCTCCTGGCGCTGACCTCCGACACCCTGCCGCTGGACCAGGTCTCCAACTTCGCCGACGTGATCCTCTCGCAGCAGATCTCGACAATCCAGGGCGTGGGCCTGGTCAACATCGGCGGCCAACAAAAGCCGGCGGTGCGTATCCAGCTCGACCCCCGCAAGGTCGCCGCCCGCGGCCTGCAGCTCGACACCGTCCGCGCCAAGATCGCCGCGGCCACGACCAACGCCCCCAAGGGCGCGATCACCGGCTCCGTCCAGAACCTGACGGTCTACGCCAACGACCAGCTGCTGGACGCCGCGCCCTGGAACGACATCGTGGTCGGCTATTCCAACGGTGCGCCGGTAATGCTGAAGGACGTCGCCACCATCAACCAAGGCGTCGAGAACAATCAGGTCGGCGCCTTCATCTATCCGGGCAAGGCCAACACCGACAAAACCTTCAACGCCACCGGTCAGGGGATCATGCTGGTGATCTTCAAGTCGCCTGGCGCCAATGTGATCCAGACGGTCGACGACATCCGCAAACAGTTGCCGAAGCTGGAAGCCAATATCCCGCCCGGCATCAAGATCCACATCCTTCGGGACAGCACCCAGACCATCCGCGCCGCCGTCAAGGACGTGGAGATCACCCTTCTGATCACCGTGGCCCTGGTGGTGGTGGTGATCTACCTTTTCCTGCTGAACATCCGCGCCACCCTTATCCCCAGCGCGGTGATTCCCCTGGCGCTGCTCGGGGCGGCGGCCTTCATGCTGCCGGCCGGCTTCAGCCTCGACAATCTGTCGCTGATGGCGCTGAGCATCGCCGTGGGCTTCGTGGTCGACGACGCCATCGTCATGGTGGAGGTGATCTGGCAGCACATGGAGAAGGGGGAAAAGCCCTTCGAGGCGGCCCTGAAGGGCTCCAGCGAAGTCAGCTTCACCATCCTTTCCATCTCCATATCGCTGGTCGCGGTGTTCACGCCCCTGATGTTCATGGGCGGCGTGGTGGGCCTGCTGATGCGGGAATTCGCGATCACCCTGAGCGCCGCGGTGGTGATCTCCATGCTGCTGACGCTGACCTTCACGCCCATGGTCTGCAGCCGGTTCCTGAAGGTCCCGCAGGAGCCGAACAACCCCATCCTGCGCGGTCTCGACCACGGCTTCCGTTGGCTGGAGGAACGCTACGCCCGCGGCCTGGACAAGGTGCTCGAGCATAAGCTGATCACCCTGCTGATCTTCGTCGGCACGATGGCGCTGGCCGGCTACTTCTACGCCACCGCCAAGACTGGATTCTTCCCGCAACAGGACACCGGCTTCCTGAGCGGGATCATGCTGACGTCGCAGGACGCCTCCTTCGCCAAGGCCAAGGGCAAGATCCAGGCGATCGGCGCCACCATCGCGGCGGATCCGGCTGTGACCGGCGTCGGCATGTTCGTCGGCAACGGCGGCGCCAACCAGGCCAACATGTTCGTCGCCCTGAAACCCAAGGACGAGGGCCGCAAGTCGACCGCCGACGAGGTGATCGCCCGGCTGCGCCCCAAGCTGGGCAACCTGATCGGCGCGCAGGCCTTCCTGCAGGCGACGCAGGACATCAATATCGGCGGTCGCGCCGGTCAGGCTCAGTATCAGTACACCTTGTCGGACTCGAACCTGGCCGAACTCAACAGCTGGGCGCCGCAACTGCTCACCGAGATGAAGGCCCTGCCGGAGCTGAAGGATGTGAGCTCCGACCAGCAATCCAACGGCCGCGCCGTCAACCTGACCATCGACCGCCAGGCCGCCGCCCGCTTCGGCCTGTCGCCCACCGACGTCGACACCGCGATCTACGAGCTGATCGGCCAGGACGAGATCACCCAGTATTTCACCCAACAGAACAGTTACCACGTGGTGGTGGAAGGCCCGCCGGACCTTCAGGCCACGCCGGACATTTTCAACACCGTCTATGTGCTGTCATCGAGCACCGGCAAGACGGTGCCGCTGTCGCAGTTCGTGAAGGTCGACCCGTTGGGCACGGCCAGCCTGACGGTGAACCACCAGAGCGAGTTCCCCGCCGCCACGCTCAGCTTCAACCTGTCGCCCGGCGTCTCGCTGAGCCAGGCGACCGCGGCGATCGAGAAGACCCGCGACAACCTGGGCGCGCCCGCCACGCTGAACGGCGCCTTCCAGGGGACGGCCCAGGCCTTCCAGCAATCGCTGTCCAGTGAGCCGGTGTTGATCCTGGCCGCCCTGATCGCGGTCTATGTGATCCTGGGCGTGCTCTACGAGAGCTTCGTCCATCCGCTGACGATCCTGTCGACCCTGCCGTCGGCGGGCCTCGGCGCGCTCCTGGCGCTGAAGCTGGCCGGCCAGGACCTCAACGTGATCGGCATCATCGCCATCATCCTGCTGATCGGCATCGTAAAGAAGAACGGCATCATGATCGTCGATGTCGCGCTGCGGCTTGAGCGCGAGGAGGACCTTTCGGCCGAAGAGGCGTCGCGACAGGCCTCCCACCAGCGCTTCCGGCCGATCCTGATGACCACCGCCTGCGCGATGCTGAGCGGCGTGCCGATGATCCTGATGAACGGGACGGGTTCGGAATTCCGCCGGCCGCTGGGATTCGCCATCGTCGGCGGCCTGTTGGTTTCCCAGGTGCTGACCCTGTTCACGACCCCGGTGATCTACATTTACCTCGACAAGCTCCGGAACTGGCGGCCGGGCGGGCATCGCAAGGCCGAGGACAGCAAGGCCCCACCGGGATCGCCCGACGATCCGCAGCCGGAGGCCAGCCCGTCATGACGGGTGGCGTACCGAAGCCCTGGAGGGCCGCCGTCCTTGCGCTCGTGCTGGGCGGCTGCGCCGTCGGGCCCGACTACCACAGGCCATCCGCGCCCACGTCAGCCGCCTTCAAGGAGGCCGCCGGCTGGACGCCGAGCCATCCGGTCGACGCGCTCGATAAGGGCGCCTGGTGGTCGATGTTCGGAGATCCGGAGCTGAACGGCCTGGAACAGCGGGTCGCGACCTCCAACCAGACCGTCAAGCAGTTCGAGGCGGCCTACCGTCAGGCCCACGATGTCGTCGCAGAGGCGCGGGCGTCGTTCTTCCCGACCGTCAGCGCCATCGCCAACGCGCAACGCTCGAGAGGGGCCGTCACCACCACGGCGCCGACCACCACCCGCGGCGGGACCGGCTCCACGACGACCACCGTCCCGACGCCCACCATTTCCACAAGTTATGAGGCGGCGCTGGAGGCCAGCTGGGTCCCGGACCTGTGGGGCAAGGTGCGGCGTACGGTGGAGAGCGACAAGGCCCTGGCCCAGGCCAGCGCCGCCGACCTCGCCAACGCCAAGCTCGCCGCACAGGCCTCCCTCGCCGAGGACTATTTCCAGCTGCGCGTTCTGGACGAGGAGGCGCGGCTCTATGGCGAGACCGTCGCCGGCTACCAACGGCTCGTGAAGCTGACGCAGGATCAGGTCCGCGAAGGGACCCAGCCACAATCGGCGGTGCTGACGGCGCAGACCCAACTCTACGGCGCGCAGGCCTCGCTGATCGCCGTGGGCGTGATGCGCGCCCAGATGGAGCACGCCATCGCCATCCTGGTCGGCGTTACGCCCGCAGACCTGACGATCGCGCCGCAGCCCTTCCGCCGCGACGTGCCGACCCCTCCGCTCACCCTGCCCTCGACCCTGCTGGAGCGCCGGCCCGACATCGCCGCGGCGGAGCGGCGCGTGGCGTCGGGCAATGCGCTGATCGGCGTCGCCGAGGCGGCTTACTTCCCGGACGTGACGCTCTCTGGCGACTACGGGATCGCCGCCAGCAGTCTCGGACAACTGTTCAAGGCGTCCAGTACCCTGTGGTCGTACGGGGCCAGCGCCGCGGAGACCCTCCTCGACTTCGGGCTTCGTCGGGCTCAGGTCCGCGCGGCGAAGGCCCAGCACGACCAGGACGTCGCGGTCTACCGGCAGACCGTGCTCACGGCGTTCCAGGGGGTGGAGGACGAACTGGCGGCCTTGCGCATCTACCAGCAAGAGCAGGAAGTCGTGTTGCTCGCCGAGCAGGCCGCGCAGCAGACGGTCAACCTGGACCTCGACGAATTCCGCGAAGGGACCATCGACTACACCACAGTGATCGCCGCCCAGGCCAGTCTGGAGAGCGCCTCGCTGACTGTGCTGACGACGATCGAGAGCCGCCTCAACGCCAGCGTCCTGCTGGTCGAGAACCTCGGCGGCGGATGGACGACGACCGACCTGCCGCGCGGGTGAGGCCGGCGCCGCCAGGCCCTGTCCCGGGGTCCGGGCGCGGCGTATCGATCAATCCCCCTTCTGGACCGGACTTGCGAACAGATAGCCCTCGCCGCGCACCGTCTGGATGAAATCAGGGCCGCCGGCGCGGGTGAACCGGGCGCGCAGCCGGGCGATCCGGACGTCCATGACCCGCCCGTTGAGGGCGCGCTCGGACAAGGACGACAAGCTCTGCAACACGGCGCGGCTGAGGACCTGCTGGGGGTCGGTCACAAGGCTGCGCAGCAGGGCGAACTCCCCAAGTGGCAGGATCATGCGCATGCCGCTCGGCGCGCGCAGCTCGCGACGCGCCGGATCGAGCGTCCAGCCGCCGAATGTCCAGCCTGGCGCCACGGGCTTCGGCCGCTGAAGCCGTCTGAGGACAGCGCGCACCCTGGCGCGGACCTCCCGCAGGTTCACCGGCTCGGCGAGGCAGTCCGCCGCGCCGGCTTCCAGGGCCTGGATGCGTTCCTCGTCATCGGCGGCGTCCGAGACGATCAGCACGCAGGGCGCGGCGCCGGCGCCGGCGGACCTCTGGCACAAGTCGATCGTTTCGGCGGTCAGGTGGGCCGTCTGGACCAGGAAAAGGTCGAAACGCCGCCTGGCGGCCTCCGCGCTTCCGGCAGCCGGGTCGGCCAGGCGCTCGACGGCGAACCCCTGCCCTCGCAGGAACTCCGCCAGGCCGGGCGCTTCGCCCACAAACGCGATCCTCGCCGCTTCGATCATGCGGAACGCATCGAGGGCCCACGGCTGTCGCCGCGCGGTCCTGCCGATCCGTTCGAGAAAAGGTGCGTCACCATCCGACGCCGCCGCACGCTGTGTCCGTTGCGGACTCAACGCAGAACGGGCCAAGGAGATCATTATTGGGCGCGAACCGGCCGGAATTCCTTCTCCACGCAAACGCCCGCCAAGGTCACGGCGCCATCGCAACGGCGCCCGTGACCTCGGGCTCAGTATTTCATCCGCAGGCCGACCGTGTAGTAGCGCCCGACCGGATCGTCGCCTGCGACGTAGGGCGTGCCGAAGCCTGGGATGCCGGCGAATGTTGTGGAAGGTGAGATCCGGGGCTGCTGATCGAACAGGTTGTTGATGATCACGAAGCCCTGCAGGTCGCGGCCAGCGGCCTTGAACCGGTAGGTGAAGTTCAGGTCGTGATACCAGATCGCCGGCAGATCGGGTCCTGCGTAGATCTGCAGTGGGTTCCCGCTCAAGGCCTGGCTGCTCAGATAGCGCACCTGCCACAGCGTCGAGAAGGGCCCGAGCTCATAGCCCACCGTGCCGGTGACCCGGTCAGCCGAAAGGCCCGCCACTCCGGCCGCTTCGGTCAATTGCGACGTCGGATAGGTGCGGCTCTTGAGGACCGGCTGGTGGGACCAGAGCAACCGCAGATCGAGATGTCCGGGTACGCCGCTGATGACGTCGCTCAAGGTGCGGTCGGTCCGCGCCTCGACGTCGAACCCGTGCGTGTAGGTCTGGGCGATGTTCTGGTTGAGATTGTAGACCAGCGTCGGGAAGTTGGCCGCGCTGTGGTCGCTGAACGGCAGCGGCCGCACGATCGTGGCGCAAACGGGCGAGGTTCCGCCGGAGGCCTCGCATTCCTGGAGGATCGCGGTGTTGGAGCCGTTGATCGAGCCGATCGCGTTGGCGATGACGATATTGTAGTAGTCGAAGGACAGCGAGAACCTCGGAATCCAGGACGGCGTATAGACGACGCCCGCCGTAGAGGTCCGCCCAACCTCGGGCACCAGGTTCGGATTGCCGCCCCCCTGCACCCGGATCACGCCGTTCACGCCGGTGTGGGGATCGTTGACGTTCAGGATCGAGATCGTCGTGCCGGCGTAGAGGTCGGCCAGCGTCGGCGCGCGGATGTCGCGCGACTCTGAGAACCGGAACCGCACGTCCTCGATCGGCTGGTAGTTCAGGCCGACCTTCCAGGTCGTGGCTGGGCCGCTGGAGCTGTAATCGGTGTAGCGGACAGCGCCGTTGACCTCGAGCCTCTCGACCAGCGGTAGGTCCTTCAGCAGCGGAAAGACGCTCTCCGCCCCCACTTCCCAGACGTTGTTGGAGCCTTGCTGCGGCGCCTGCGTGGCGTAGGCCCAGTTCGTGGTGGGCGGGACGCCGAGGCGAATCCCGGTGGTGACCGGTACGGTGAGCGAGCTGGCGTTTGAGGTTTCCACGAGGCTCTGCGACCGGAACTCCGCATCGAGCGCCACCGAGACCGGGCCAGCCCAGTTCTGGAAGGCGACACCCGAAATCGTCGCGGCGACGTCGTCGAGCTTGTTCAGCGCTTGCCACTGGGTGTTGTCGTAGATGTACGCCTTGGCCGCGGCGCTCGCGGTGTTGTTGCCGAGCAGGTTCAGCGGCGTGCACCCGGGGTAGAGCCCGGGATTGGTGATCGAGACCCGGCAGACGATGTTTCCGCTCGAATCCTTCACGGCGTCCAGCGCAGCGTAGAAGCGGGGATAGTTGATGTTGTTGTCCTGAACCGACCTCAGTCTGGCCTCGCCATGGGTGTAGTAGACGTCCCAGACGTAGTCCTTGAGCACCGTGCCCGTCAGGCCGGCGGTGATGTTGAAGGTGCTGTTCGTCTGGGTGGTCGAACTGTCCGAGGCGAGGTCGCGGCTGAGCCGCGCCACGGTGAAGCTGGGGACGTTGGCCGCCGTCAGCTGGGCCTGCTGGGCCGCCGACAGGAAGGCATTGCCGCTGTAGATGGTGAACGGCGTCGGCGGGGCGTTGGCGGTGAGCTGATCGGCGCTCCGTTCCTGGGCCCCGTTGACCTGGAAATAGGCCTTAGCGTCGTTGCTGACGTCATATTCAAAGCGGCCGAACAGCTGGTCGCTGAGGATCGGCGGGGTGAGCGCCAAGCCGTCGTAGTAGGCGCCGTCGCCCCCGACCGTGACGCTGCTGGTCTTGGTCGCCGCGCCAGGCGTGAAGGGCGCGAGGACGCCGGCGCCGACGAATTGCTGCCCCTTGAACGGGCCGCTGGTCACCAGACCGCCATAGGTCGCTCCCGCCAACCGGGCGTCCTGCGTCAGGACGAACGGATTGGCGGCGGTGCCCGCGCCCGTATAGACCGGGACTGAAGCGCTGTAGTCGCGGTCTTCGTGCGCCTTGATGCCGGTGTTCTGGTAGTGCTCATAGCTCCAGATGACATGACCGCGGTCGAGAACGTCGCCGCCGCCCGCAATTCCCAATTTGGTCGACGGCGAGTCGCCGCGATCCGAGATTCCGGTCTGGGCCTCGAAGGTTATGCCCGTGAACTTGTGGTCGAGCACGAAGTTGACCACGCCGGTCACGGCGTCCGAGCCATAGACGGCCGAGGCGCCGCCGGTGACCACGTCCACGCGCTGGGTCAGCATCTCCGGCAGGGTGTTGGTGTCGACCTGGCCGTTCAGCGTCGTCGGCGGAACGCGCCGGCCGTCCAACAGGATCAGGGTTCGCACCGGACCCAGGGAGCGCAGGCTCAGGAAGTTGCCGAAGAGGACGCTCGGCGGGCCGCTGCTGGCCCCGTTGGCGGAGCCGGCGTTGATCGCCGAACCGGCAAACTGGGGCAGTTTGTTCAGGGCGTCGGGGATGGTCGTGGGCGTCGTGGCCTCCAGCCGATCGGCGGTGGCTACGGTCTCAGGCACCGGGGAGGTGAAGCCGTCCCGGATGTGGGTCCCGGTGACCACGACCTCTTCGAGCTGCGTCGCGGCGGGTGCGGCGGGTGCGGCGGCGACCTGCTGGGCCAGGGCCGGCGAGGACAGCGCCAGGAGACTCACGCTCGTGCATAGCGCGGCAGACAACTTGGTAGTCATGTTTCCCCCTAGGCCTTTTTTTAACCCCGCCTGGACGGCAGGTTGTTCGCATCGCTTCGTTTCGAGCTACAGCGGACCGATTGAGCCTAACTTCCCTTAGTCTCTAGAAAAACATATTTGAAAACTTAGCCATATTTTTCGAATTGTTTCGTCATTAGTCTGTATGTCACAGATTTGTACTTTGACGAGACACTAGGCGACCGCAGCCTATCCTGAAAGTGATCTTCATGTGTCTCCCGGGTAATCCGCAGGATCGAGAGGCGCCTGCAAGTCCGGCCAAGGCTGATCTCCCGATCTCGGCGGTTCGGCGATGACAGTGTTTTCGATGTGGCCGAGGCCCTCGACTTCGACCCGGACGGTCTGCCCGACGGTCAGCCAAAGCGGCGGATGCATGTACTGGCCGACGCCCGAGGGCGTGCCCGTCGTGAGGATGTCTCCGGGCTCCAGCGTGAAGACCGCCGACAGTTCCTCGATCATCTCGCCGAAGGTGTAGATCAGCTCCTCGGTGTTGCCGTCCTGACGCAGGACGCCATCCACCCAGGTGCGTAGACGCAGCTTATGGGGATCAACGATCTCGTCGGCCGTCGTCAGCCAGGGGCCTATGGGCCCGTGCGTGTCGAAGGACTTTCCCAGGGTCGCCGTCGGCGACCTCTGCTGCCAGTCGCGCACGCTCACGTCATTGCAGACCATGAATCCGGCGATGGCGCCGGCGGCCTCCGCCTTGCGGACGTGACGGACGCGGCGGCCGATCACCACCGCCACCTCGCCCTCATAGTCGAGCTGGGGGGAGACCCGCGGCAGATGGATGGGGTCGTATGGCCCGTTGACCGCGGTGACCTGCTTGTTGAACCAGTTCTGATGCTCGGGAAGCGTGCGCCCGCGCGACACGACTTCGGCGGCATGCGAGCGATAGGAGAGGCCTAGCCCCAGGAACTTCCGGGGCGCGGCGATCGGCGGGCGCAGGCGCACCTCGGCCAGGGGATGGCGGCGCGCGCGAAGGGCCGCCGCCGACAGTGCGCTGCGCGCCTCGTCGCCGCCCTCGAGCAGGACGCGAAGATCGCCCGGCAACCGCGGATCGGCGGCGCCGAGGTCGGCGATCTCCGCCCCCTCGACGAGGCCGACGCCGGCCAGGCCGTCGCGGGTGAAGGCGGCAAGCTTCACTTGGGCGCGCCGGGCCCGTGGCCGCCGTCCGCGACCAGTCCGACCTGTTCGATTCCGAAGACCGCGCAGGCCTCGTCGTTGTCGGGATGGTCGCCGCTGGCCCCGGCCGCGCCGATGATGTCGCCCTGCGCATCGCGGATCAGCACGCCGCCCCCCACCGGGATCACCCGCCCCTGAGAGGTGGCGGCGATCGCCGCGTAGAAGGCCGGCGCCTCGATTGCGCGGCGCGCCAGGTCGCGACCGCCGTGGCCCATGCCGAGCGCGCCCCAGGCCTTGCCCTGGGCGATCTCCGGTCGGAGGATGCCCGAGCGATCCTGCCGCTTGAACGCGACCAGATGGCCGCCGGCGTCGAGGACGGCGATGGTCATCGGCCTGAATTTCAATTCGGCGGCGCGGGCGAGGCCGGCGTCGACGATCTGCGACGCCTGCTCCAGAGTGAGGACGGTCATGGTCGCTCCTTAAGGCTTGGGCTGCGGGGTTTGCGGGTCGCTCAGCGGCAGACGCAGGGCGTAGATCCGCTCGTAGATGTGCTCGGCGAAACGCCAGCGGCCATCCGCGTCACGCACGCAGACGCCGGAGACATTTCCCACGCGAAGCTGGACATCGGTTTCGGACACGGCGGGGTCGAACGCGTAGTTCGACAGCACCACCCGGATGTCCGCCCTGTCGTCAGCTGAAGGCGCCACATGGAGGTTCGACCACAGATGCCGCGTGGTCCGGCGCGGGTCACGCAGGCGGTCCGCGTAGAAGGCTTCCACCGCGGCGCGTCCGTGGATCGCCGAGGCGCCCGGCCTGAAAAGGCTGTCGGCTGTGAACTGCTCCGCGATCTCCTGAGGGCGGCGAGAGTCGACCGCGTCGCTGAACCGCAGCAGCAGCAGCGAGACTCCGTTGGTGTCAAAAACGGGATCGGCAGATCCGGCGATAGGACCGAGGCGGGCAGCGTCGTTGGACATGGGGGGCCTCCCTGACGATCTCAGGCCTTTGGACGCGGGACATTCTGCCCGACACCGAAAACGGCCAAGGCCGCGCCGGCGGACATCACCCCGACGATCAGAAACAACCGCGTCGTGGCCATGCCGGCCCCTACCATCAGACCCCCGGCCACGGGACCGACGATCGCTCCGACCCGGCCGACGCCGATCGCCCAGCCGACCCCGGTCGCCCGAAGTCCCGTGTCATAGAAGCTCGCGCAGTAGGCGACCGTGCACATCTGCGCACCCACGCTGAAAACCCCCGCCATGAAGGTCGTGGTCAGCAGCCAGACGCTGGATTGGCCGGACGACCCGATCAGGATGATCGCCAGCGCTCCCAGGGCGAAGGCGAAGCTGATGAAGGTCGTGGGATCGCCTTGACGGTCGGCAAGGCGGCCGATCAGCAGGCAGCCCACGATCGCGCCGAGGTTCACCGACGCCACGGCCAGAACCGCGCTCGACATGCCGATGCCAGACTGCCGGGCGATGATCGGGATCCAGTTGATCAGGAAATAGGTCAGCAACAGGCTGAGGAAGAGCGTCGTCCACAGCAGGAGCGTGCCTACCGCTCGCCCCTCGGTGAATAGCGCCGCCACCCGTGACCGATCCGTCTGCGACGGCGCAGTAGCGAGCTTGCCGTCCCAGGCCGCCGCCCACTTCATCCGGTGGAGAACGGCCGACACCCGGGCGCGCTCCTGATTCAGGGCCAGGAAGCGGATGGACTCTGGCACCCATATGACGATGAACGGGAGCAGCATCAGCGGTATGGCGGCGCCGACATAGAAGATGCTGGGCCAGCCGAACGCCGGGATCAGGCGGGTCGCCGCGACGCCGCCAACCACCGCGCCCAACGGGAAGCCGCAGAACATCAGCGACACCAGGGTCGAGCGCAGCCGCGCGGGAGCGTACTCGGACGTCACAGAGATGAGGATCGGCAAGGCGCCGCCAAGGCCCAGGCCCGTCACCAGCCTGACGGCGATTAGCGGCCCGACTGACGCTGTCAACGGCGTCGCCAGGGTGACGAGCGCAAACAGGAGCATCGCGGCGATCAGGGCCGGTTTACGCCCGACGCGATCGGCCGCCAGTCCAAACAGGAAGGCGCCGATCAGGCTGCCGAACAGGCCCACCCCGAACACCACGCCGAAGGTCGAGGCCTTCATCCGCCACGCCGAGGCGATCACCGGCGCGACCAGCCCGATCGACTGGGTGTCGAACCCATCGATCATTGCGACCAGGGCGCAGAGCCCGAAGATCAAGAGCTGCTGGCCGCCGAGCGGGCTGGTGTCGACGATCGTCTCGAGGTCGAGTGTTCCGGGTTTCATCCGCCGCCCCTCCCCAGGGCAGGTCTGGCCTAGCGGGGGACGTAGCTGAGCGAGCCGTCGGGGTTGCGGCTCCAATGCTTGAAATAGTCCCATTCGAGCTGCGCCTGCCGCGGATCGCCGCCGTGGGTCAGGTCCTTCACCCAGACGAAGCTGAACAGGTTCAGCGGCGCGGCGTCAGAGCTTGAATAGGGGTAGACCTTGAACCGGCCCTGCGGATAGCGCGCGTCGACCGCCTCCGGGAGCTGCTTGGCGCCCGGAACAAGGACGTCGTAGCCAGGCCCCGTGGGACTGTGGAACGGCCTGGAGGTATCGGCCGTCGAGATGTGGTTGTAGGTCTTCACCTCGTCGATGGCGCCGCGCAGGATTCCCTGCGACGGGATTTCGCCGTCCACAGAGCCGCCGCGGTCGGCGTCGCCATAGAGCAGCAGCATCGGGGTGCGGGCGTCCGACTTGGCCTTGACCTGGGTGATCCGCGCTTCGACATCCTTCGGCATCGGACCGATGCCGCTATTCGGCGATACCCCGGCGAACAGTTCCGGATGGGTCAGGCCCATCATGTAGGTCAGGCCACTGCCGAACGAGAAGCCCTGCATGAAGACCCGGCCCGGATCGGCGCCGTAGTCGGCCTCCACCGCGGCGATCACCTTCAGGATGTACTGCTGGTCCGGCCCGTCGGGGTCGTCGAAGTTCCAGGCGTCCCGCTGGCCCTGCAGATAGACGGTGATGAAGCCTTCCTTCTCGCCGACCTCATGCATCTTGATCTGGCTGAGATACATCCAGGCTGGGAATGCAAAGCCGTGCGCGGCGAGCACCACCGGCAGCTTCTGACCCTTGCGATAGCTGGCGGGCGTCTTGACGTAATAGCTGTAGGTCTGGTCGCCCACGGCGATGGATTTCACCTCGAAGGCTTTGTCCACCTCAGCGTGCGTCATCAGCCGCCCGAGGTCGCCGTTCGGCGAAGAGGTCCACCGGGCGACCCGCGCGAAAAGATCGTTCCAGATCACGCCGGCAAGCGCGCCGTCGGCCGCCGCCGAAGCCGGCAGCGTGGTGGTGCGGACCTGCTGGGCAGGGTTGTCCCGCGA
>NZ_SSMZ01000280.1 GCF_004799395.1 Phenylobacterium sp.
AGGCCGACCCCAAGGCGCCCCGCTATCTGCAGACGGTGCGCGGCATAGGCTACCGATTGGCCCCCGACTGATGGCTCGATCTGCCCGCGTGATCGGCCGCTGGATCAAGCGGCAGATGCCGAAGACCCTGTTCGGCCGCTCGCTGCTGATCATCGTCCTGCCGGTGGCGATCATGCAGATCGCGGTGACCTACGTCTTCTTCGACGCCCACTGGCAGACCGTCACCAGCCGCCTGTCCGAGGGTCTGGCGGGCGACATCGCCTGGGCCGTGGAGAGCTACCGCGACGATCCGAGCCCCGCGGCCTTCGCCAAGCTGTCGAAGCGGGCGGAGGACTCCATGAGCCTCTCCATCGCGCTCCAGCCCGGCCGCAAGCTGCCGCCCTACAAGCACGACGCCCCGGTGATCTATCAGCCGTTCCTGGCGCCCATCGACCAGTCGCTGCAGCGGGCGCTGTCGGAGCGGCTCGACCAGCCCTTCTGGTTCGACACCACCCGCTACCCGGCCTACGTCGACATCCGCGTCGCGGTGCCCGGCGGGGTGATGCGCATCCTGGCGCCGCGCGACCGCGCCTTCGCGACCCAGGGCCACATCTTCGTCCTCTGGATGACCGTGGCCACCATCCTGCTCACCACCATCGCCATCCTGTTCATCCGCAACCAGGTGCGCGCCATCGAACGGCTGGCCAACGCCGCCGAGGCGTTCGGCCGCGGCGCCGACGTGGAGGCCTTCAAGCCGCATGGCGCGCGCGAGGTGCGCCGCGCCGCGCGCGCCTTCCTCGACATGCGCGCCCGCATCCAGCGCCACATCGACCAGCGCACCACCCTGCTCGCCTCGGTGAGCCACGATCTCAGGACCCCGCTCACCCGCCTGAAACTCGCCCTGGCGCTCGCCGAGCCGTCCAAGCGCAACAGCGCCATGAAGGACGACCTGGCCGAGATGGAGCACATGATCGACGAGTACCTGGCCTTCGCCCGCGGCGAGGGCGGGGAAGCCGCCGAGACCATCAACCTGCGCGACCTCTTACAGCAGGTGAGCGAAGGCGCGCTGCGCGCCGGCGCCCAGGTGATCGTCGCCGCCGATCCGGCGCTTACCGCCTCGGTGCGCCCCAATGCGCTCAAGCGGGCGCTCTCCAACCTGGTGATGAACGCCGCTGTCCACGGCGAGCACGTCGAGGTCGCCGCCAAGGTGCGCGAACAGGGCGGCGTCGAGATCGTCGTCGACGACGACGGCCCCGGCATCCCCGAGGCCCAGTACGAGGAGGCCTTCAAGGCCTTCGGCCGCCTCGACGAGGCCCGCAACCTCAACACAAAGGGCGTGGGCCTGGGCCTCGCCATCGCCCGTGACGTCGCCCGCGGCCACGGCGGCGACATCGTCCTGTCGCGCTCGCCGTTGGGCGGTTTGCGCGCGGTGGTGCGCCTGCCCGGTTAGTTACGCATCCATTTCCCCGCGCCGCGGCGACTAGGGGGCATGAGCGAGACGATGAGCACCCTCATGCATCAGGCGGTGAAGCCGCGCGGAGCGGGCGGCGTGGTGATGGGCTGGCTGCTGGAAAGCGGCGATGCCGTGCAGAATCGCGCCACCGTGGACGCCCTGGACCCGCCGCCCGGCGCGGCAGTGCTGGAGATCGGCTTCGGACCCGGCCACGCGTTGCAGATGCTGGCGCTAAGCCACCCGCTGGGCCTGGTGGCCGGGATCGACCACTCCGAACTGATGGTCGCCCGCGCGCGCCACCGGCTGAACGGCCGCAGGGGCGACGCCGCGCTCGACCTGCGGATCGGCGACGCCGGGAACCTCCCCTTCCCGGACGAGAAGTTCGACGTGGTCTTCGCGGTCAACAGCTTCCATCAGTGGCCGGACCAGGCCGGCGCCCTCGCCGAGATGGCCGGGGTGCTGAAACCGGGTGGCGACCTGCTCCTGTCGATCCGCGACTTCCGCGTGGCCGGCCGCTTCGAGCCGCCGGGGAACGGCGCCGACACCGCCAAGATCGCCGCGGAGATGCTCAAGGACCTCGGCCTGCAGGTCCGCCTGCGCGAGGTCGTCCACTCGCCGGCCCGCGCCACCCTGCTGGTGCGCGGCCGCAAGTGCGGGCGGGCCGAGGCCTAGAGGGCCTTCACCTCCAGGTGCGCGCAGACGGCGTCCAGCGGGCAGGCCAGGCAGAGGGGGACCCCGCGCTTGCACCACGTCTTGCCGAGCTCGCGCAACAGTTGGTGGGCGTCCACAAGCCAATCGCGATCTATGCGGCCGGCCGTCTCCAGCACCCCGACCCCGGCGCGGTAGTCGGCGGCGTAGGCGCCGTGCTCGGCGAAGAACCCCAGCCGCGCCAGCGACCGCAGGCCGTTCGATTCCAGGCACGGCCGTGCAGCGACGCCGGAGAACAGCAGCACCTTGTCCGCGCCAGGATCTGCGATCACCGGGAAGGTCTTGAGCAGGGCGCGCGCCTTCGGCAATGGCAGAGCGCGCAGCGTGCCGTCGAGATCGCCTTCGCATCGCTCGATCACGATCCGAGCGATGGTCCGCCAGCGCTCGACGCGGGTTTCCGGCCGCATGCCGCCGCGTTCGGCGAAGCGAAAGAGGGTGGCGTCGTCCGCCGCGGCGATGGCGCGGGCGTCCACGCCCACCGCCGCTTCGAAGGCGTCGAACAGCATGCGCCGCCGCTCGTCGTCGATCAGGTAGCCGATGTTCTCCCACAGGATCATCGCCAGCGGCGCGCTGGGGACCGGCGGCGGCGTCAGGTGGCGCTCCAGCGTCTCCACCACGGCGATCAACTCGCCAGCGGGACGCGGCGTGCGCATCGCCTAGGCGCCCAGTTCCTTTGACCGTCGAAGCGCCGCGGCCACGGCCTCGCGCATCAGCGGCGGCAGGCCGCGTTCGCCCAGCAGCACGTTCATCGCTGCCTCGGTGGTGCCGTTGGGCGAGGTCACCTGGCGGCGCAACTCCGCCGGCTGCTCGCCGGTCTGCGCCAGCAGGGCCGCGGCGCCGGTGATGGTCGATCGCGCGAGGCGGCTGGCGTCCGCCGCCGACAGGCCCACGGCCACGCCGGCGGCCTCCAGGGACTCAATGAAGGCGTAAAGGTAGGCCGGCGCCGAACCGGAGACCGCGGTGGCCATATGGATCTGCGCCTCGTCGGTCAGGTCGACCACCGCGCCCAGCGGCTCAAACAGGGCATGCGCGCGGGCGAGCGCGGCGGGGTCGTCGGCATAGAGGCTGGCGACGCCCTGGCAGATCGCCGCCGCGGTGGTCGGCATCACGCGGGCGACCGTGCGGCCGCCGAACTCGTGGGCGATGGCCTGCGATCCCACACCCGCGGCGATGGAGATGATCACCGCATCGGGCGACAGCCAGCTGGCGTACTGGCCGGCGGCCTCCAGCCACTTCTGCGGCTTCACCGCCAGGATCACGGTGCGCGCCGAGGCGAGGTCGCCGTCCGGCGGATTGAGCCGGGCGCCGGCGCGGGCGGAGGCCAGGGCGGCGTCCGATGGCTGCGGGTCGACGATCATCAAGTCATGGCCGGCGAAGGCCCCGGCCCTCGCCCAGCCCTCAAGAATGGCCCCGCCCATGCGTCCGGCGCCCAGCATCAGGATGGGTGTGATCATGAGATCGAGCCTAGCGACCTACGCTACCGGCGTCATCCCGCCTTCCCACCCTTAACGGGAGGGACAGGCCGCGTCAGCGGCCAGGGTTGGGGAAGCGTGGGCCGACGTGTGGAGTCTGCGCTTGAACGCAGCTTCCCCACCCGTCTCCCCCCGGATCAAGTCCGGGGTCGCCACCCTCCCCGAAACGGGGAGGGAACGCGGCTTAGGCCTCGCCGATGGTCTCGAACATGCAGGCGGCGATGGCGTCTGCCGGCGACTTCGAGCCCTGAACCAGGAAGTCGAAGGCCGGGTAGAAGCGGTCCGCGCCTTCGACGGCCACGTCGATCATCGCCGCGGCCTGGGCCAGGCTCGGCTGTTCGCCGGTCATCAGCGCCATGCCGTGGCGGAAGATGACTTCGCCGTCTTCCCACAGTTCGAAGTGGCCCAGCCACACCCGGGGATTCACCTGGTTGATCAGCTCCTGGGCGGCGACGCGCTGTTCGGTCGGCACCGTCAGGTCCATGGAGAGGCAGAGCTGCAGGCAGTCTCCCTCCGGACGCCAGGCGAACCAGAGTTCGTAGTCCTTCCAGTCGCCGGCCAGGGAGAAGGCCAGGTCGCCATCTTCCGTGCGGTCGAAGGGCAGGTTCTCCGCGGCGAGCACATGCTCGACCACATCGAGGGGATCGGCGCCGAGCTGGACGCTGTCGTCAGACGGGCTGGTGTCCATGAGACCCCTTTCGCAGCGGGCGGGGAGCAGACGGCCGCCCCCGAATCGCCTGCGATAGTGAAACTAATCTGCTTCGCGGCTTGAGCGTCATCCGGTTCTTTGCGGAAGGCGCCCACATTGTTGTGTGCGGGAGCGTTTTCAGGCGCCCGCGTCCGGTTTCGGCCCCGCACCCGAAGACTTGGGGGCTTTCGTGGCCTTCGGCGCGGGCTTCGCCGAGCGCAGCGCCTCGACCTCTGCCCGGAGCGAAGCCACCTCGGCTTTGAGGGCGTCGAAGTCGTCGCGGCGGATCAGATCGAACTCGGCGGCCATCCGATCGGCCTGGGCGCGGAATGCGGCCTTGGCCTCCTCGCCGGCCGCCTGGGCCAGGCCCATGGCCGCGGTCGACAGCTTGGCCATTTCGTCGAGGAAGGGATTCTGTGTTTGCATCTCGTACTCTGCCCGACGGACAACAGGCCTGCCGGATGGTCCTTATATGGGCCTAAAAGGGTGAATGCGAAGAGGTTCTCCTCTAAAGCGACCGTCAACCTTAACGCCGGAGTAGCGCCGCTGCTGCATTTCCCGAACATCGACCCGGTGCTGGTCCAAATCGGCCCCTTCGCCATCCGCTGGTACGCGCTGGCCTATGTAGCCACCATTCTCGCGGGCTGGCGCTACGTGGTCGCCATGGTGCGCAATCCGAAGCTGTGGGCCTACCGCCCGCCGCCGGCGACGGCGCTGGAGATCGACGACCTGATCCTGTGGCTGACCCTCGGCGTGATCGTGGGCGGCCGCCTCGGACACGTGGTCTTCTATACGCCCGAGCTGATCTGGACGAACCCGGTCGAGATCCTGAAGACCTGGCACGGCGGGATGAGCTTCCATGGGGGCGCGCTGGGCGTTTTTGTCGCAGGCTTGGCCTTCGCCCGCGCCAAGAAGATCGACGCCCTTCGCCTGGGAGACATCATCGTCGCCGCCGAACCGATCGGCGGTTTCCTGGTGCGCATCGCCAACTTCATCAACGGCGAGCTGTGGGGCCGGCCGACCACCGCGCCCTGGGGCATGGTGTTCCCGGACGCCGGACCGCTGCCCCGCCACCCGAGCCAGCTCTATGAGGCGGCGCTGGAGGGTATCGTGCTGTTCTGCCTGCTGCGCTGGGCGACGCACCGCCGCCACTGGCTGAACCGTCGCGGCGTGGTCATGGGCCTGTTCCTGGCCGGCTACGGCCTGATCCGCATCAGCCTGGAGAACGTCCGCGAGCCTGACAGCTACATGCCCAACTTCCCGTTCGGCCTGACCATGGGGATGATGCTTTCGGCGCCCATGGTGCTGATCGGCGCCTGGCTGGTCTGGCGCGGGCTGAAGGAGCCGCTGCCCCCGCCGATCGCCGCCGAGGAAGCCCATCTCGCCCCCGACGCCCTTGCGAAGGGCGCTGATGAGCCTGCGTGACCGGCTGGCCGCGCAGATCGCGGCGGGCGGCCCGATCAGCGTCGCCCAGTTCATGAGCGCCTGCCTGCACGACCCGGACTTCGGCTACTACGCCACGCGCCCAGCCATCGGCGAGGCGGGCGACTTCATCACCGCGCCCATGGTCAGCCAGATGTTCGGCGAGCTGCTGGGCGTCTGGGCTGCGGCGTCCTGGGAGCTGATGGGCCAGCCGGACGAGGTGCGGCTGGTGGAGATGGGCCCCGGCGACGGGACCCTGATGGGCGATATCCTGAAGACCCTGCGCCACGCGCCGGGCGCGCTCGACGCCGCCGACGTCTGGCTGGTGGAGACCTCCGCGCCGCTGCGGGCGCTGCAGGCCGACCGGCTGGGCGAGCGCGTGCAATGGGCGCAGAGCCTTACCGAGGTGCCGGACGGCGTCCCGCTGATCCTGATCGCCAACGAATTGCTGGACTGCCTGCCGGCCCGCCAGTTCGTGCGCACAGCCGTCGGCTGGGCCGAACAGGTGGTGGGCCTGGACGCCGACGGTGAGCTGGCGTTCGGCCTGGCCTCCACGCCAGCGGCCGGCCTCTTGCCCGACGCTGCGCCGGGCCAAGTCTTCGAGCAGTCGCCGGCCCAGGCGGCGCTCGGCGCGGAGGTCGGGGCGCGGATCGCCGCCGACGGCGGGGCGGCGCTCTTGATCGACTACGGGCGCGCCGAGCCCGGCTTCGGCGACACCCTGCAGGCGCTAAGGCGCCACGAGAAGGTCGACCCGCTCGACCGCCCCGGCGAAGCCGACCTCACGGTCCACGCCGACTTCCCCGCGGTTATGGCCGCCGCCCGGGCCGTGGGCGCCTCGGCCGCGTTCCTCACCCAGGGCGAGTTCCTGGCCCGCATGGGGATCGGCCAGCGCGCCGAGGCCCTGGTCGCCGCCGCCCCCAACCGAACCGGCGTCATCGGCCGCCAGCTCACCCGCCTGATCGCCACCGACGAGATGGGCGAGCTCTTCAAGGTCTGCGCGATCCATTCGCCCGACTGGACGCCGCCCGCCTTCGAGGACGCCGAATGAACGACCTGACCGTCCTGACGGCCCCGCTGCTGGAGGCGCCCGGCGTGCGCCACGCCTTCTTCACCCGCCGCGGCGGGGTCAGCCAGGGCGTCTACGCCAGCCTCAACGTCGGCCTGGGCTCCAGCGACGATCCCGACGCGGTGCGCGAGAACCGCCGCCGCTGCGCCGCCCATTTCGGGGCGCCCGCGATCGTCACCGTCCATCAGGTCCATTCCGCCACGGCGCTGGCCGCCGACGGTTTGTGGCCGGGCGACGCGCCCCAGGCCGATGGCCTGGCCGCCGCGACGCCGGGCGTGGTGCTGGGGGCGCTCGCCGCCGACTGCGCGCCTGTCCTGTTCGCCGATCCCCTGGCCCGGGTCGTCGGGGCCTGCCACGCCGGTT
>NZ_SSMZ01000281.1 GCF_004799395.1 Phenylobacterium sp.
GCGACCCGGCGAGGTCGGATTATATTGCTTCAAGGCCATCGGATCAGAGCCCCGTGGTGATGTCGATCGACTGGCCTTCGGCCAGGGTCACGACAGCTTTCTTGACATCGGAACGCCGGCCCTTGATGCCGCGGAACCGCTTGGTCTTGCCCTTGACGTTCAGGGTGTTGACCTTGGTCACGTTCACTTTGAACAGCGCCTCGACGGCGGCAGCGATCTCGTCCTTCGACGCATCGCCGGCGACCCGGAAGACCACCTTGTTGTGCTCCGAGAGCAGCGTGGCCTTTTCCGTGATGATCGGCGACAGGATGGTGTCGTAGTGACGGGCGGTAGGTTGCTCGGCCATCACGCAGCCTCCTTCTCTTGGAAGCGCGCCTGAATGGCCTCGACCGCGTCCTTGGTCAGCACCAGGGTGCGGCGGCGCAGCACGTCATAGACGTTCAGGCCGGCGTTCGGCAGCACGTCGACATTCGGGATGTTGCGCGCGGCCAGGCCGAAGTTCTTGTCGACCTCGGCGCCGGCGATCACCAGGGCGTGGGTCACGCCCATGGCGCCCAGCTGTTCGCGAAGACCCGCGGTCTTGGCGTCCTTCAGGGTCACGTTGTCGACGACGATCAGCGAGCCGTCCCTGGCCTTGGAGGACAGCGCGTGGCGAAGCGCCAGGGCACGGACCTTCTTGGGCAGGTCGAAGGCGTGGCTGCGGACGACCGGGCCGTGGGCCTTGGCGCCGCCGACGAACTGGGCCGCACGGCGCGAACCGTGACGGGCGCCGCCGGTGCCCTTCTGCTTGTACATCTTCTTCGAGGTCCGCGAGACTTCGTTGCGGACCTGGATCTTGTGGGTGCCAGCGCGGCGCTTGGCCAGTTGCCAGGTCACCATGCGCTGCAGGATGTCGGCGCGGATCTCGGAAATGCCGAAGATCTCGTCGGACAGCTCGATCGAGCCGCCCTTCCCGCCGTCGAGCTTGAGGACGTCGAGTTTCATTGCGCTTCATCCCCAGCTTCCGGCGCTTCCGCGGCCGGCGCTTCGGTTTCGGTGGCGGGCGCTTCGGATTCCGACGCGGCGGCTTGCGTCACCGCAGGCTCTTCGGCGACGGGAGCCTCGGCGGCGGCTTCCACGACCGGGGTTTCTTCCTCAGCCGCGGCGGGAGCCTTGGGCTCTTCACCGGCCTTGCGGAAGGCGCCCGGGGTCGGGACGTCCTTGGGCGCGGCGATCTTCACCGCGTCGCGGATCTTCACGAAGTCGCCTTCGGTGCCCGGGACAGCGCCCTTCACCAGGATCAGGCCGCGCTCGACATCGACGCGCCAGACGGTGAGGTTGAGGGTGGTCACGGTTTCCTGGCCGAGATGGCCAGCCATGTGCTTGCCCTTGAAGGTCTTGCCCGGATCCTGGCGCTGACCGGTCGAGCCGTGGGCCCGGTGGGAAACGGACACCCCGTGGGTGGCCCGCATGCCGCCGAAGTTCCAGCGCTTCATGGCGCCCTGGAAGCCCTTGCCGACCGTGACGCCGGTGACGTCGATCTTCTGGCCCGGCAGGTAGTGGTCGGCCGTGAACTCCGAGCCGACGTCGATCAGCATGTCTTCCGACACGCGGAACTCCGCCAGTTGGCGCTTCGGCTCGACTTCGCCCTTGGCGAAATGGCCGCGCATGGCCTTGGAAGTGTTCTTGGGCTTCTTGGCGCCTGCGCCCAGCTGGAGGGCCACATAGCCGTCCTTGTCCTGGGTGCGTTGGGCGACGACCGTGCAGCCTTCGAGGCTGAGGACGGTCACCGGCACATGGGTCCCCGCTTCATCGAAGAAGCGAGCCATGCCCAGCTTTTTGGCGATCACGCCGGTACGCATCTGGCTGACCCCTTAGAGCTTGATCTCGACGTCCACGCCGGCGGACAGGTCGAGCTTCATCAGCGCGTCCACAGTCTGCGGGGTGGGGTCGACGATATCGAGCACGCGCTTGTGCGTGCGGATTTCGAACTGCTCGCGCGACTTCTTGTCGATGTGCGGCGAGCGGTTGACGGTGAATTTCTCGATGCGCGTCGGCAGCGGGATTGGCCCGCGCACGGTCGCGCCTGTGCGCTTCGCGGTGTTGACGATCTCGCGCGTGGAATGGTCCAGCACGCGGTGGTCAAACGCCTTGAGGCGGATGCGGATGTTCTGACGATCCATATCGCTCTTTTCGTTCCCTACAGACGACGAACCGTCCGCGTGATCTCGACCATTTCAAAGACCAACCCGAACGCCTCCGAGGAGAAGTTCGTACGCGTAAGTCCGCTAAAACGACTTAGGCCCGCGCGGAAGCCCGCGAGGGCCTTCTCCGAAATACCAATGTAATCAGTATCTCAGCTCGTTCTGCGAACCGCGTCTAGCCCTTGCGAGCTACAGCCGGTCCAACAGGAGGCGCGTTACTACCTGTGCGACTCGACCGCGTCAAGGGCAGGCGGGCGGATTGCAGCCGCCCTGCCCGCCTCGAGGCCGCGCCGGATCACTTCCCGATCGTGACCCCGCCGGAGCCCATCACGGTCTTGGAGACCGAGCCGGTGACCTGCTTTGCCCGCACGTCGCCGGAGCCCGCGATTCGGGCCCTCAGCGTGTCGGCCGTCCCGCGGAAATCGACGTTGCCGGAGCCGGCCATGTGCACGGCCATGGTGGTCGCCTTGCCGCCGGCCACCTTGACGTCGCCGGAGCCGGCGATGTGGACGTCCAGTGGCCCCGAGATCGAGGCGACCTTCACGTCGCCGGAGCCGGCGATATCGACTTCCAGGGGCCCGCGGATGTCGCCCACGGTGGCGTTCCCGGAGCCCGCCACGCGGACCTTGGCCGAGCCGGCCGAACCGGTGCGGGTGTCGCCTGAGCCGGCCTGGCTGACCCGCATGGCGCCATCGGTGTTGCCCACCGTCCAGTCGCCACAGCCGGCGTTGCCGAGCTTGACGCTGGCCGAGCGGCCCACCGTGCCCCAGACCGCGCCGCCGGCGTCGAGGTCGACGTCACGCGGCGTATGGATGACGATCTGCGGCATGTCGCGGAAGCCCACGTCGCCGACGTCGCGCACCCGGACCGAGACATTCTCGCCGGCGCCGCGGCAATCGCGGATGCGGCGCCCCAGGCGGCCGTCGACGATGGTCTGGCCGGCGAAAGTCCGCACCTCGATCGGCAGTCGGGGATTGGCCTGGACGATGTCGACCTTGATGTCGGTGCGGTTCTCCGCGATCACCGTGACCCGCGCCACGGCGTCCTTCACCTCGACCGAGGCCGCGCTGGCGGCGCCGGCGGCCAGGGCGGCCGCGGCTGTCGCGGCCAGCATCAGGGACATACGCATCTTGGACTTCTCCGTCTTCTGATTGGATCTTGAGGCTCTGTCTTGCACGGCGCCTCTAGCCGACCGTCACGTGCCCGCCGCCGGAAACCGACTTGGTGACCTGGCCGCTCACCGACTTCACGCGGATGCCGCCGAAGCCGGAGATCGAGGCGTCGAGGCTCTGGGCGTCGCCGCCAAGCTCAACGCCGCCGACGCCGGACACCGAGGCGTGCACCGTCGTGGCGTGGCCCTGCTCGGCCCGGATGTGGCCAACGCCCGAGACGTGCGCCTGCACCGGACCGGACAGGTCCTCGATGTTCACGCTGCCCGCTCCGGAGAGCGTCGCATCGAGTCCCTGGCGCACGGTGGTGGCGTGAACGCTGCCGGCCCCCGACAGCCGCAGCGCCAGCTTGCCGGCCGAGCCCATCTTCGCCGAGCCCGCTCCGGACTCCCGCAGGTTCACCTCGCCGCTCACGTCGGCGACCGTCCAGCCGCTGCAGCCGGAGTTCTCCAGGTCCAGGCTCGTGGCCCCGCGGCCCACCGCCCCGTAGACCGCGCCGCCGGTTTCCATCACCACAGCCTTGGGCGTGCGGATCACCACCTGGGGCATGTTGTCGTAGGAAATCTCGCCAACGCCGCGCACCCAGGCCGACGGGTGGTCGCCCTTCGTATGACAATCGCTGATGCGGTGCGCGAGGTTGCCGCTGATCACGGTGGTCGACCCCTCGCTGCGCACCTCGATCGGCAGGGCGGCGTTGGTGGTCAGCATCTCCACCTTCACGTCGGTGCGGTCCTCCGGGATCACGGTGACGCGGGCGACCGCGTCGCGGATCTCGACCGAGGGACCGGCGTAGGCGACGCCGGCCGCGGCGATCGCGGCGGCCGCGGCGGTGAGCGCGATGGCGAGGCGCATGAGCTTCAATTTCCCCAATCCCAGTTTGTGGCGGGGAAGCTAGTCCCGTGTTGCAGTCGAAGCAGCTTAATTCGCGGTCATGACTTTCCGGTCACTAGCGGGTCACTAGCGGGTCACTAGCGGGTCACATGCCCATCGTCGTCGGGCCGCGCGACGCTGGGCGGCCCGCGATCCGCCCGAACGGCGATCCGGACTTCAGCCGGCTTGAGGCCCTCCGCCTGCGCCCGAAGCACCAGGGCGCCGGAACCGCCCTCCTCGGTCTGGACGATCACCTGGGCCAGTCCGTTGTAGAGCCGGCGCGCCGCGCCCTTTTCCGGCTCATGGCTGTTGGCGTCGCCGTTGCCCAGCCCGATGATCCGCCCGCCTTCGATCTCGAAGCTGACCGGCAGATTGGCGGTCGGCACGGCGCGGCCCTTGGCGTCGATGGCGTCCACGGTCACGGGCGATGCATCGCGGCCGTCGCCGGCCAGGCCGCTGCGCTCCGGCGTCAGGCGCAACGCGACCGGCGCGCCCGTGGTCTCCACCACGGCGTGGGCGACGACCTTGCCGCCGGTTCGGCCCACCGCCTCCAGTCGGCCGGGCGCGTACGGAACCTGCCATTCGTTCATCTCGAAGGGATCGACCTTCTGCTCGCCGATCAGCTTGCCGTTCAGCAACAGGGCGACCGTCTCGGTGTTGGCCATGGCCACGACGCGGATCGGCTGGCCCGCCTTGCCCGGCCAGTTCCAGTGCGGGACCAGATGCAGCACCGGGCGGTCCTTCACCCACTGGGCCTGATGGATGTAGAAGCTGGCCTTCTCGAAGCCACAGAGGTCCATGATCCCGAAAGACGAGCTCGCCGTCGGCCACTCGAACGGTTGCGGCTCGCCGCGGTAGTCGAAGCCGGTCCAGACGAAGGCCCCGGCCACGAAGGGCCGCGTGGCGATGGCCTTCCAGGCCGCCCGGTGCGTCGCGCCCCAGGGCCGGGCCACATCGTCGTATGACGTCAGCAGGTGCGCCTCCATATCGGTGGCGTATTCGCCGCGCGTGCTGACCGCCGAGGTGTCCTCGGAACTGGTCATCGGCAGGCGCGGATTGGCCGCGTGGAACCTGTCGTAGGCGCCGATCTGATAGTTGAAGCCGACCACGTCGACGGCCTGGGAGACGTTCACCGCATTGAACATGCCCCCGTTCATCGCCGCCGTGACCGGCCGGGTCGTGTCGAGCCGCTTCACCGTCTCGGCCATGCGGCGGACCATCTCGTAGCCCTCGCGGCGGCCCTGCAGCGGCTCCTCATTGAACACCGACCAGAGGATCACGCTCGGGTGGTTTCGGTCGCGCCGCACCATCCACTCCACCAGCCGCAGGTAGTCCGGGCTGGTGTTGAACAGCCGGTTCTCGTCCATCACCAGGAAACCCAGCCGGTCGGCGGCGTCGAGCAGCTCGCGGGTCGGCGCATTGTGCGACGAGCGGATGGCGTTGCAGCCCAGCGCCTTCAGCCTGCGCAGCCGGAATTCGATGATCGAGTCCGGCAGGGCGACGCCAAGGCCTGCATGGTCCTGGTGGATGCAGACGCCCTGGACCTTCACCGGCTTGTCGTTGAGGAAGAACCCCTTGTCAGGGTCGAACCGCTGGGTGCGGAAGCCGCAGAGCGTCACCGCCTCATCGACGGCGCCGCCGCTGCGCCGGACCGTCGTCTGGACCTGGTAGAGCGTCGGGGCCTCGATGGACCACAGCCGAGGCTCGGCCACCTGCAGGGTGACCTTGGCCAGCGTGCGCTCCAGCGGCGCCACAGAGGCACTGCTACGGCCTTGGGCCACAGGCCGTCCCTCGGGGTCGAGGAGGACGACTTCGACCTCGGCGTCCGCCGTGGTCTCGCCGATGTTGGCGAGCGTGGCTTCCACCGGCAGCGTCCAGCGGCCGTCCGGATCCTTGCGCGGGTGAGCGTAGACGCCATCGGTGATCAGGTGGACGGGTGCGCGCTTCACCAGCCAGGCGTGGCGATAGATGCCGCCGCCCTCGTACCACCAGCCTTCCAGCGGATCGGCGTCGACGCGGACGGTGATGGCGTTCAACTCGTCGCCGAACCGGGCGAAGGCGGTGATGTCGATATAGACCGAGGAATAGGCGCTCCAGCTGTGGGCCACGACATTGCCGTTGACCCAGACCGTGGCGTTCGTGGCGATGCCGTCGAACTGCAGTTCGAGGTGCTTGCCCTGGTCGGCGGGGTCGAGCCGCAGGGTGCGGCGGTACCAGGCCACCCCCTTGGGCCGATAGCCCTGGGCGACATTGGCGGTCTCCACGAACGGACCCTCGACGACATAATCGTGCGGCAGGTCGAGCTTGCGCCAGGACGAGGCGTCGTAGCGAAGCGCCGCCGCTCCGCCCGCGGCGCCGGCCTTGGTCGAGGCATAGCTCTGGTCGCCGGTGTGCGGCTGCGGCGTCGGGATATCGCCCAGGTGGAAACGCCAGCCGAGGTCGAGTGAGAGACGCTCGCCGGGCCCCCGGGTGGTAAGGTCAATCGGCGGTGGCCGATAGGCCGTCGCGCCCGGCGATCCTGGTCTCGCGAGCGCCGCGCCCGCTGCGGCCACGCCCGCCGCCTTCAAGAACCGTCGCCGTTCCATGCCCTGCCCCCGCGCTCCGCAGTCAAGGCTGCGGTTGGGGTCAGCCTGATCGCACGGCGGCTGAGCCGCAACGCAAAAGGCCGTCGGGTTTCCCCGACGGCCTGAAGCGTTTCGTTCAAGCTTGGCGCCTGGCCTTACTTGATGATTTTGGAGACCACGCCGCTGCCGACCGTGCGGC
>NZ_SSMZ01000282.1 GCF_004799395.1 Phenylobacterium sp.
GCCCGCGCGGGTTTCCTGCGTCCGGAGCGGTGCATCGAAGTGCAGCTGGCCGGCGTCGCGCCCGGCCGGTTGAGGTTCGGCGAGACGGTGCTGGGCCTTGCGGCCATTCCGGGCGGCGGCGTGGACGTGACGACGGATGCGGGCGCCTATCGCGCGGCCCAGGTCGTGGCGGCCATGGGCGCCTGGACGCCGGACTTCGTGGGCGAGCCGTTCCGCCGCGAGGTGCGGGTGCTGCGCCAGGTGCTGCATTGGTTCGCCATCGAGACGGACGGGCCATGGGCGGGCGGCGCGGGGCCGGTTTTCCTGTGGTTCCACGGGCCGGGAGAGGGCGACGTCTTCTATGGCTTCCCGGTCCTGGACGGCGGCCGGCGCGGGGTGAAGGTGGCGACCGAACAGTACGCCATGGCCAGCGCGCCGGAGGCGGTGGACTGGACGGTGTCCGAGGCCGAAAGCGCGGCGATGTTCGAGGATCATGTGCGCGGGCGCCTGCTCGGCGTATCCGGCCAGCAGATTGATGCTGCGGCCTGTCTCTACACCTGGAACGGACGCACCGAGGCGGATGGCCATCAGGGCCGCTTCCTGATCGGGCCGCACGCGACCGTGCCGGGCGTGACGGTGGTCTCGGCCTGCTCCGGCCACGGGTTCAAGCATTCACTGGGGCTGGGTGACGCGGTGGTGCGCCAGATGCTGGGAGAGCCGGGCTTCTGCGACCTGTCGGTGTTCGCGCCCGACCGCTGAGCCGTTGCGTGGCGCTGGCGGAGCAGGTCACATGCTGCGCGAACTGATGAGGGAATTCATGAGGCGAGCTCTTCGGACGGCGACGATGGTGTTGGCGGCCTGCGTGGGCGCCGCATTGCCGGCGCGCGCGGCGGTGGAACGGGTCGAGGTCACCGAGCGGACGCCATTCGCCGGCGGCATGAGCTTCGCGACTGTGGGCGCCTACGAGAAGATCCGCGGCGTCGCCCATTTCGCGCTGGACCCCAATGCGCCGGCCAACGCGCGCATCGTCGACCTGAAGCTGGCGCCGCGCGACGCGCGCGGCCTGGTGGTGTTCGACAGCCCCTTCATCCTGTTGCGGCCGGTGAAGGCCGAGGGCTCGACCCTGCTCTATGACGTCAACAACCGCGGCAACATCGGCATCCTGGGGCAGGTGAACGGGCGCAGCCCGGCGCTCAACGACCCAACCACGGCGGCCGACGCCGGCGACGGCTTCCTGATGCGGCACGGCTTTTCACTGCTGTTCTCCGCCTGGACCTGGGACGTGGCGCCGCCGCCGGCGGGGGCGAAACCGCTGGTCCTGGGCACGCCGATCGCCAGGGGGCCGGGCGGGGCGGCGATCACGGGGCCGGTGGAGAACGAGTTCACCGTCGATGCGCCGGCTGAGGTCGCGGTCTACGCCGGCATGTCGGGCCTGACCTACGAGCCGGCGACGCCGGACGATCCGAAGGCGGTGCTGACGATACGGGCCCGGCCCGACGATCCGCGGATCCCGCTGGCGCGGGCGTCGTGGCGGTTCGTGGCCCCGGCGCAGCCGGGCGGCCCAGGCCGCGTGCGGCTGGACGGCGGCTTCAGCCCCGGCGTGATCTACGAGCTGACCTACGTCGCCAAGGACCCGAAGGTGACGGCGGCGGGCTTGGCGGGAATCCGCGACCTCCTGGCCTGGTTCCGCGACCATCCCTTCGAAGGGGCGCCCGCGCCGAAGCAGGAGCTGATCTACGGCATCAGCCAATCGGGGCGGCTGATCGGGCGGATGCTGCACGACGGGCTGGACGTGGACGAGACCGGGCGACTGGCGTTCCAGGGCGCCTATCTGGAAGTGCCGGGCGGCGGCGGCTCGGGCGGGTTCAACAGCCGTTTCGTTCAGCCGACGCGGCACCCATCGATGCTGCAGGAGCACGACCATCCGTCCGACGCCTTCCCGTTCACCACGGCGCCCTCGAAGGACCCAGTGACCGGACAAACGGCGTCACTGCTCGACCACGCCGCCGACGCCAAGGGCCAGACGCCGAAGGTGATGTTCGCCAACACCTCGACGGAGTTCTGGAACCGCGACGCCTCGCTGATCGGCACGACGCCGGACGGGGGGCACGACGTGGCGCCAGCGGCTGGGGTGCGGCTCTACGCCTTCATGGGCTCGCAGCACTATGTGGGACGCAGCCACGTACGGGCGCCATACCTGAGCTGCGTGTCGACGACCGACCACTACCTGCCGATGCGGGCGCTGATCCTGGCGCTGGACAGGTGGACCGCGACGGGCGCCGAACCGCCGCCCAGCGCCTATCCGCAGATCGCCAATGGCGGGCTGCTCAGCGTGGCGGCCTATGACGCGGCCTTCCCGAAGGGCGTCGGGCTGACGCCGCCGACCGACAACCTGCACGAACAGCGGCTGGATTTCGGCCCGCGGTTCGAAAGCCAGGGGATCGCCGACCGCATCCCGCCGCTCAAGGGCCCGGACTACGTGAGCCGCGTGCCGGCGCCCGACGCCGACGGCAACGACCGCGGCGGGGTGCGGATGATCGAGATGGAGGTCCCGCTCGGCACCCACACCGGCTGGAACCTGCGTTCGCCCGAGACCGGCTTCCCCTGGGCGACGGCGCGGTTCGACGGCAGCTTCGCACCGTTCGCCCGGACCGAGGCGGAACGGAAGGCGGCGCACGACCCGCGCCCCAGCCTGGCGGCGCGCTACCCCACCCGCGAGGCCTATGTGGCCAAGGTGAAAGCAGCCGCCGCCGCACAGGTGAAGGCGGGCTTCCTGTTGCCGGAGGATGTGGATCGCGCGGTGGCGGAGAACGTCGGGCTCTACGACCGGGTCATGGCCCACAACCCGGCGGACCAGAGTTGCGAGTACCTGTTCGGGTCGTAGTTCCCCTCCCTTTGCGGGGAGGGCCAGGGGTGGGGTGCATGCTGTGACGCGGGGTCCGGCCCCTGACGCTCAGAGCCGGCGCGCCCACGCCCAACCCTCTCCCCAAAAGGGGGAGAGGGTTTTTTTGGCGGGCCCCTAATCCACCCGCTTCGCGCGTACTTCGCTGCCGACTTGGCGCAGGACGAAGCCGGTTCCGCGCCCCTGGCCGTCGAGATCGAACTCCATCGAGGCGTCCAGATCCCGATGGAAGAACTTGGTCGGCGAGGCGGGCAGGAGATCCAGTTCGGGGCCGCTGGGGATTTGGGCGCGTGGGACGCCGTCGGCGCCGCGCGGGATTCCGCCGAGGAACCGGGCCTTCAGGCGGCCGTCCCCGACGCTGATGGTCATCACCGGGCCGCCGCCGTCGCCCTGGTAGCGGCCGGCGAAAGCGGCGAGGGCCTCCGGCGGCAGATCGATGGCCGGGGCCCGCAGCGGTAGGGGCGCCGCCGCGCCGGGCGGGCGATGGATCAGGGTGAGCGGGAGCGAGCTATCACCCTTGATGAAGCGGCCCTCGATCCACCGGCCGTCGTCGCTGAGTTCGCCGGTCACCGAGACGGTGTGCATCGTGATGGTGACCTGGCGGCCCTCGCGGTTCACGGAGGTCGCGGGCCGGCCCAGCTGGTTGCGGTCGGGGCTGTCCAGCCAGGCGTAGGTGCCGTGGACGCTGGATTTGAGGCGGAAGATCAGGCGGATCAGGCCCTCTTTGGTCTCCAGCCGGCCGTCCCAGAAGCCGTCCAGGCCCTCGAACCGCGGCGCCGGCGGAAAGGCGCCGCGGACGAAGTTGAGCGCGGTGGTCATGCCGTGGGCCAGCCATTCGCCGATCCAGCTGTCCCGTTCGGCGTCGTAGCGGGCCTCGTAGAAGCCCTGAGTGTAGCCGATCACCATGGGCGCCAGGAGGGTGAAGGACAGCCGCTCGCCCTCGACCGTGACGTCGTCGGCGGCCAGGCCGAAGAAGCCGTAGTCGGGGGTGTCCATGCTCGCCGCCAGCCCGCCGTGCTCGTCGGCGCGGATGTGCAGGGCGAACCGGCTGCCGCCGGTGGGAAACGTCGCGATCCAGTCGCCGATGACGGCGCGTGCCGCGGCGGAGACGGGGCCGCCGCCGCGGCGTT
>NZ_SSMZ01000283.1 GCF_004799395.1 Phenylobacterium sp.
ATGATGTCGCGCCCGGCTGCTTTCAGCTCGCGCCCTTTCTGGTCGGCCGCCAGGGTGGCGGACGGCTTCACGCGCGACAGGGCGACGGATTCAAGCGACATGGCGGCCTATGGCTCCCGAGGGTTCGGATTGGCGGAACGGCCGTGGCTTTAACCTAAGCCGCCCGCCCGGTGAACCCGCAGAGACGAGACATTTCGGACGACCCGGGGGGCTCGGTCAGCGACGATATTGCTTAAGCTGATGTCTGCGGGGGCGCGGCCGGTGAGGAACATGGCTCGATGGCGTTCGCGATGCCGGTTGGCGTAGGCCGCCACATCGGCGTGATTTCTGCCGCAGGCGCTCGCTTCGCCAAACGCCGCCGCCTATGGACGATCCCTGGAAACCAGTCGTATTTGCATCTTGATGGGCGCCAGATGATCCGTTGAGGCGATAGGCCATGTTCCAAGAAATCGCAGACCTGCTGACGAGCGATGAGGTCGAAGACCTTCGGGGCTTGGCCCGGGGCGTAAAATTCGTCGAGGGGCGGATAACCAACCCGCATTCGAAGGTGAAGAACAACCTGCACGCCGATACGCGCGGCCTAAATCACCAGCAGGCCTCCGAACTCCTCGGCCACGCCCTTGCCCGGCATGCCCAGGTCTCGGCCTTTGCCTTTCCCAAGCGGATGGCCCCACCGGTGTTGACCAAATACACGGTGGGCATGAACTACGGCGTGCACGCTGACACAGCCTTCATACCGATGGGCACGCGACCTGTGCGGGCCGACCTCAGCTGTACAATCTTCCTGAACCCGCTCGAAGACTACGATGGAGGAGAGCTGTCGGTCCACCTGGGTAGCCGTGCGTTGGACTTCAGGCTGCCGCCCGGCGGCGCTGTCATCTACCCCTCGACTACGCTGCATGAGGTTCGCCCCGTGACGCGCGGCGAGCGCCTGTGCGGCATCACCTTCATCGAAAGTGAGATCGTCGACCGGGTGAGCCGTGAATTGCTCTTCGAGATGAATGACGTCCTGGCGCAAGAGGCCGACCGCCTCAGTTGGGACGGGATCACCCGTCTCAACTACATCCGGTCGTCGCTGCAGCGGCAGTGGGGCGACGCGGCCTAGCGTGGCGAAGCCGCGGACCTAACCGCGCCGCCATGACCCCTCGCCATCGCTTACGAACCCGTTGTCGCGATAGATGTTGCGCACGGGCGCGTTCCGCGCGGTCGGGACGATGCGCGCGGTCAGGGCGGGATGGTCTGCCAGGATGCGCTGCAAGAACGTGTGTTCCACGCCCAGCCCGAGAACACGGCAACTGAGCGCGAGACCGGCAATCTCGCCATCGCGGACGACGGCTGCGCCCACCAGCCCATTGTCCGCGAAGCGATCCGTGACATGGGCTGCGTAGACGCCGTCGCGCGGCGACGCCGCCACGGCCTTCAATTCAGCCTCTGAGAACCTGACGCCGGTCGCGTTGAATTGGGTGGTCCGCTGGAAGAGCTCCACGATGCGTTTCAGGTCGGCGTCGGGCGCCACGCGCTCGACGCGCGTCTGCACGTTCAGCGACGCGACGTAATCGCTTTCGCTGATCGCATCGGCCCGCGCCGCCTGGCGCTTGACCTGGGCCTTCGCCAGTTCGGTGCGGGCGGCGGCTTCGGCGCTAAGGCTCGGCCGCTGAAGGCGAGGGTCGTTCAGCAACCGCCGCCGCAGGGCGAAGAGATCGTCTCCCCAGACCTCAACCTCGGGAAGCCGCTGCCGGACGCGCTCGCGTTCGACCGGGTTGTCGTCGATGAACAGGAAGGTCCCGGGGGACAGGCCAAGTTCGTCGGCGATCGAGCGGAGGTTGTCGACCTTGTCCTCCCAGTTGATGCGCAGGCTGACGAAATCATCCGGCGTCAGCAGCATCCCGTGGGGGTAGCCGTCGGGGTAGGTCCAGAGTTCGCGCACCGTCGCCGCGTCGTTCTTGCTCACACAGGCGAGGAGAACCCCGCGCTTTTTCAGAGCCAGGAGCGCTTCGTGCAAGCCGAAGTAGAGGCCAATGTAGGAGTGGGGATTGTCCTGCGGCGTCCACGCAAACGGCGCGCCGGTCTCAGCCAGGACGCCGGGCCACAGGACGCCGTCCAGATCGACAACGACGCACTTCTTGGCGTCGAGGGCCAGCACAACGGCGAGCGCGTCGAGATGAGCCCGCGCGGTGACGGCTTCACGGGCATAGGGATCGCCGCCGATCCAGGCGGCCAGGGGAGCCATGTCGGGAAACTGCCCGTGGACGGGGATCAATTCCTCGTCGGCCCGCTGCAGCAGCCATCCGGGCGATCCCATATGGGTGAAGTTGCAGATTCCGTCGTCAACCAGCCGCTCCGCGCCGACAGCGCCCAGCGCTGTGGCCACGTCGACCATGTGAACGTCGGGATAGCTTTCCACCAGGACCGAAAGCGCCATGTTGGCGAGGCGGACGCGCCCGCGATGACTGAGCGGACCGCGGTCGGCAAACCCCATCGGCTGCACCGTCGGCTCAGGCAATCCGTCGATCAGGATTGGCGCTGTCGTGTGGCCACGCAGGCCTTCGATGATCTGGCGAGCCTCGGCGATGAAGGCGGCGTGCGGCGGCGTCGCAGTGTCGGTGCGACGGGGGTCCATGAGGCTGACGCGGGAGCGAAGCGCGCCCACTAGAATGGCGTCATGCTTGTGCTCGGCGGCAAACCGGACGTCATCGGGGAAGGTGGCGGCGACCCGCACGTCGACTCCACGCTGAGCGCCCTCGCGCCGCAGGAAATCGGCCTCCATATGTATGTCGCAGTCGCCGAGCAGGATCAGGTCTATCCGCGCCCTTGAGCCGTCCAGATCCTCGATCCCGAGCGCCTTGGTGACCGCCCAATAGGGCTCGGCGCCTTCCTTGGCCTCGCGCCGGTATTTCTGCAGCAACGCATCGGGGTCACGCCCATGGTAGGGGCCAAGCACCTGGGCGACGTCGGCCAGCTCCTCGGCCGGCGTACGCTCCGTGAGCATTCCCCGCTCCAGCATCGCTGCGATCACGCCCCCCGTGGGCGGCGGCTCGGACGCGTGCTGCGGGGCGGCGAACCCGCGGATAAGCTCGGCCACCTCGGCGTTTACGACGAGGCGCACGTGGCTGATCGCATCGACCACCAGAACCCGATCGTCGGTGATCGGAACCAGGTGAACGAAGCTGGAGAGCCGCAGGTGCATGGAGGCGCTGAAACCGGGATCAGGAGACACTGCCTCCGTGCCGGCTAGTAGCGGGGCTTCGGTTCACCGTCCAGCGCCCGGCGCATGCGCGCACCGGCTTGTGGCCGGCGGGTTTCGGCCGGGTGATGGTCTTCTAGCCGACGGATCTGGGCGGCGATCTGTAGCTGTCGACCGCCTGCAGCAGGGTGCTCACAAGGCTACGTTCGGTCTCGCGCAACTCAGGCCGCCAGATATCGAAAATGAGCACGACGCGAAGCGCGTCGGGGTGCTTGTTCCAGGCCTCGTGCTCGATGCTGTCGTCGAAGATGCATGCCTCGCCCTGCGCCCAGGGCCGGGTCTCTGCGCCCACCCGCATGGCGCAGCCGTCCGGCACGATCAGGGGGAGGTGGCAGATATAGCGGGCGTTGGTGAAGCCGTGATGCGGCTGGATGTGCGCGCCGGGCTGGAGGAGTGAAAAGAACACCGAGGGCGTGCGGCCCGCAATCTTGCAGAGGGGCGCATTCTCCAGCGCCGCCATGACCGACGGGCAGCGGGCGATATTCTCAGGCACGGGCGCGCCGCTCTTCCACAGGTAGAACGACGACCAGGCTGGGTTGTCGAGCATGCCGCGGGTCTCGGCGAAGACCGGACGATTGGGTTCGGGCTCCAGATAGGGGGCGAACGCGGCGCCGTCTTGAAGCACCTGACCGAGCTCGCCTCGAATGGCGTCGGTCGCGGCCTCCACCTCGGCAAGCCAGGGGAAGGCGGCGCGCTCGGCCCAGGCAATGTTGGGCAGCTCGGGAAAATAGTAGTGTCGCGGCTGCTGCAGGTAGATCTGCCGTTTGCCGAGCATCAGGTCGAGGGACTCCCGAACGCGTCGGGCCCCGGGCTGATCTACGCCTTCAGCCGCCATCGTCGCGAGGAGGTGGTTTTCGAATTCCGCGCCGTATTCGAGAGCCAGACGCCGAGCGCGCGTCACCTGCGCGGCGAGCCCCTGGTCGGCGGGGGGCTGCATGGCGGCGATCTTGCCGACCGCATCGTAGTAGATGCAGGCGGCGCGGCCGTCCCCCGCTGCGGCGAGGTTGTCGCCGGTCATGATCAGGGCCCGCAGATTACGCGGCTCGAGCTTCAAGGCCTCGTTGAGTGCGGCGAGCTCGCGCGCCGGGTTTCCCAGCCCGTTGTGGGTCATGGCGACCGCCAGCCAGACCGCGGCGTTGCCTCGCCCGGCTGCGGTAATCTGGTCCAGCAGCTCCAGGGCGTCTTCAGGACGATGGCTGCGAAGGGCGCTGATCGCGTCGCGCAGCAGAAGGTCAGGATCGATGAGGGTCATGAGAAATGCTTGCGGGCCGGCTCGCTGGATGTTCGCAGAAGGATGCTC
>NZ_SSMZ01000284.1 GCF_004799395.1 Phenylobacterium sp.
AGCTCGTCCCAGCATCGAACTTGCGACTTCACCCCCATCCGATCCCGTTGGGGCAATTTTCTACCCTTGGATTTTCTCGATTTTGACTACGGAGTCAGGCTCCTAGCGCGGCGCTCTCTGTCGCCACCTTAGCCCAGATTAAATTTCAGTCAGATTTCGCCCCGCGCGCCGGCTGCCGACCGCCGTTCTGCAAGGGGGCGCATTGCGGCGCCGTCACCCAGTTGCAGCGCCGGAAGGTTCGGACGCAGGGCGGAAAGACGCTTGTCATGGGGAAGCCTTAGTAGGAGGCGAGTTAGCTTGGCAAACGCCTCCCATTCAGCAATGAGCGGGGGAACAGCGTTTGCTGCGCGACTGTTATGGTGAAGCTTGCGCCGATGCGCGCGCCGGTCCGCAGGTGACCCCGGAGGAATGATGGATAATCGAGCGCGCGCCGCTTTCTGGAGCAAGGAGCATCCTCTCCGGCGCACCCTGGTCATCCTGTTGGTGCTGGCGGCGCTCGCCGGCCTGATCTGGTTCGCGGTCTCGCTGGCCCACAGCAGCAAGTCCGGCGCCGCGGGCGGTCCTGGAGGACCCGGCGGACCGGGCGGCGGACGCGGACGCCGGCCCTCGACCACGGTCGGCGTGGCCACGGCCACGGTCTCCGACATCCCGATCACCCTGGACGGCCTGGGCACGGTGACGCCCCCGGCGACGGTGACGGTGACGCCGCAGGTTTCCGGTGTGATCATCAGGATCCTCTTCAAGGAGGGCCAGCTGGTGAAGAAGGGCCAGGCGATCGCCGAGATCGACCCCCGGCCGTTCCAGATGGCGCTGCTCCAGGCGCAGGGCAATGAGACCCGCGACGAAGCCCAGCTGGACAACGCCAGGATCCTGCTGAAGCGCGACCAGACCCTGCTGACCCAGGACTCCATCGCCCACCAGGATGTCGACACCCAGGCGGCGCTGGTCAAGCAGCTCGAAGGCACTGTGGTGACCGACAAGGCCGCCGTCGGCTCGGCCAAGCTAAACCTCGGCTATTCGAAGGTGATCTCCCCGGTGGGCGGTCGCATCGGCCTGCGCGCCGTGGACCTGGGCAACTTCATTCAGGCCGGCAGCACGACCGGCTTCGCTGTCGTGACGGAAGTCACGCCGATCGACGTCGAATTCACCGTCGCCCAGGACGCCGTGCCCAACCTGCAGGCGCAGGCGGCGCGCAGCCAGTTGCCGGTGACGGCCTATGACCGCTCCAAGACCACGGTGCTGGATCAGGGCATGTTCTCAACCCTCGACAACGTGGTCGATCCGACCACCGGCACGGTGAAGGCCAAGGCGCGTTTCGCCAACGCCAATGGGGCGCTGTTCCCCAGTCAGTTCGTCAACGTCCGCATCGCGCTGCAGACCCTGCACAACGTTGTGGTGGTGCCGGTGACGGCGGTGCGCACCGGGCCGCAGGGCGACTTTGTCTGGATCCTGAAGGCCGACAAGACGGTCACCAAGCGCAACGTGACGCGCGGTCCGGCGACGCCCCTGGTGACCAGCATCACCCAGGGCCTGAACCCCGGCGAGAAGGTGATCACCGAAGGCGGCGACCGCCTGACGGAGGGCGGCAAGGTCACGCTCCCGACCGACAAGAACCCGATGCTGATCTGCGCGCCCGACATGAAGAAGCTGTGCGACGGCAAACAAGGCCGCGACGCCTTCATGTGCCTGCGCCAGAATGTGGCCAAGACCAGCCCGGCCTGCCAGTCGGCGATGGCCGAGGCGGCGGCGGCCCGCGCAGGCGGCGGCGGCGGCGGCGGCTCAAACGGCGGTAGCGCGGGCGGATATGGCGCCGGTGCGGGCGGCGGCGGCTTCACGCCTTCGCCGGAGATGCAGGCGGCCCGCGAGGCCATGCACAAGGCCTGCGATCCCGACACAAAGAAGCTGTGCCCCGGTCAGGAAGGCCGCGAAGCCTTCAACTGCCTGCGCGAGAACAGCGCCAAGGCCTCCAAGGCCTGCCAGGCGGCCCTCGCCAAGATGCCGACGCGGCCTCCGGGTGGCGGTGGCGGTGGCGGCGGCGGCGCGCCCGGCGGCGGCTTCGGCGGCGCACCGGCTGGCGGCGCGGCCCCGACTGGCGGCGGCGCGGCCGGCGGCGGCGGCGGCGGCGCTGGCGGCGCAGGCTTCACCATGTCGCCCGAGATGCAGGCGGCCCGCGAGGCCATGCACAAGGCCTGCGACGTCGACACCAAGAAGCTGTGTCCGGGCCAGGAGGGCCGTGAAGCCTTCATGTGCCTGCGCGAAAATGCGACCAAGGCCTCGGCCGCCTGTCAGGCGGCCATGGCCAAGATGCCCCATCGTACGCCGGGCGGCGGCGGTGGCGGCGGGCAGTGACTGTAGAGCTTAGAGACCGGTCCTCGAACGGATGAACCCGTCACGTCCCTTTATCCTGCGACCTGTCGCGACCGCCCTCCTCATGGTGGCGATCGTGCTGGCCGGGCTCGTGGGCTTCAAGCTCCTGCCGCTCTCGGCCCTGCCGGAAGTGGATTATCCCACGATCCAGGTCACCACCCTCTATCCGGGCGGCAGCCCGGAGGTGATGGCCCAGACGGTGACGGCGCCCCTGGAGCGCGACTTCGGCCAGATGGCCGGCCTGCAGCGGATGACCTCCGTGTCGTCCGCCGGCGCCTCGGTGATCACCCTGCAATTCGACCTGAAGCTGGCCCTCGATGTCGCCGAGCAGGAGGTGCAGGCCGAGATCAACCAGGCAAACACCCTGCTGCCCGCCGACCTGCCGGCGCCGCCGATCTACGCCAAGGTGAACCCGGCCGATGCGCCCGTCCTGACGCTGGCGGCGACCTCCGACACCATGCCGCTGACGGACGTGCAAAACGTCATCTACACCCAGCTGGCTCAGAAGATCAGCCAGGTCTCCGGCGTCGGCCTGGTGACGCTTTCCGGCGGCCAGCGGCCGGCGGTGCGGATCCAGATCAACACCGACGCCCTGGCCGCCTATGGCCTGACGCTGACCACCGTGCGCAGCGCCATCAGCTCGGCCAACGCCAATGCGCCGAAGGGCAGTTTCGAGGGCCCGACCCGCAGCTACACCATCAACGCCGATGACCAGCTGGCCACGGTGGACGACTACAAGAACCTGATCATCGCCACCCGCAACGGCGCCTCGGTGCGGATGTCCGACGTCGCCAACGTCGTGCAGGGCCCGGAGAACGTCCAGCTCGGCGCCTGGTCAGGCAAGACGCCGGCGATCGTCGTCAACGTGCAGCGCCAGCCTGGCGCCAATGTCATCAAGACCGTCGACGCCATCAAGGCCCAACTTCCTGTGCTCACCGCCGCGCTGCCGCCGGGGGTCCATATCAGTGTGCTGTCAGACCGCACCACCGGCATCCGCGCCTCGGTCCACGACGTGGAGATGGAGCTACTGCTGGCGATCGTGCTCGTCGTGCTGGTGATCTTCTTCTTCCTGCACTCGATCCGGGCCACGATCATCGCCGGCCTGGCCGTGCCGATCTCGCTGATCGGCACCTGCGGCGTGACCTATCTGCTGGGCTTTAGCCTCAACAATCTCAGCCTGATGGCGCTGACCATCGCCACCGGCTTCGTGGTCGACGACGCCATCGTCATGCTGGAAAACATCTCCCGCCACGTGGAGGACGGCGAGCCGCCCTTTGAGGCCGCGTTGAACGGCGCCAAGCAGATCGGCTTCACGATCATCTCGCTGACCGTCTCGCTGCTGGCGGTGCTGATCCCGCTGCTGTTCATGGGCGACGTCGTCGGGCGCCTGTTCCGTGAGTTCGCCATCACGCTCGCCATCACCATCCTGATTTCGGCGGTGGTGTCGCTGACGCTCACGCCGATGATGGCCGCGCGCTGGATGACGGCCGACGAGCATCACGCCAAGCCCGGAAGCTTCGGCGAGAAGACCCAGGCTTGGTTCGATAAGGTCATCGCCCGTTACGACCGCGCGCTGCTCTGGGTCCTGGACCGCCAGACCGCGACCCTGATCGTCGCCGTCGCCACCTTCCTGGTGACGGTCCTGCTCTATGTGGTGATCTCCAAGGGCCTGTTCCCCGTGCAGGACACCGGGCAGCTGCAGGCCCGTATCCAGGCCTCGGACACGGTCTCCTACCAAAAGATGGCGCAGCTGCAGGGCGAGGTTGCCAACCTGGTGATGCAGGACCCGGCGGTGGAGAATGTCTCGTCCTTCGTCGGCGTCGACGGCTCGACCAACGCCACGCTGAACTCAGGCGAGCTGCTGATCAATCTCAAGGAAAGCCACGGCTCCCAGACCAAGGTCATGCAGCGGCTGCGGGACGCCGTCGCCAAGGTGGCCGGCGTACAACTCTACATGCAACCGACGCAGGACCTGACGGTGGACGCGGAGTCCGGCCCGACCCAGTACCGGGTCTCGGTGGAAGGCGCGAACACCCAACAGGTCGATGACTGGGCGGTGAAGCTCACCGAGGCGCTCGCCAAGGAGAAGAAGCTTCAGAACGTCACCACCGACGCCGCCGACGTGGGCCTGTCGGCCTTCGTCAACATCGACCGCGACACCGCCGCCCGCCTCGGCATTACGCCGGCGGCGGTGGACGATTCCCTCTATTCGGCCTTCGGCCAGCGGATCGTCTCGAACATCTTCACCGAGACCAATCAGTACCGGGTGATCCTGGAAGCCCAGGCTGGCAACGCGACGCCGCAGGGTCTGGGGGGCGTCCAGCTGCAGTCCACCGGCGGTTCGACGCCGCTGGCGGCGATCGCCAGCATCAAGCAGACGACCGCCCCGCTGCAGGTCCGCCACGTGGCCCAGTTCCCGGCCGCCACCGTCGGCTTTGACACCGGCGGCGGGACCTCGCTGGGCGGCGCCGTCGCCGACATCCGCAAGGTGGCCGGCAAGATCAGCCAGCCGGCCGGCATCACGCTCACCTTCCTGGGAGCGGCCGGGGCCTATGAGAACTCGCTGAACAACGAGCTGTGGCTGATCCTTGCAGCGGTGGTCTGCGTCTACATCGTGCTGGGCGTGCTCTACGAGAGCTACATCCACCCGCTGACGATCCTCTCCACCCTGCCCTCGGCCGGCGTCGGCGCCCTCCTGGCCCTGATGTTCACCGGCAACGACCTGGGGGTGATCGGGATCATCGGGATCATCCTCTTGATCGGCATCGTGAAGAAGAACGCGATCATGATGATCGACTTCGCCCTCGACGCCGAACGCGAGCAGGGGATGAGCGCGCGCGAGGCCATCCACCAGGCGGCCCTGTTGCGGTTCCGCCCGATCCTGATGACCACAATGGCGGCCCTGTTCGCCGCAGTCCCGCTGATGTTGGGCCTAGGCGAGGGCGCGGAGCTGCGCCGGCCGTTGGGCATCGCCATCTTCGGCGGCCTGATCGTCAGCCAGCTCTTGACCATCTTCACCACGCCCGTCGTCTACCTCTGGTTCGACAAGCTGGCGCCCAAGAAGACCAAGACCCGGGCCGCTGAAGGCGAGCCGCCGCTGGCGCCTTCGCCGGAGCCGGCCGAATGAACCTCTCGGCTCCGTTCATCAAGCGGCCGATCGCCACCATCCTGCTGACGATCGGCCTGGCGTTGTCGGGCGTGGCGGGCTTCCTGGTGCTGCCGGTCGCGCCGCTGCCGATGATCGATCTCCCGGTGATCAATGTGCGCGCCAGCTTGGCCGGCGCCAGCCCGACGACCATGGCCTCAGACGTCGCGACGCCGCTGGAGCGCAGGCTGGGGACCATCGCGGGGGTCAACGAGATCACCTCGTCCAGTTCGACAGGGTCGACCAGCGTCACCCTGCAGTTCGACATCTCCAAGAACATTGACGCCGCCGCGCGCGCGGTGCAGGCCGGCATCAACGCCGCCCGCGCCGACCTGCCGCCGACGCTCCGGCAGAACCCGACCTACAACAAGGCCAACCCGGCCCAGCAGCCGGTGATGATCCTGGCGCTGACCTCCGACACCCGCACGCCCGGCCAGATCTATGACGCGGTGAACAACATCGTGGTCCAGCGGCTGAGCCAGGTCAGCGGCGTTGGCCAGGTGGACATCGGCGGCAGTTCGCAACCGGCGGTGCGGGTGGAGGTCTCGCCCTTCGCCCTCAACCGCTTCGGCATCAGCCTCGAGGACGTGCGCACCGCTATCCAGTCGGCCAACGCCAACCGGCCTAAGGGCATGGTTCAGGACGCGAGCGGCCAGAGGTTCCAGATCTACACCTCCACCGGCGGCATCCACGCCTCGGACTACGCCCCTCTGATCATCGCCTACCGCCGGGGATCGGCCGTGCGGCTGTCCGACGTCGCCAGCGTGATCGACAGCGTGGCGGACGTCCACACCCTCGGCCTGATCAACGGCAAGTCCTGCATCGTCGTGCTGATCACCCAGCAACCCGCCGCCAATGTGATCGCGCTGGTGGATTCGGTGCGGAAGGTCCTGCCGCTGCTGCAGGCTCAGATGCCCGCCGACGTGAAGATGCAGGTGGCCTCGGACGCCACCACCAGCATCCGCGCGTCGCTCAGGGAGATCGAGGTCACGCTGGCCATCGCCATCGCGCTCGTGGTGGTGGTGGTCGGCGTCTTCCTGCGCCGCTGGAAGGCGACGCTGATCCCGGCGGTGGCGACGGTGGTGTCGCTCTTGGGCACCTTCGGGATCATGTACCTGCTGGGTTTCTCCCTGAACAACATCAGCCTTATGGCGCTGACCGTGGCCTCGGGCTTCGTGGTCGACGACGCCATCGTGGTGCTGGAGAACACCAACCGCCTGATCGAGGGCGGCATGAGCCGCTTCGACGCCGCCCTGGCCGGGGCGCGCCAGGTCGGTTTCACGGTGCTCTCCATGAGCATCTCGCTGGTGGCGGTGTTCATCCCCCTGTTGTTCATGGGCGGCCAGGTCGGCGCCCTGTTCAAAGAGTTCGCGGTGACCCTGTCGGCGTCGGTGCTGATCTCGCTGGTGGTGTCGCTCACCACTACGCCGATGATGTGCGCCTACCTGCTGCGCTCGAAGGACGAGGAGCAGCCGGAGGGCCGCGTCTCACGCGCCATCGGGCGGGCGATCCAGTGGCTGCACAAGAGCTACGAGCACAGCCTCGACTTCGCGCTGGCGGCCAAGCCGCTGATGATGCTGATCCTGGCGGTGATCGTCTGCCTCAATGTCTACCTCTACATGGCCATCCCGAAAGGCTTCTTCCCGATCCAGGACTCCGGTCGGCTGAACGGCGGCCTGCGCGCCGACCAGTCGATCTCCAACGAGGAGATGGGCGTCAAGATGAAGCAGCTTGTGGCGATCCTGCTGAAGGATCCGGCCGTTCAGACGGTGGTGGGCTTCACCGGCGGCGGGCGCTCCGGCGGCGGCTTCCTGTCCGTGGACCTGAAACCCCGGGGCCAGCGCAAGGAGGGCGGCGCCGCTGTGGTCGCTCGGCTGCGGCCGCAATTGGCCAAGGTGACCGGCCTCACCGTGTTCCTGAATCCGCAGCAGGACTTCCGCGCCGGCGGCCGGCAGTCCAACGCCACCTATCAATACACGCTGAAGGCCGACAATCGGGCCGACCTAAAGGAATGGGCGCAGAAGCTGAACGACGCCATGGCCGTGCAAACCACTGTGATGACCGACGTCAGCACCGATCAGCAGGACAACGGCGTCGAGGCCTATGTGGACGTCGATCACGACTCCGCCGCGCGCCTCGGCGTCAACCTGCTCGACGTGGACAACGCCCTCTACGACAGCTTCGGCCAAAGGCCGGTGGCCAACATCTACGAGGACCTCAACACCTACAGCGTGGTGATGGAGAACGCCCCGCAGTACACCATGAGCCCAGAGGCGCTGCAGAGCATCTACGTCCCCGCCAGCTCGCCGGTGACGGTGAGCAAGCCCGCCGCCTCCAACCAGCCGCAAACCGCCGCGGCGGTGGCCGCCGCCAACGCCGCCGCCACCCAGGCGAGCTCCAGCACCACCGGCTTCAGCTCCGGGTCGGGCGGCTCCAGCGGAGCCAACGGGGCGTCCCAGACGCAGGCGGCCAACCCCGGCGCCCGCGACCCCGGCACCGGCAGCGCGCTCAACACCTCGGCGCGCAATATGATCCCGCTGTCGGCGATCGCGAAGTTCTACAACCGCGCTGCGCCGGCGGCGATCAACCACCAGGACGCGGAGCTGGCGACCACCATCTCGTTCAACCAACCCGACGGCGCGTCACTCAGCGACGCCCAGGCCGCGATCATCCAGGACGAGGCCGACATCCACATGCCGACCAACGTGCGCGGCGCTTTCGCCGGCACCGCCAAGGGCTTCACCGACACCCTGAAGCAGGAGCCGGTTCTGATCCTGGCGGCCCTGATCGCGATCTACATCGTGCTCGGCATCCTCTACGAGAGCCTGATCCATCCGATCACGGTGCTCTCGACCCTGCCGTCGGCGGGCTTCGGCGCGCTGCTGATGCTGATGATCTTCAAGATGGAATTTTCGGTCATCGCCTTGATCGGCATCTTCCTGCTGATCGGCCTGGTGAAGAAGAACGCCATCATGATCATCGACTTCGCGCTCGACGCGCAACGCAGCCGCAACCTGTCCGCCACCGAGGCGGTGCGCGAGGCCTGTCTGCTGCGCTTCCGCCCGATCCTGATGACCACGCTGGCCGCGGGCCTCGGCGCCCTGCCGCTGGCCATTGGTTTCGGCGAGGGCTCGGAGCTGCGCCAGCCGCTGGGGATCGCCATCATCGGTGGCCTGATCGCCAGTCAGCTGCTCACCCTTCTGACCACCCCGGTGGTCTACGTCTACATCGACCGGTTGCGGCGTCACCGCGACGAACGCTACCTCAGCCGCCACAGCGGCGATGGCCAGGTCCAGCCCGCATGATGAAGTCCTCGTACCGTCTTTCCGCCGTCCTGCTGACGTCAGCCGCCCTTGCCGGCTGCGCGGTCGGGCCCAACTATGTGCGGCCCTCCGCCCCGCTTTCCCCGACCTTCAAGGAAGCGCCGGGCGGCTGGTCTCCAGCTGCGCCCGCCGACACCCTGGACCGCGGCGACTGGTGGACCCTGTTCGGCGACCCGATCCTGAACGGTCTCGAGGCCAAGGTGCAGGTCTCCAACCAGAACGTCATCGCCGCTGAGGCCGCCTATCGGGAAGCCCGCGCCGTGGTCGCCGCCGATCGCGCCCAGCTCTTCCCGACCGTCGACCTGACCGGCAGCGGCACCAAGTCCGGCACGGGCGGCAACGGGAGCGGCGCGGGCACGGTGATCACCGGCGCGGGCGGCAGCACAGTCATCGCCGGCGGCGGATCTTCGACCACCACCCAGTACCGGGTGAGCGCCGACGTCAGCTGGGCGCCGGACATCTGGGGGCGCATCCGCCGCACCATCGAAGGCGCCAAGTCGAACGCCCAGGCCAGCGCCGCCGACCTCGCGGCGGCCAAGCTCACGGCCCAGGCCGAGCTCGCCACCGACTATTTCGGACTGCGCGCCGCCGACGCCGAGATCGCGCTCGACCAGGCGACGGTCACCGCCTACCAGCGCACGCTGACCATCACCCAGAACCGCTACAACGCCGGCACCACGGTCCGCAGCGACGTCTATCAAGCCCAGACCCAGCTCGCCAACGCCCAGTCCGACCTGGCCGGGCAGACGCAGGCGCGGGACGACTTCGAACACGCCATCGCCGTGCTGACCGGCGAAGCTCCGGGTGGATTCACCCTGGCCGCGGCGCCCTGGATCGGCACCGTGCCAGCCGTGCCGCCGACGGTGCCTTCGGCGATCCTGCAGCGGCGCCCGGACATCGCCGGCGCCGAGCGCCGGGTGCAGGCCGCTAACGCCCAGATCGGCGTGCAGGTCGCGGCCTACTATCCGGACATCACGCTCAGCGGTTCCTACGGCTTCGCGGCGACGGAGCTCGGCCACCTGTTCTCCAGCGCCAATTCGCTCTGGAGCTACGGCGGGTCGATCGCCGAGACCATCTTCGACGCGGGCGCGCGCCGCGCCCAGGTGAACCAGGCCAAGGCGGCTCACGACCAGGCCGTCGCCCAGTATCGCGAGACGGTGCTGGAAGCACTGCAGACCGTGGAGGACCAACTCGCGGCCACCCGCGTCCTTGCGCAACAGGCCGATCTGCGCGCCCAGGCCTCCACCGCCGCCGACGCTGCCGAGAAGATCTTCCTCAACCAGTATTCGTCCGGCACCGTGGTTTACACCGACGTGGTCACCGCCGAGACGGCAGCCTACACCGCCCGCCTCGCCGTGGTGCAGACGGCCGCTCAGCGGCAAACGACGGCGGTGGCCCTGATCCAGTCACTGGGCGGCGGCTGGAAGGCCAATACCGACCCTAAGGTTTCTCGCTGATCTTGATCGCCGCGCGACAGCGCGCGCCGATCAGACTTTTTCGCTGATTTTGATCGCCACGCGGCAACCCGCGCCGATCAGGGCGGAGAGCAGGGCGTAGGCCGGGGCCTCCTTGGCGCCCTCCTCCACCGCCAGGTCGCGGTGGGCGAGTTCTTCGTCGCGGAAGCCCGACAGCTCGCCGGCGAGCTTCGGGTCGCGTTCGGCCAGCTCGGCGATCTGATGGGCGTAGTGCTCTTCGATGACGGTCTCCACCGCCTCGGTGCAGGCGTGCGCGACCTTGTCGCCCATCAGCGCCGTGCCGGCGCCGAGTGCGAAGGCGGCGAAACGCCAGACCGGCGCCAATGCCGTTGGCCGCACCTGGCGCTCGGTCAAGAGGCGGTCGAAGCGGGCCAGGTGCTCGGCTTCCTGGGCCTCCATGTGGGCGAGCTGGCCGGCGATGCGTTCGTGACCGGCGGCCTCGCCCAGCACGGCGCGCTGGCCGCGGTAGATGGCGACGGCGGCCATCTCGCCGGCGTGGTCGACCCGCAGGATCTCGGCCATCCGCGCGGCGGCGGCGCCGCGGCCTGGCCGGGGCGGAACGGGCTTTCCGCTCATGCCTTGCTCCGTTCGCGGATGGCGGCGGCGACGCTCAGGCCGGTGAAGGCCACCGACGCCAGGGTGTTCCAGCCGGCCATGGAAAGACCCAGGAAGACCCAGGCAGGATGGTCGCAGGCGGGCATCTTCACTCCGCCGCCGTTCAGCAGCGCCTTCAGCGAGGCCATGGTGACCGTGCCGCCGCCGGAGCAGCTCTGTGGCCCAGGCCAGAACTTCCACTCGACGCCGGCGTGATAGCCGGCGACGCCGACGCTCGCCAGGAACACCAAGGCCAGGAGCCAGCAGGTCGCCTCGCGCCAGCGCGCGCCGCCCGAGAGGCGCACGAGGATCATCGCCGCCGCGGCGACGCCGCCGGCGACCCAATAGACGGTCCGCTGTTTCAGGCAGAGCTCGCAGGGCGCCAGGCCGCCGAAGGTCTGGAAGGCGTGGGCCGTGGCCAGCATTCCGGCCGAGATCAGCAGGGCGACGAACCGCCAGCGGTCGAGGAAGGGGCGCAGGAAGGCGGACATCGTGGCCTCTATAGCGTGGCTCTCCCGGCCCAGCCTAGTGCGCGAACTTCAG
>NZ_SSMZ01000285.1 GCF_004799395.1 Phenylobacterium sp.
ATCCCATGATCGAAAGCCAACGCCGCTCACGCGGAGTCAAGCTGATCGCGCGGACCATTGTAAGTAACTCCCCGACGCCATCCCCGGCCAGCGTATCGTGGTTAACCCGTGCCTTCACGATGCGCCTGAAGCCATGTGTTGGATTGCCGCTGCGACGTATTGGAGTCGCAATTGTGCTGAAATGGCGGCAGCTTAACTGTAGATTCCAAGGCTAAGCTTGCTGGCCAAGCGGCTCTACTTGGCTTGGGCTTTCAGATTGAGGCGGATCGGGATGTGGACCACGCCACCCTCGACCGGCTCGGCGTCGGCCGACCACAGATTCATCTTCATGTTGGAGGCAAGCTTCACAGCGGCCTCGGAGAAACCCAGGCCGTCGGGGTCGCCCGGCTCCGGCGCGCAGGCGGTCAAAGCGCCGTCGGCGGCGACCGTACAGCGGGCGACGCCGCGGCCGGTGGTGAGCCCGCTGGCGGCGGCTTCCGGCGGGAACAGCTTCAGGACGGCCTTCGGATCGAAGGCGGCGACCCAGGTCGGCGCCATGACGGTGCGCTGGGCGAGTTCGGCCGGTGGCGGGAAACGGATCGGCACGTCGACCCACAGCTCGCCGGAATGGCGCGTCTGGGCGAGCCGTGGCAGCACCCGGAACTTGGCGGCGGCCAGCGCGGTCGCTGCGGCGCCGAAGCCGAGCTTTTCCGGCGTCTCCTTGATGTTCTGGCAGCTCCAGAGCGCGCCCGTGCCGCGCACCTGGCAGTGGGCGACCGCATAGCCCTCGACGCCGCCCGCCTTGACCGGATAGGCCGCCGCCAGGTCGTCGAAGCTCGCCGCCGCCGACCAGACCGGGAAGTCGAGCATGGTGACCTGGCGCATCTGCAAGGGGTTGTGCAGGCCGAACGTGCCGCCCTTCATCGCCGCGGCCATGGTGACCTGGCTGTCGGTGCCCTTGAAGGTGATCGAGATGTTCTTGATGCCCGCGACCGGTCCGTCCGGCCCCAGGGTCGGCGCCAGCTTGAAGGTCGGACGCATCTCGAGGGCGGCCTTGCCGAAGCCCTTGCCGGTCGGCGCCTCGTAGGCGACCTCGCAGCGTTCGGCCAGGCCATGGGCGTCGACCAGGCAACGCAGGGTGACCCGACCGCCGAGGCCCGCGTGATAGGCCGTGCCCGGCCAGATCACCACCTGCTGGTCAATGTCGTCGTCCGTGCCCTGCATGTCGATCTTGGCGTCGGCGGGCGGCGGCTTGTTGTCCGGGCGCCTGAGCACCTCCAGCGGGGAGACGGTGGCGTCCGGCGGCGGAGCGGACGCGGCGGGTGGTGCGGGCGCTGCGGCCAGCATCAAGGCGAGGGCTTGCGCGATCATCCCCGTGTCTCCCAAACCGACGTCCCCCGGCGAAGCTTGCCACGCGCTGTGGGGCTTGGGTAGCGGCGGCTAGACGCTTCCCGGTTCAGAGGGATTTATCTGAACCGGACAAGACGGGTCCAATTCCAGGCATTTGGAGCGCGACGGACGGGTCAACCGGCTTCCACTTTACCCTGACGCCCTCTAGTCCGCATCGGGCTTGAGATTGAGCCGGATCGGGATGTCGATGACGCCGCCCTCCACTGGCTCGGCGTCTGCGGACCAGAGGTTCATCTTCATGGCCGAGGCCAGTTTCACCGCGGCTTCGGAGAAGCCCAGGCCGTCGGGCGAGCCCGGCTCGGGCCGGCAGTCGGTGAGCGCGCCGTCGGGGCCCACGACGCAGCGGGCGACGCCGCGCCCGGAGGTCACGCCGCTGGCGACAGCCTCCGGCGGGAACAGCTTGGGAACATGCCTGGCGTCGAAGCTGTCGACCCAGGTCGGGGCCGTCACGGCGCGGCGCGCCAACTCCTGACGCGTGGGGAAACGGATGGGGATATTGACCCACAGTTCGGAGTGCTGGGGGGGCTTGGTCAGGCTGGCGGCGACGCGGAACTTCGATGACAAGCTGAGCGCCGCGGCGCCGAACTCGCGCTGCTCGGGATCTTCCTTGATGACGCCGCACCGGTGGACCTCGCCCGAGTGCAGGACCACGCACCGAAGCACGACATAGCCGTCGCCGCCGTCCGCCTTCGCCGGATAGGCGGCCGCCAGGTCGTCGAAGGTCGGCGCAGCGCTCCACTGGGGGAAGTCGAGCAGGGTCACCGCCGTCATGGGCAGGGGCCTGCCCAGCATCATGCCGCCGATGTGCTGGAATTCGGGCGCGGTGAACTGCACGGCCACGTTCACCACCCGGCTGACGGGACCGTCGGGGCCTTGCGGGGGTGTTAGCTTCAGGGTCGGCCGCATCTCCAGCGCGGCGCGGCCGAAGCCGTGGCCGGTGGGGCTTTCGGAGGCCACGTCGCAGTGTTCCGCCAAGCCGTGGGTGTCGATCAGACAGCGCAAGGTAACCCGGCCATCGTAGCGCGCCTGATAGGCGGTGGCCGGCCAGAAGACGAACCGGGTGTCGGCGTCATCGCTGCTGGTGGGCATGTCGAGCTTGGCGTCGGGCGGCGGCGGCTTGCCGGGTGGCTTCAAGACCTCCAGCGGGGACACGGTCGCGGGCGGCACCGGGCCGGCGGCGGGGTCCGGCGGAGCGCTCGCGGCGAACATCAGGGCCAGAGCTTGCGCCAGCATCGGCGACCTCCCTCGCTGCGGCTATTTCGCCTCGGGTTTGAGGTTGAGACGGATCGGGATGTGGACCACGCCGCCCTCGACCGGCGCGCCGTCGGCCGACCAGAGGTTCATCTTCATGGCCGAGGCCAGCTTCACCGCCGCTTCGGAGAAACCCAGGCCGTCAGGGTCGCCGGGCTCCGGGGCGCAGGCGGTGAGGGCCCCGTCGGGCCCGACATCGCAGCGGGCGACGCCACGACCGGTGGACAGGCCGCCGGCGACGGCCTCGGGCGGGAAGAGTTTCGGCGTGGCGCGCGGATCGAAGCTGGCGACCCAGATCGGCGCCATGACCGTGCGGTCGGCGATCTCCGCCGGGGGCGGCAGGCGGATCGGCACGTCGACCCAGAGGTCGGCGCCATGCGGCGCGCGGGCCAGGGCCTCCGGCGCGATGCGGAACTTGGGCGTCAGGCTTAGCGCGGCCTTGGCGAAGCCGGCGTCGTGCGGCGCCTCCTTGATCGCCCCGCACTGTTGAAGAAGGCCTGCCTTGGGCCCGGCGCGGTCGACCTTGCAGTGGGCCGCCACATAGCCCTCAGCCCCGCCGCCGGTCGCCGGATAGGCGGCGGCCAGATCGTCGAAGTTGGGCGCGGCGGTCCACACGGGATCGTCGACCATGGTCACCTTGCGCATGGCCAGCGGATTGCCGCGCAGGGACGTCTGGGAGTCGACGAAGGCGCGGGTGTCGCCTCTGGCCTGCATGCGGGGGATCTCGGCGCTGGATCCCACCGTACCCACCAGCTCCTTGGCCGGCGGGACGAAGGTGAGGTTGAGGGTCATCGGGGCGGTGACCGGCTGGCCGTCCGGACCTTTGCGCGGGACCAGCTTGAAGGTCGGGCGAAGCTCCAGGGCTGCGGCGCCGAAGCCCTTGCCCGCCGGGCTCTCCGAAACCACGTGGCAGGTCTCGGCGAGACCGTGGGTGTCGACCTTGCAGTTCAGCCGCACGCGGCCTTCCGCGCCGGTCTGATAGGCCAACGCCGGCCAGACGGCCACGAAGTCGCCGCTCGCGGACTCGTCGTCGCTGGCGATGTCGACGACAGCGTCGGCGGGTGGCAGCTTGCCGGGTGGAGGCGCCTTGACCGTCAGGGGCGAGACGGTGCTCGCCGGCGCTTCGGGCGGAGCGGCCGCCGCGAACATCAGGGCCAGGACCTGCGCAAGCATCGCCGCGTCTCCGCCTCATCCGTGCGCTCGTGAGTGTGGCGCCGGAAGGCGGCCTTGGATAGCTAGGGCTTTGGCCCCGGCCTCGACTTCGCCTTTGGCTCCGGGCCGGATTTCGGCTTGGGCGGGTGGGCGTGGATATCGCGGTAGGCCCAGGAGAAGTCGGGGGTGCGCCGGCGCGCCATGCGCTGCTCGACCAGGGCGGCCAGCAGGGCCAGGGCAATCACCAGCCCCAGCGGGTGACCCGCGAGGGTGTGAGCGATTCGAAGGGCCTCTCCAGCTTGGCTCATCGGCCATGACCTAAACACGTGTCCCAGGCTCAGGCTAAACGCCCATGCCTAAGGCCCCGTGAAGCAAGTTGGCTAACGCTGTCCGATAGGCAGAAAGAAGGCCCCGGCTCTTGCGAACCGGGGCCCGATGGTGTCGTCGGAAGGGCGATTTAAGGCTATTCGCCGCCCTTGGCGGCGGCGCCCTTGGACGCGGCCTCCTGCTCCTGGCGGCGCGCGCCGCCGAGCATGCCGGGGAGCGCATAGTTACCCTCGTGGCAGGCGTATTCGTAGATCTGGCCGTTCAGCTTGTAAAACTCGTACTCGCCGCCCCAGGGCTTGGCCCAGGTGGTCGGATCGTCGATGGAATATTGATAGAGGACCCGGTCCTTGCCGTCGCGGCTGAAGCGCTCGGTGACCTTCAGGTCCTTCCAGGAGCCGTTGTAGGCCTGGGTCTGCGGGATGTTGGTGGTCTCGACCACCAGCGTATTGCCTTCCCAGTGGCCGACCGAGTCGCCCATCCAGGGCCGCACGCCGTCGGTGCGGTGGGTCCCGCCGATGCGCACGACGCGGGTGTCGTGGACCATCTCGACCTCGATGACGAAGGCGTCCTTGGTCTGCAGGAACTGGTAGTTGTTGTTGTAGAAGCCGTTGGGCAGCATCGGCGGACCGGCGTTGCGGCCGAAGCCCATGATGCAGCGCTCGCCGAGCGAACGGTTCTCCGGATTGTCGAACGAGCCCATGCCGCCACCGCCGCCGCGCGCGAAGCCGGCGGCCGGAGCCGCGGTCGGCAGGCGGGCCGGGTACTGGCCGTCCGGGGTGGTCAGGAACGAGGTGCGCGGCTCGCCGTGCACGCGCATGACCGCCGAGCCGGGATCGAGCCAGCCGCGGTTGTAGCCGCCCACATCGCCGCCGGCGGCGGCGAATTCCGGACGCAGCTTGGCGGGGTCTTCCTTGCCGCCCTCGGCCCCGGAATTGGGATCAGTCGGCTTGTTGCCTTCCACAACCTCCTGGGCCACCGCACCCTCCATCTTCTTCACCTCTTCCGGGGTGTAGGTGGACCGCGCGCCGAGCTTGGCCGGACGGCGCTCGGGCGTCATGGTGGCGTTGGACCAGAAGCCGCCCAGGTCGGGGTGGCCGTCGGAGGCCAGCGGGGTCTTGGCGTCGGCCTTGGCGTCGGGGGCCTTGGCGTCGGCGGCGACGGCCAGTTGGCTGGCGAAGACGATCGGCGCGGCGCAGAGCGCGGTTCCGACGGCGAGGATGAGAGCGCGGTTCACGGCTGACTCCAGGAAGAATGGTTCGCGCCTCAAGCGCGATGAATGGATCCACTAGCAAATTACGGCGTGGGGCGCCCTCGGGCAATGCGTCCCAGGGGCAAGGCCTTTCGCCGGCACGCCCCATTGCGCTTCCATCGTTGCGGAACTGTTTCAAGCGGGGTCGCCGAGGGGCGCGATTTTGCCGAAGTCCGGGCGCGACAGTGCCGCTCAAGGCCGCCGAGTCCCTCCCGGCGGCCTGACCGGCCGTCAGGCCGCGCCCGCTGCCACCGGGCCGGCTGACACCCCTCCAAAGGCTGGCCGGTCCAGAGCCCCCGACGCCGACACTCTCCAAGCGCCGGGGGCTCCGCCGAGGGCAAGCTACGCAGCCATCGGGCGCCCCTCGGCGACAAGGCACGCAATCGCCCGGGGACGACCGTCACCCTGAGGCGCGGCGCCTGACCGGCAGATGAACCATGGCGGAGCTTCAGGCGGTCGGGGGATCGGGGGACTGCGTCGGCTCGGGTGACGCCGGGGCCGCGGCCTCGGGCGCTGCGGGCGGATCAGCGACCACCGCGGAGACGTCCGTGGCGGGTGGCGTCTCGGCCGCCTCCGCCGTCGTATCCGCCGTGGCGGCGCGCGGCGTGGGCCTAGGCGCGGGCGGCGCTGCGGCCTGGGCCGGAGCAACGCCGTTGGCCATCTCAATGCGCAGGGAGGCTTCCTGCTGTGGCGGAAACGGCGAGGGCGCCGAGGCGGACGCCATCTGGCGGCCCAGGCCGACGGCGAAACCCCCGGCGGCAAGGAGGGCGAGGCTCGCCACGGCAAGGGCGCTCAGGCGGCGGGAATGGGGGCGGATGTCGAGGGCGGCCATAGCACCTCAACCCGGCGTCCGCCCCTTCGTTCCAGCGGGAGGCGAGTCGCCTCGCGCGGGCGCCGCTGCGGGACGCCGAGGTGCTAGTTTGGCGTCTCCGGGACCGTGGCGCTGGTCGGCTCGCCGTAGGTGTTCACGTAGGCCGGATTGGAGCCGGCGTCGGCGAAGGCCTGGCGCACCTGGCCTATGGCGTCGCGCACGGCCACGTCCTTGCATGACTTGCCGATGTTGTGGTTCGAGGCCGGGTCCTGGTTCAGCTGGTCGCAGAGCCGGCCGGCGGTGTCGTTGACGCGCCGCAGCAGCCGGTCGCGGTCGGAGCGCAGGGTCAGGTCTAGGTCGGCGTAGCTGACGGTGTCGCTGAGGCTCATGGCGCGGGGGCCGTGGCCGGTGACGGTGAGTTCGTCGAGGCCTTGGGCGAGAGCGGGCGCGCCGGCGCAGAGCGCGGCGGCGGTGAGGGTGGCGAGCGCGAGATTGCGCATGGTGGTGGTCTCCTTGATCTCCGGACCGCGGGGATGAGGGAGCGCGGTCCGGTAAGGTCCGAGCAACCCGCAAACACAGAACGCGGTTCCGACAGCCATGCTGGCGGCGCGCGCTCAGGCGTCCTTGCCGGCCTTTATGGCCTTGGGCACCAGGAACAGGATCGGCAGGATCGCGGCGTAGACGGCCATGGTCGCCCAGATGGCGGTGTTGAACCCGCCGTGGTGCTCGTAGAGGTCCGCGCCCCAGACGTCGCCGAACCGGGTCGAGATCCAGTAGAGCGACAGGAACAGCATCATCATGGTGCCCTCCAGCCCCTTGGGGCAGGAGCGCATGGCCAGGTCAGTGAAGGCGGCCTGGCCGATGCCGCCCAGCAGGCCCAGGGGGACCGCCGCCCAGAGCGCGCCGGACGCCGAATGGATGAACAGCAGCGAAGCCATCTGCGGCACCGCCATCACCGCGCCGATCCACAGCAGGGTCCCGAGCTTCAGCCGCTGGGCGAGCCAGGCGTAGAGCAGATAGACCGGCAGGAAGCCAACGTAGAAGATCGAGAAGAAGGCGCCCACCTGGGCGTCGCTGGCCTTCAGGTCATTGGCCATGTGGTACTGCAGGGCCACGCCTGCGCCCGGCGCGAACTGCCAGAGCAGCTGGATCATCACCACCGGCCAGATCGCCCAGGTGCGGAGCAGGCGCAGCGCATCGGCGCCGGCGGTCAGACGTCGGACCGGCGCTTCGGCCGCGGCCCCGGCCCTGGCGTCTTCGAACAGGCGCTTGGGCCCAAAGGCGCCGAAGGCGGTCATGGCGATCATGAGCCCGGCGCCCAGCAGGAAGATGATCCGCGCCGCGGTGATCGCCCCGCGGCCTTCCAAGAGGCCGCTCAGGATGCCGCCCAGGATGAAGGCGATGGCCTGGGGAGCCAGGATCGCGCCGTTCATCACCGTGCTCATCTGGCCCGACATGGCGTGGTGGCGTCCAACCGAGGAGGCGAGGCCCGCCGCGGCGCCGCCCACGAACTGCATCAGGATGGTGAGCAGGAAGACGCCGGCCAGCAGCGTCGCGTAGCTGGGCGCGACGAAGGCCATCACCGCGAAGAGAACCGCGCAGGCGAGACCGAATACCACCAGGTGGCCGCGGTCGCCGGCCCCGAACGGGCTCCAGCGGTCGCGGATGAAGCCGAAGACGAAGCCGACGAACAGCGGGATGGCGCAGATCAGGTTGAACTGGGCGACCTGATTGGCGTCCAGATGCAGGCGGTTCTTCAGGAAAAAGGTGATCGGCAGGCCAATCATGCCTTGGTACGGGGCGGCGAAGTTGATGATCAGGATCGGCACGCCGGCATAGAGCAGGAGCCGCAGCCGCTTGCCGCCGTGCAGCGGAGTGGCGTGTTCGCCGGGAATCTCTTCGATCGTCGCGGCCGCCGCCTCTGACATGCTCGCACTCCCCGAACGGGTTAGGCGTAGCCTGCGCAACGGCGAAGCGGAAGGCCTGCGCCGGCCCGCGGCCCACGGCATTTGCAGCGGCGCCCTTGCTTTGGGCTCCGGACGGTCGCACGGCGCCGGCAAGCGGTGCTAGGCTCGGCCCTGGCTAAGGTTGAAGGGAGGCTCGGGACATGGCGCACAATCTGATGGTTTCGGTTCTGGCGGCGGCGGCTGTCGCGGGCGCGGCGATGGCGGCGGTTCCGGCGAACCTGACCGCGGCGCTCGGCGACCAGAAGCGGCCGCCGGCGGACTCCTCGCGCGATGTGGCCCGCAAGCCCGCCGAGCTGTTGGCGCTGGCCGAGGTGAAGCCGGGCCAGAAGGTCGCCGACTTCATGATGGGCGGCGGCTATTTCACCCGCATCCTGTCGCCGGCCGTCGGGCCGAGCGGCAAGGTCTACGCCTATCAGTCGAGCGAGTTCGTCAAGTTCCGGGCCGCCTATGCGACCGAGCAGTCCACGGTGGCCGCCGACTATTCCAACGTCATCCCGCTGACCGCCCCGATCGCCAGCGCCGGTCTGCCCGATGGCCTGGACCTGGTGCTGACGGTCCAGAACTACCACGACCTGCACCTGAAGGCCTTCCCGGCCGGCACCGCCGATGCGGCCAACAAGGAGATCTTCAAGGCGCTGAAGCCGGGCGGTCTCTATGTGATCGTCGACCACGCCGCCGCGCCGGGCGCGCCCCTGACCGTCGCCGACACCCAGCACCGCATCGACGAGGCCATCGTCAAGACGGAGGTCGAGGCGGCGGGGTTCAAGCTCGCAGCCGAGGACGACAAGCTGCTGGGCAACCCGGCAGACCCGCACGACAAGCTGGTCTTCGACCCCTCGATCCGTGGGCACACCGACCAGTTCGTGCTGAAGTTCCGCAAGCCGAAGTAGCGCGCTCGGCGACACGCAGGGAGTACCGCCATGCCGATCAAGATGCTGTTCACGCCCAATGGGTCGATCGTGGTCGGGGGCGATCTTTCGGAGCTGAAGCTGACGGATTCCACCGGCAAGCCGATCGACATCTCCGGCGAGACCAAGCTCTTCCTGTGCCGCTGCGGCGCCTCAAAGACCAAGCCGTTCTGCGACGGCAGCCACGAGACGGCGGGCTTCCAGGCGGCGGAGGCTGCGGCGGCGCCGGGCTGAACCGGACACACTAAGTCGGGTGGCGGAGGGACGCGACGCGGGGCGTCTGATTCAGTAGAATGCGCGCCGAGGGGCGCGGTCGGGGATTGAACGGGCGTGAGTATTGCCGAAGACGTCGAGACCATCGGCGCTATCGACGTTGTTCCGATGATCCTGGAGGTCATCTGCCACACGACGGGCATGGGGTTCGCCGCCATCGCCCGGGTGACCGAGGACCGCTGGGTGGCCTGCGCCGTGCGCGACGAGATCGCCTTCGGCCTGGTGGCTGGAGGCGAGCTTGAGGTCCAGACCACCATCTGCCACGAGATCCGCCAGAGCGGTCAGGCGGTGGTGATCGACCACGTGTCGGAAGACCCCGATTTCCGCGGCCACCACACGCCGGCGCAGTACGGCTTCCAGAGCTACATCTCCCAGCCGATCTTCCGGAACGGCGAGTTCTTCGGAACGCTGTGCTCGATCGATCCCAGGCCCGCGCGGCTGAAGAACCCGCAGGTGACGGGGATGTTCAAGCTGTTCGCCGACCTGATCGGCTATCACATGGACACCCAGGACCGGCTGGCGCGCAGCGAGGCGGCGCTGCTCAGCGCGCAGCAAGCGGCGGAGCTGCGCGAACAGATCATCGCGGTGCTGGGCCATGACCTGCGCAACCCGCTCGCCTCGATCCAGGCGGGCGGGCGGCTGCTGGCCCGGACGCCGCTCGACGAGCGGGCCAAGACGCTGGTGAGCGCCATGCAGGCCAGCGTCCTGCGCATGGCCGGCCTGATCGACAATGTGATGGACTTCGCCCGCACCCGCCTGGGCGGCGGCTTCGAGGTCGAGCGGCGCCATAGCCCTGGCCTCGCCGACACCATCCGGCAGGTCGTCGACGAGCTGCGGCTGGCCCATCCGGACCGCGAGTTCGTGGCCGACGTGGCACTGGAGGCGCCGGTCGCCTGCGATGACGGCCGCGTGGCGCAGTTGCTCTCCAACCTCCTGGCCAATGCGCTGCGACACGGGGCGGAGGATGCGCCGGTGACGGTGCGGGCGCGAACGCGGGACGGACGCTTCGAGCTTTCGGTGTCCAATGCCGGCGAACCGATCCCACCGGCGCGGCTGGCGGTGCTGTTCGAACCCTTCACCCGAGCCGCGCACCATCACGGCCAGGAGGGCCTGGGGCTTGGCCTCTACATCGCCGCCGAGATCGCCCGCGCGCACGGCGGAGCCCTGGGCGTGACGTCGGACGCAGTGGAGACGCGCTTTTCGTTCGAGATGCCGCTGGCCTAGGCCAGCGGGCGCTGCGGCGGCGCAGGCTCAGGCGGCGGCGAGCCGGCGGCGGCGGCGGATCGCGACGCCCAGACCGCCGAAGCCGAGCAGCATCAGGGTCCAGGCCGCCGGCTCGGGCACCGCGACCAGCGACACGCCGTCGAGAAAGGCCACAGGCGGCAGGTTGCCGACCGGCGTGCCGACGGCGAGGAACGACAGCGTCTGGGTGGTGGTCTGGGCGACGAAGTCGAAGTTCACCAGTTGCCAGCCCGAGAAGTCGCCGGGCGGGACGCAGCCGTTGCAACCGGGATGGCTGTTGGTGAAGACCGAGGTCGCGAAGCTGCTGGTCCCGAAGGTCCCGGTCAGCTGGGAGGTCTGGTAGCCGGTCCGGTCATACAGTTCGCCGCCGGCCCAATAGAAGCTGAGGTCGTATTCCTGGCCCACCGTCAGGCCGCCGACGCTCTGGCTGAATGCGCCCGAGAAGCCCGGATCGGCGTCCAGCACCATGTAGGCGCCGCCGTCGGGGCTGTCGCCAGTGAAGTTTACGTTCGGCCGCTGGCCGTTCTCGCCCCACCGGTTCGCCGCGTCGACGCCGGTGAGACCGCCAGCTTCCGAGCCGTTGCCGTAGAAGTAGATATTGTAGGCGGTGCCCCCGGCGGAGGTCCAACCGGTCACCGCGCCGGCGTCGCCGAAGGCGCCGTCCACCTCGATGCCGCTCGCCGACGGCGGAGCATTCGCACCCGCCGGATTGAGCGTGTTGAAGCTGCCGTTCTGGATCAGGTTGGCGGCCTGCGCGCCCGAGGCGACGCCGATCGCCAACGCAAGGGCCGTGAGTGCCGGCAGACGCATTTTTGAGTTCCCCGAACACCGATATAGATGTCAGGGAACATGGTTAACGCAAGCCGGAAACACGACAACCGGATTCCCTCTGGGCGCGAAGAAAATCGTTCGTCCGAAACGGATGGCGCAGCCGTCCGTACACCCCATCTGCAGGAGAGACTTCACCGGGAGGGTTCCACATGTTCGATCATCTATCCGTCGGCGTCCGCGATCTGGCCGCCGCGCGCGCGTTCTACGACGCGTTCCTGGCCCCGCTGGGCCACAGCTTCACCCACGCCAACGACGCGGAGCTGGGCTACGGCCCGGTCGGCCTGGCCGCGCAACTCTACCTCTACCCGGTGGCCGGGGAGCGGGTGGCGGGCCTGGGGACCCACATCGCCTTTTCCGCCGACAGCCGGGCCGCGGTGGACGCGGCCTATGCGGCGGCGCTGGGCGCCGGGGCGACCAGCGTGCGGCCCGCCGGCCTGCACCCCGACATCGCCGCCGGCTACTACGGCGCGATCCTCTACGACCCGGACGGCAACAAGCTGGAGATCGTCGCGGGGACCATGCACTGAGCGGCTGGCCGACGCTGCGCGGTCGGGCTGTGGCATATGGCCGATCAGCCCGTCCCTTGCCGACGGGATCCGGCGGTGGCGATCAGCCGGCCGCCCTGCCAGAGCTCGGCGCGGATGTCGGCGCGAGGCGATGGCGCCAGTCGGCGCAGCGCCTCGTCGTCGGTCGTGCAGTAGAAGCTCTCGTCGGGCTGCAGACGCCCGTTTCTGTGGACCAGGTAGATGCGGTAGACAGCCATGTTCTGGCTCCTTCAGGCCCCGGCGCAAGGCTCTAGTCCCGCGTGGCGCCGGGGGTATGTCGGGTGCAAGACCGCGCCGTCATGCGCCCGCCTTAGTTATGGCGGAGCTTAGCTGCGGCCCGCGCGTTGACAGGTTGCGGCGGGTTGTGCGCGCCGCGGGGAGGGTGAAGACGGATGCTCCGCAGCTTGCTTCAGGCCTTCACCAGCCCAGCGGCCGGGCCGGTGGGTTTCGCTCTGGCGTTGCTGATGTGCGCTCTGCTGGTCGCCTCAACCGTAGAGGCGGAGCGCAACGAGACGGCGCTCCGCGCCCAGGTCGCGACGCTGACGGCGATCAACCAGAGGAACGGCCTGGCGCTGCACGCGCGCCTGGCGGCCTGCGAAGGTGGGCCGGCGGACCTGGCGCGCAGCCGCGCGGCCAATGCGGCGCTGACGCCGGAACAGCGGGCTGAGCGGCTGGCGGCCAACGAACCGCAGGGCTTCGATGTCTGCGCCCGCATGGAAAGCGCTGACCGCGCCGTGCTCGAGACCCTGAAATGAGGCCAGGCGCGTGGCGATCCGCGGCGACGCTGGCGGCCTGCGCGCTGGGGCTTGGCGCTTGCCAGAGCCTGCAGCCGAAGAGTGCGCCGCCGCACCTTGCCGTACCACCGCTCGCCAAAGCCCCGGCGCCGGCCGCGCCGCCGCCGCAGGTGGTGACCGTGACGGCGGCGGCCAAGTCCTGCGTGTCCAAAGCCCTGCCGCGCGCGCCCAAATATCCCGACACCGACGCGGCCCTGCGTGACGCCGGCGGTGCGGCCGATCGCTATCAGCTGATGGCCGCTGGCCGCCTGCTGCGCGAGAAACGGCTGGCCGACCTGGAGAAGGTGGTCGACGGCTGCCGGTGAAATCCCTCCCCATCGAGGGAGGTGGCCCGAAGGGCCGGCGGGGGTCCGCTCAAACCGACGGGGAAGCCCCCTCAGTCAGCTTCGCTGACAGCTCCCCGACGGGGAGCAACTTGGTTCTCGCCGCTAGTCCGTCCCGCTGGTCCCCGCGGCCTTGCCGGCCTCAGCTTCCTTTTCCTGGGTGCGGGCGCCGGCCAGGATTCCGGGCAGCGCGTAGTTGCCCTCGTGGCAGGCGTATTCGTAGATCGGTCCCTTGGTGGTGTTGAGCGCCACCTCGCCCGTGTAGGGCGCGGTGTAGATTTTCGGATCGTCGACCGTGAAGCTGTATTTGATCTGATTGGGCCCGACGCGGGTGAAGCGCTCGACGATCTTGGATCCCACTGAGGCGCCGCGGAAGTTCTGTTCGGGCCGCATGTTGGTGGTCTCGACGACCAGGGTGTCGCCGTCCCAATGGCCGATCGAGTCGCCCATCCAGAGCTTCACGTCGGCGGGCGGATGGCTGCCGGCGAGGCGGATGTGGCGCAGGTCGTGGACCATCTCGACCTCGATGGCGACCTCGTCCTTGGTCTGCACGATCTGGTAGTTGTTGTTGTAGAGCAGCGGCAGCATCGGCGGGCCGGCCGACGACCCGAAGCTCATGATGCAGCGCTCTCCCAGCGAGCGGTTCTCGGGATTGTCGAAGGAGGCGCGCCGCGCGCCGGCGAAGCGAGCCTGCATGCTGGCCGCGGCGTCCTTGGTCATCGGCGGCAGGCGGCCGTTGGCCGGCGAGACGATGATCGAGTCCCGCTTCACGCCGCCCATGTCGATGATCGTGGTGCCGGGGTCCACCCAGGCCGAGTTGTAGCCGCAGTCGACGCCGACGAAGCCCCGGCCGCAGTTCTGCGGCAGGTCGGTGACCTTGGCATTGGGGTCGGTGGGCTTGTTGCCGTCAGCCACCAGCTGGGCGTTGGCGCCTTCCAGCTCCTTCACCTCTTTGTCGGTGAGCGCCAGGCGGTCGCCGAACTTCACGTCCCGCTCGAAGGGGGTGATGGTGGCGTTGGTCCAGTTCCCCTGCAGGTCCGGCTGGCCATAGGCCGTGCGCGGGGCGTGGTAGGCGCCGGTCTGCGCGAAAGCGGCTGAGGCCGCGGCGAGGGCGACGCAAACCGCCGCCGATGAGATCAGTGCGAGCTTCATGGTCAGCGCCTCCCCGCGCCCATCGGCGCGGTCCTCTAAGTGGGACTCTGAAATACCGATCTTTCGAGGATACGCCCTGTCCCGCGGCGCCGCCAAGAGGCGGCAAGCCTTGAACCGTTCGGCGGGCTGTGCGAGGGCGACGCCATGAGCGACGAACTTCCCGACCGACCCACTTTGCCGGACAGACTGGCCACCGACCCCGATAGTCCGTTCTATGACGCCGAGATCCTGGCGCGGAACGTGGGCGTGCGCTTCAAGGGCGAGGACAAGACCAACGTCGACGAATACTGCGTCTCGGAGGGCTGGGTGAAGCTGGCGGTCGGCAAGACCCTCGACCGCCGCGGCAAGCAGCTGACCATCAAGCTGAACGGCCCGGTCGAGCCCTATTTCCGCGACGCGGACTAAACCCGCCGCGGCCGCTGGCGGGGCCTTAACCTTCCAGGCAGGGATACGTGCATAACCTGCGACCATCGGACATGGCGAAACCTGTCCGTGTTCGGTGAAATAAGGCGATCCCGGGGCAGGAGAGCGCGATGTTCGATCTCAGCGTGGTGGCGTTCGACGGGCGTTGGCTGCTGGTCGATGAGTCCGAAGGCGAACTCGGCGAGTACGCCACCAAGGACGAGGCGCTGAAGGCGGCCGGCGATTTCGCCGTGCTCGACCGCGAGCCGCGCCATGTGCTGATCCAGGACGATGTGGGCGAGTGGGATGAGACCATCGTCGAACCGCCTCTGATGCACTGAGGGCGTCGCCCGGTCTCCAAGGACCACGAAACTCACGAAGAGGCGGCCATCCGCAGTCCGGGGCTACGGCCGGACAGGACGCCGCCGTGAAACGTCATTTCGGGGTTTTCGTGCATTTCGGAGGAAATAAAACGGCTCAGCCATCGGCGGCTGTGCTTCGTTTCGACCCTGAGGTGCGCTGAAACATAGGCGCCCAACCCAGGCCCCGTTCCCGCGAGTACAAGACACCCGCCGCCAATGGCCAGCTTGCGGGAGGTTCCCTTGCCCAACTTCATCTGGCCGAACCTGAAGCGTCGAGACGTGGGGCCCGCCGGCGAATTCAGCCGCGTGCTGCACTGGATGGGCGTGATCGCGGCGGGCCTGTGCCTGCTGCTCGCCGTCGAGTTCGCCGTCGAGGGCTGGGCGACCCACCTCAGCCGAGATCTGGTGGCCGCCGCCGTCGCCCTGGCGTTGGGCGCCCGCGGCCTGCGCTACATGCTGGCGCGGGAGTAGCTTGCCAAGGTGACGGGCGCAGCGTTTGTTCACGTCATGAGCGATGGCGTTGAAATCCCTCCGGACGGCTGGAAGCACACCGGCGTGCGCGTGGTCCCCGGCGACCAGCTGGGCGAGGTCAACGCCACGACGCCCGG
>NZ_SSMZ01000286.1 GCF_004799395.1 Phenylobacterium sp.
GGCGCTCGCCACCGCGCTGGACGTCCGCCTGCCGTTTGCGGCCTTCAACGGCGGCAGTCTTGTCGGGCCTGACTTTCAGACCATTTCGGCGAACCGGCTGACCGCCGCCGTGGCGCAAACGGCTCTCTCGCTACTCGCGGCGAGACAGGTCGAAACCTGGGTATTCGCCGACGACGCCTGGCGCCTGTTGGATCCAAACGGAGCGGAGGTCGAACGCGAGCGCCGCGCGCTGGGGTTCGGTCCCACCGTGGTCGGAGACTTCGACGACGTGCTCGCACGGATCGACAAGATCGTCGGCGTCTCCGACGACCATGACCATCTGGCGGCGGTCGAACGGGAAATGCAGGCGCAGATCGGCGGGGACGCCAATGCGCTGCGCTCGCAGCCCTACTATCTCGACATCACGCCGCCGGGCGCCGACAAGGGTCGAGCTGTTCGCGCCATCTGCGAGCATGCCGGCGTGCCGCTCGCCAACACCGCCGTCATCGGCGATATGCGCAACGACGTGGCGATGTTCCGGGTCGCCGGCCTCGCCATTGCGATGGGCCAGGCGCCGCCCGACGTGCGGGGCGCCGCCCAACTGACGACCGCCGCCAACACGGCGGACGGTTTCGCCAAGGCTGTGGACCGCTTCATCCTGCCGATGCCGCAACACCATTGACCCGATCGGTCCCTCGGACCGCCGGGCCTCAGTCCTCGTCGTCAAGGGCCTCCGCCATCAGATCGTTGAAGGCGTCGATCACCAGATCGAGCTGATCAGCCGAAGTCGCGAATTCGACCACCTCACCCTCATCGTCGGTCAGCCGCAGCACGAAGTCGGTCTCCCGGACTTCGATCGCGAACTTGCTCAGCTGCTTCATGGTAACCTTTCAGGTCCGGTCCTAGACTCACATCTCGGTTGGGGCGGTAAGACGGCGTGGCGACGCCGCCGTCAACGGCCGCCGTTTGGGGAGAAGGCCTGGCGCAGCGTCGCCAGATAGGTGGCGCGGATCGGGCTGAGGTCCATCGCCGGGTCGATCAGCACCTGGATCGAGAGCCCAAGCAATTGGCTGCCGATCATCAGGGCGGCTGCGGTGGGATCCAGATCCGTCCGGATCTGACGTTCCGCCTGACCCTGTCTGATCCGGCCTTCGAAGCGGCCGCGGATGCGGTCGTGCTCGGCGGCGAACACCGTCCGGAACGCCGAGATGTCTGCCACCGCCCGAGACGGCAGCCGGAAGTAGGCCTGGACCTCGCCCATGTGCGAGAGCCTCTGGAGCTAATGGTCGGCATAGGCGAGCATTGCCTCCAGGCCGGGCATGCCGTCGAGCTTTCCGGCGTCCGCGAAGCTCTCCCGCCCGTCGTGCAGATAGGCGATCACTGCCTCGATCAGGCCCAGCTTCGAGCCGAACCGCTGTCCGATCAGGCCGCGGCTGTAGCCGCTCCGACGCGCGATCGCCTCGAACGTGCTGGCGCTCACCCCCTCTTCGGAGACCAGGGCGACCGCGGCCTTCACCAGGCCCCGCTCGGACTCGTCGCGCCGCTCCGCCTGGGTCCGGCGCGGCCCATTCGTTTTCTGCGCACTCGCCTCGCGAGCGAATGGACTTCCCTACCTGTCGCCGCGGGATAAGAGTGTTCGGCGAACCTAGTCTTGGAGATGAACATGCGTAAGGCCCTTCGTGCAGTGCTTCTGGCCGGCCTCGCCATGGGCGCCGTAACGGCCTCCACCGCCGCCCGCGCCGATATGCTGGCGCAGTTCTTCACCGCCCAGGCGGATGGCCGCGACTTCGGGCCGACCATCTGCTGCTTCGCCAACCACAACGAAGTGATGACCACACTGGGCCCGGACGGCCTGCCGGTGTTCAACCCCGCCTCGTCCCCGACGCTGCAGGACCTCAACCCGGCCACCCAGGAGCTGACCTGGTGGACCCCGTCCGCTGCGAGCGCGACCAGCCCCGGCGTGGTCTCCGCCGGCACTCAGGTGATCACCGGCAACAGCTATAGCAACGGCAGCTTCTATCCGGCTGGCCACGGGAATGACGCCAATGGCTTCATGACCGCGATCTTCTCCGGCTCGTTCAACCTGAACACCGAGCAGACGATCGATTTCTCGCTCAGCGCGGACGACGACGCCCTGCTTTTCATCGACGGCACGGCCGCTGTGTTGTTGGGTGGCATCCATGGGCAAGGCGGCACGGATGGCTCGGCGAACGCCAACGTCGACCTGACAGCCGGCTCGCATAACTTCGAACTGTTCTACGCCGACCGCCAGCAGAGCGGCGCAGGCCTGGACTTCAGCGTTCCGAACGACCTCATCGTCAACCCGACGGCCCCTCCCGGCGTGCCGGAACCCGCGGGATGGGCGCTGATGATCCTGGGATTCGGGACGACTGGCGCGGTCCTGCGCCGTCGCCGATCGTTGGTCATCGCCTAAGACATCAGGGCTGAACGTGAAGCGCCGCCGGTCGCAGGATCAGCGGCACTGCAAAAGTCGACTCCGAATCCGCTGCCCCGGGAATTGACGTCTGCCGCGTCCGATTTCGGAGTCTAAGCCAATGTCCGCTTCTCTATCGCGGCTCCCAGTCAAGCACGGTTGGATCATCGCATTGCCAGCTCCGTTTGATGGTGAGTTCGCCGGGTCGAGGTAGCCGCACCAGGCTCGTGCTTCTTTGCGAGGTCGGCGGTTGATATCGGGGCGTCCGAGGGCGCAGCAGCGGTGAGGCCCATTCAGATGCGTGGCCGAACCCGGTTACAGAAAGCCCGGACGTAATCCTTTGCTTCGGGGGGCGCACAGATCAGCACGTCCATTATTGCGACGCAGTAGTATGGGATGCAGCGACGAATCTCCCCCAACACCTCAGCTAGATTCGGCCATCTATCCGCGTCGAACGGCGGCGGCGGTGGGGCGAGAAAGGCTCGGGCATCATCGATCAGGACGAAATGCTCGAAGGGCGAGTCTGCGATCGCGGCAAGCTCTTCAAGCAGAGGGCAATTGTCCTGGTCACCATGGAATCCCCCTCCGGCGTGGCCATCCAGCCAAAAGAGGGCTGGCCCACTCAGGCCAGCGACCACGCGCGGCAGCTCCTGCCGCGAATCGCCCAGAATCAGGCGCGCCGTCGTCATGTGGAGACGTTCGGCCGCCATTCGATGGCACCCAGGGTCAACCTCGATCGACATGACATTCGGGAATATGGCGGTGGCAAATTCTGTCGCGTCGCCCTTGTAGGTGCCCGTCTCCACGAACGACTGTAAGGCGTAGCGAGCCTGCAGGAACTTGACGAAGCCTGACAGCGGTTCGGTATGCAGCTGGCCCACGCGCCATCACCCCTTCTAACGAGGCCCGACTTGCCCCGATTCAGAGCGTCCTCGTCTGGTGCTCGCGGATCAATCGATATCGGCGTGCGGAAGGTCGTCGAGAGGATCCACGCGCAAGGGAAGGCCATCCGATGAGTACCCTCGTCCCCGCATGGTCATCTCACACCTGTTGTGCGAGTGGAGATGTCGGGTAGGGAAACCAGTCTCCAGCGCCATGACCGAGAAGGACGAGATCGAACGCCGTCGGCTCCTGGTGGCTGCGGGTGAAACAGACATCGAGCGTTGGTCCCGGCCCGAATCGTTCTCGCCGCAGTGGGCCCATCGGGCGAACCTGGCGGCTCAGATGATTCCCGCCTATGCGTCCGTCCTGGATTTAGGCGCCGGGGCTATGGACCTTGAGCAGGCGTTGCCCGAGGGCTGCAGCTACCTTCCCTGCGATCTGGTAAGGCGCGACGAGCGGACGATCGTTTGCGACCTCAATCGGGGCGAATTCCCCGAAGGCGTGGACGCCGACGTCGTCACCATGCTGGGCGTGCTGGAATATATCAGAACGCCCCTGGACCTCCTGTTGAAAGTCCGAGCGTTCAATCGTCCGCTGGTGTGCAGCTATTCGATCACCGATCGCCGGCCACAAATGGACCGAGCCTTGCAGGGATGGATCAACAGTTTCGATTTCGCGGACCTTCTGGCGCTGATGCGGCAGGCGGGCTTTCGCCTGGCGTGCCGCCAGGAAATCGATCCGCTGCAGGACATATTCAAGTGGGAGCCTGACGACAGCGCCTCGGCGCGATTGCCTATCGTCGCCCGGAGGGTTGCCGTCGTCTCGTACTATAACGACCCGAATTTCGGAGATCGCCTCGGCTTCCACGTCATCAACAGCCTGCTACCTGCGAACGCCGTCGTCACTCATGCGACGATCAACCCGTGGAGCCTGTTCGACGAGTCCTTCGATCTGGTGATCATCGGCATCGGCAACAGCCTGAACGCCCCGCCCATCGCCAAGCCGCAACTGCAGCGGCTCGTCGAGTCCGCGCCGCACACCCTTGGCGTCTTCGGGACCCAGTACCGCCATCAATACCGCGAGTGGATCGACCCGGCCCTGTTCGACGCCCTCCTTTCAAATCTGACGACCTGGTGGGCGCGCTACGAGGAAGACATCGAGGCCTTCGGTCGCGGCCGCAAGAACGTCCGGCACCTGGGCGACTTCCTGATTTCCGCCTTTCCGATGGCCACCCCGACGCGCGATCGCAATCTGGTGATCCCAGCGGATTTCAGATCCAAGGATCTGTCGCTCGACCGTGTGATCCAGCAGATCCAGTCCTATCGCCGCGTCACAACCGCACGGCTCCACCCCATGCTGTGCGCGCTCACGAGCGCGGACCAGGTCCGATACCAGGAGCAGAGGGAGACCGCCGGCAGCCAGGTCAACTCAGGAAAGTTCCGCTCACAACTCTACGACATCTTTGGCCGCACCTACGACGAGGACAGGTTCTTCGACGTCGATCGTGACGCGGTGGTCCGCTACAAGAGCCGGGTCGAAGCCAACATGGCCGAGCTCCGCGCTGAAATCAGCCGGCTCCTCGCATGACGTTGCGCCCGCTCCAGCAGATCACAGACCCCAACAGCTTTGCGCCCATGACTCGCCGGCATGCTGCAGCTTCCGAGGTCAATAGCTGCGTCCATCGGGCCAGATGACGCCCGTCATAGTCTTCGAACCAGACGGGTATCTCCCCAAGGGCGACTGGCTCATGGGCCGGCAATCCGCAGGCAATGGCTTTCTACGAGCCGCCGTCGCGGCACGGGGCGAGGGTCCGGTCACCGCGTTTACGCCGTTCAGCGCGTCGGCGGCGATATTTCGCCGAACGGTTGCATCTATGGACCCACATGCGCCGGTCGAATGGATATCGGCGCAGCGCCTGGACCTGTTGGCCCAGAACGGCCTGCTCTACCGCCCCGATCAGGTTCTCGGTCCGATGGCGCGCCAGAGGCTAAGGGTCGGTCCAGCTGCGTATAGCCTCTGCGGTGTGACCCACACGCTCGCCACCCACACCACCCTGGACGCCATCGCCAAGATCGTCACTGAGCCGGTGATGCCTTGGGACGCCCTCGTCTGCACCTCGCGCGCGGCGCTGTCAGTGGTCTCGGCTGTGCTGGACCACGAGGCGGACTACCTGAGATGGCGGACCGGGCTGGCGGCGGTTCCGGCGCTCCCGCTGCTGCCAGTCATACCCTTGGGCGTACATACGGCGGATTTCGACTTCTCGGCGCCCGACCGCGAAGCTGCGCGGGCGCGCTTCGGGCTTGCGGCGAGCGATGTTGTCGCGCTCTGCGCCGGCCGCCTGTCGATCGGCGGCAAAGCGCACCCTTACCCGACCTTCCGCGCGCTGCAAGCGGTCGCGGTCGAGGGGGGGCAGCCATTGGTCCTCCTCATGGCGGGCCAAGCCTATAATCCCACCATCGCAGCCGCTTTCGAAGCCGAAGCCGCGGCCACATGTCCGGACGTGCGGGTCATCTTCGTGGACGGCAAGGACGCTGCCAGCTATCGGTCGGTCTGGGGGGCCGCCGACTTCTTCGTCTCGCTTGCCGATAGCATTCAGGAAACCTTCGGCCTGACCCCTCTGGAGGCAATGGCCGCCGGGCTTCCCGCCCTGGTCAGCGACTGGAACGGCTACCGCGATACGGTCCGCGACGGAATCGATGGGTTCCGGGTCCCGACCTGGGCGCCATCTCCCGGGGGCGGCGAGGCCATCGCGAGCGACTATGAAAGCGGGCTGAATAGCTACGAAGCCTACCTGTACCGAGCCAACACGGCCGTGGCGGTTGATATGAAGGCCCTTATCGCGCGTTTGCGCGAGTTGGTTGCGAGCCCTGATGTGCGCCGGCGGCTGGGAGCGGCGGGACAGGAGCGGGCAAGGACCACATTCGACTGGTCGGTTGTGTTCCGCAGCTACCAGTCGCTTTGGGCGGAACAATCTGCGATCCGACGGGCGGCGCAGACGCGGGCTGACACCAAGGCTTGGCTCGGCCAGGCTCCGAGGAGTGGCGCCGACCACATGGGGCCGTTCGAGACCTTCGCCAGCTATTCGACGCACCACGTCACCGCCGCGACCAGCGTCTCTCTCGCGTTCGATCTGGACGTGGAGGCCTACAAGGCCATCATCGCGCGCCGCGCCTTTCCCGGCTGGAACGTTGATCCACCGATCTACGAGACGGTTCGAAATGCGATGCGGGCCGGGCCGAGCACCGTCGGAGATCTGTCCAACGCCATCAGAATGCCCGAGCTGCCGCTTCTCGAGGTTGTAGTGCGCTTGGCCAAACTTGGCGTGCTCGCGCTCGGATCATAGCGGGCGCCACCCAGGCGGAGTGGTCACGCGGAAGTTAGCCACCATCTGCTCCAGCGACTGCACGATGGTGTGAGACGCCCGACAATTGCGCAACGGAAAAGCAAATCGCTCGGCTCAACGCCGGAGCCGGATCGGAGACGTCCAGTTCGCCGGATCGATCTGCTGAAGGCCGTGGACCTGGGTGCCGCGTTCGTCCGGGATGCAGAGCATGTTCACGGACACAACATGGCCAAAAATGTCCTCCTGCACGCGATTGAAATTTGCGGGATCGAAGAGGGGAGGCGTGTGCCAGTAGAGTCGGTAGCCCATCTCCGCCACCAGCGAGATCACCTCCTGCTGCTGTGCCGAGCGATCGTTCTCGATATAGATCGCGGGTCGGCAGCGCTCGACCGTGCGACGCGCGCCGCGTAGCACCTGAGGCTCGAATCCCTCGACGTCCACCTTCAGCAGGCCGCAGGCCTGAAGGTCCAGACTGTCGAGCGTTCGGACCCGAACCTTGTGCCCTTGCTCTCCGACAGGCTGCAGCGACAAGCCGCCAAAGTTGCCCTGTGAAGTGTAGTCGACAACCGGGACAACAGCTTCACCCTCCGCCTCGCCGCAGCCTTCGGCGTAGGCGAAGGCGTTGTTGATGTCGTTGAGCGCGAGATTGGCGCAGAGGATTTGAAAAATCCGGGGTTGCGGCTCGAATGCGTAAAAGGCGCCGGGCGCGCAGGCTCTGGCGATATCCACGCTGTGCGCACCAATGTTGGCGCCGATCTCCGCCACGGTCATGCCGGGGCGGATCAACTGTTTGAGCATGCGCCATTCCTCAGGGCAGTACTCGCCATACAGTTCGAGCGATCGCGCTATGTAGAAATCGGTTCTCAGAGCCAACATTGGACCGGATCGCGTCGGATACGTTTGAACGATGGGTTGGCGCATGGCGGCTCCGATGGGTGTCACCCAACGTCTATTGTTCGGAATGACCCTTTCGCCATCATTTCCGTCATCGTGCGACTTCTGAAGCGCCTCTTGAGGCGCGTTGATCTGGTCGGTATCCTCGCACCAGCGCGGACGGCGACCCAATTTGATCTGCGCTGACGGCCTCCGCCCAATCGGAAATCCGATCGAACTGCAGGCGGTGACAACGTCCTGCAGTCAATGGCCGCCGTTTGCGGAGAAGGCCTGGCGCAGCGTCTCCAGATAGGTGGCGCGGATCGGGCTGAGGTCCATCGTCGGGTCGATCAGCACCTGGATCGAGAGCCCCAGCAATTGGCTGCCGACCATCAGGGCGGCCGCGGCGGCGTCCAGGTCCGCCCGGATCTGTCCTGCCGCTTGACCTTGCCGAATCCAGCCTTCGAAACGCCGGCCGATGCGGTCGTGCTCGGTGGCGAAGACCGAGCGGAAGGTCGAGATGTCCGCCACCGCCCAGGCCAGGAGGCGGAAGTAGGCCTGCACCTCGCCCATGTGCGAAAGCCTCTGAATGTAGTGGTCGGCATAGATGAGGATCGCCTCCAGGCCTGTCAGCCCGTCGAGCTTTCCGCCCTCGGCGAAGCTTTCCCGACCGCCGTGCAGATAGGTGATCACCGCCTCGATCAGGCCCAGCTTCGAGCCGAACCGCTGTCCGACCAGGCCGCGGCTGTAGCCGCTCCGACGCGCGATCGCCTCGAACGTGCTGGCGCTCACCCCCTCTTCGGAGACCAGGGCGACCGCGGC
>NZ_SSMZ01000287.1 GCF_004799395.1 Phenylobacterium sp.
TGTAGGTGTTGGTGTCGCCGATCGAGGAGTAGTCGGAGAAGCGGTAGCCGAGTTCCAGGGACACGTCCTTGGCGAAGGGCATGTCGCTGATCAGCGGCACGCGGGCCTCGCCGAACAGTTCATAGACGTCGAAGCCGCCGTTCACAGGCGGCGAGGCCGCGCCGTTGCCGTCCACCAGGCCGTTGGCCGAGAGGAAGTCGGCGGTCGAGTCCAGGTGCTCGCGGCGATACTCGGCCCCGAACGCCACGCCCACGCCGTCGCTGGCCCAGGCGCTCTTCAGACCGTAGTCGCCAAGCTTGCCGGTGAAGGCCAGGCTGACGACCCGCTCCGTCGTGTTGCCGACCGCAAAGCTCGTGGCGTCGAGGAACTTCAGCGCCGCCGGCGAGATGAACTGGCTCGAGAAGATGTTCAGCGGCACGCAGCCTGCGTCGGCCCCGGGCGCGCATTGCGGGCCGGTCGGGGTCTGGACGACGTTGAGGGCCTGTTGGATGCGGTTGGAGTTGAAGTTGCCGGTCTGCTCTTGCGAGAGCTGGACCGAGCCGTACTGCATGTAGCCGTCGTAGTTCCAGTTCTTGCCCAGGTCGCCGCGCAGGCCGATCACGATCCGATAGTCCTGGTGCCGGAAATCGGTCTGACGGCCTTGGGCTTCCTCGGCCTGCAGACGCCGGGAGACGACGCCGGTGAACTGGCCGGTTGGGTTGGCCGCGCAGGTGGCTCCGGTGGTTGAGGGCAGGAGGCTGGCTTCCTGAGCGGTCAACAGCGGGTTTGCGCAGTTCACCGAGAAGGTGCCGGCGAAAATGCCGCCGGCCGCGATCTGGGCGGTGGAGCGGTCATCCATGAACATGGTGTCCATGTAGGCCTCGGCCCAGGGCGCGACTTCGTAATGGGCGAAGGCGCCCAGCGAATAGCGCTCGTCAGGCCGCACGAAATAGTTGGCCGGACCGAAGTTGAACACGTCGGCGCCCGTGCGCGGGATGAAGGTGTTGAAGGTCGCCGGGTTGACGATGAAGCTGCCAACCCGCGCTGGGAACGCCGTGCCGGAACCGCCGCAGCCGAACTCGGCGAAGTTGGGCGTGCCGGAGTTCAGGGTGCAGGAGCTGAAGTCGCGCGCGCCTTCCAGGATGGGATTGTTCATGCGGTAGGCGGCGTAGGCGGTGATGTTGCCTTTGCCGTCCGGCGCATTGGCGCCCATGGTGATGGTGACTTCCGAGCCCTCGCCGTCGAAGATGTTGTGCGCGGGCAGGGCGAACTGGCTGGGGTCAGCCGCGTTGGCCGCGGCGGTCTTCACCACGCTCTGGATCGCACCCTCTTGCTGGGTATGCTGATAGCCCGAGTATTGCGTGTCGATCCGCACGCCCTCGAAGTTCTTCACCATGATGAAGTTGACGACGCCGGCCACGGCGTCGGCGCCGTAGGTGGCCGAGGCGCCGCCCGTCAGCACGTCCACCCGCTCGACCAGGGCGGCGGGGATGAAGTTCAGGTCGGGGGCCGGAAGGCTGGGGTCGCCCGGTCCCAACCGGCGGCTGTCGATCAGCACAAGGGTCCGGCTCGGACCCAGGCCGCGCAGGTCGACGGTGGCGGTGCCGGTGGAGCCGTTGGAGAGCGAGGAGCCCTGACCGGCGAACACCTGCGGCAGGGAATTGGTGATGTCCTCGATCCGGGTGATGCCCTGGGCCTTGATTTCAGCGTTGCCGATCGTGGTCACCGGCGCGATCGAGGTCAGGTTCGGCGACGGGATGCGGGTGCCGGTGACGACGATTTCAGAGACTTCGCCGTTGCTGGTGTCGGCCGGAGCGGCAGCGTTTGTTTGCGTGGCCAGGCCGAATACGGCGACCCCGCAGATCATCGAAGAGGCCAGCAGGCGCTCTCTGGTGTTGCGAATATTCAAAATCTAGGTCCTCCAGCGGGCGGCCAGTGACGGCAGCTCCACTCCCCAAGGGATTGACAGCCCAGGACCCAATCCGGCCCCGATTGGGCCGTAGTTAGGTTCGACTAGAGTTGGGGGTCAACTTGGATTGCGAAGTTGTTGCGAATCCGACGGGCAATATGTCGCATAATGGCCACATAAAGTTCACCTTATGAGACAGCATGTCTCGCAAGTCTGCGGCTGTGACACCTAGATTCAGCGAACTGGAATCCTTGTGAAACCTACGGCTGACCAATGAAAAGTGGTTATGATCGTAACTGTCATCAAAGTATATTTGTATGTATCTCCAGTAATTCGCAAAATAAATTTTGTGTAACAATGGTATTGCGACCGTCGCGCGTGAATCTGCGCCGTCTAGGCTGCGGTAATTCGGGAAGTATGCCCGAGATTGTCAGGTGTTCCGCGGGGGTGAACATTTTTGACAAGCGCGCCGCGTGGCCATCCCAGATTCCAGGCGTCGGGGCGCCGCCCAATACTAGGCAGGGCGCGTGCGTGGGTTCCGTGGGGCCTAGATCGGTGCGCAGGCGCCTTCCAGCCAGGTCCGCACGAAGGGCGGGACCAAGGGCCCGATCTCACCCAAAATCCGCGCGTGATAGGCGTCGAGCTGGGCGGCTTCCTCGCCGCTGAGCATCGCCTTGGTCACAAGACGTCGGTCGATCGGCGCCAGGGTCAGGGTCTCAAAGCCCAGCATGGGCCGCTCGCCGCCGGGAATCATGGCGGCTTCCGTGACAAACTGAAGGGTTTCGATACGGATGCCGTAGGCGCCTTCCTTGTAGTAGCCAGGCTCGTTCGAGACGATCATCCCGGGCCGCAGGGCGACCATGTTCGGCAGTTTGGCGATACGGTGCGGCCCCTCGTGCACGCCGAGGTAGGAACCGACCCCGTGACCCGTCCCGTGGTCGTAGTCGAGGCCGTGGGCCCATAGCGCCATGCGCGCCAGGGCGTCCAGGGCCGAGCCGGTGGTCCCGGCCGGGAAGCGCACCCGGGCGAGCGCAAGATGGCCCTTCAAAACCAGGGTGAAGCGTTCGCACATCTCCACGGTGGGTTCGCCGATGGCGACGGTGCGGGTGACGTCGGTGGTGCCATCCAGGTACTGGCCGCCGGAATCGACCAGCAGCAGCGAGCCTTTCACGGTCCGCCTGTTGAGCCGCTGGGTGGGCCGGTAGTGGACGATGGCCCCGTTGGACGCCGCGCCGGCGATCGTGTCGAAGGACAGGTCCTTGAGCGCCCCGGTCTCCTCGCGGAAAGCCTCGAGCTTGCTCACCGCCTCGATCTCATCCGGCGGATTGACCTGGCCCTCGGTGGCCACCCAGTGCAGGAACCGGGTGAGCGCGGCCCCGTCGCGGACGTGGGCGCGCTTTGTCCCGGCGATCTCGATCGCGTTCTTGCAGGCGCGGGGAAGCAGGCACGGATCGTCGCCGCGCTGCACGGAAGCGCCTGCGGTCCCCAGGGCCTCGAAGTACCAGGCCGAGCTCTGCGCCGGATCGACGAGCACCGACTTGCCCTTCAGGTCCGCCAGCGCCTGCGGGAGGTCCTGCGGCGTCTCCAGGCGCACTTCGTTGCCGAGCCAGGCCGGCAGCTCCGCGGTGACCTTGGCGGGGTCAAGGAACAGGCGGGCCGAGCCGTCGGCACTGAGGATCGCCTGGCCGATGGGCAGGGGCGAGCGGATGACGTCGCCGCCGCGGACGTTGAACAGCCAGGCGATGGAGGACGGCGCGGTGATCACCGCGGAGTCGGCGCCGCGGGCGGCCAGGCTCTCGCCCAGGCGGTGACGCTTCGAGGCCGAGTCCTCGCCGGCGTATTCCAGCGGATGCGGCACGACGGGCGCGGTGGGCTGCGGGGGCCGCGCCAGACCCCAAGCGGTGTCCAGAGGGTTGGGGCTGACGGGACGCAGCACCGCCCCAGCCTTGGCCACGGCGGCCTTCAGCCGGTCGAGCGCGTCGGGGCTGTGCAGGCGCGGGTCGTAGCCGATCACCTGCCCCTTGGCGGCGGCGGCCTCCAGGTAGGCCGGAACGCCGCCCTCCACCAGGTCGCGGATCTCGAAGGTCCCCTCGTCCACCTGATCGCGAACCTGCAGGGTGTAGCGCCCGTCGACGAAGATGGCGGCCTTGTCCGCCAGGATCACCGCCGCCCCGGCCGAGCCGGTGAAGCCGGTGGCCCAGGCCAGCCGGTCGTTGGCGGCGGGCAGGTATTCGTTCTGATGCTCGTCCTCGTGCGGGGTGACGAAGCCGTCGAGGCCCTGCTCGGCCATGGCCTTGCGGATCAGCGGCACGTGGCGGGGTCCGAACGAGCGGTCGGTGGATTCATCGAAGGTCTGGCGCATGGCCGGGGATGTAATCCCTTCGCGCCTGCCGGGCAAAGGGCGGCTTGCGACGAAACGGCGTTCGGGCTATCGGCCGTCCATGGTCGCCCACGCCGCCCAACGCGCCTCGAATTCCTACGGTCCCGCCACGGGGTCGACGGTTTCGCGCGCGCTGGGTTAGGCCCGGCCCGAAACGTCCAGACCCCGCCGCACCGGCCGGGGTCGCCAAGCGCCATCTCCCGCCGCCGGCCCAAGTCCGCAACGGAGACCCCTATGCCCGCGCCTGAAAAGCCTTGGTTCCCCATCCATACCGAGCGTTTGATCCTGCGCGAATTCCGCGAGGGCGACCTCGCCGACGTCCACGCCTACGCCGTCATGCCTGAGGTTTCGCGTTTCATGACGTGGGGCCCGAACACGGCGGAGGAGAGCCGTGAATTCCTCGACCGCGCCCTGGCTTCGCAAGCCGATTGGCCGCGCGGTCACGTGGGCCTGGCGATCGAGCGGAACGCGGTGGTGATCGGCTCCATCCGCCTGGACCTGCACGACGATGCAGGGGCCGATCTCGGCTACACCCTTAGCCAGGACCATTGGCGTCAGGGGATCGCCACGGAGGCGGCCCGCGCCGTGCTGGCGGAGGCGTTCGGGTCGCTCGGCCTGCACCGCGTCTGGGCGACCTGCGACGTGGACAACACCGGCTCGTTCAGCGTGATGGAGAAGCTCGGGATGCGCCGTGAGGCGTACTTCCGGCAGGACCGGTTCATCCGCGGCGCGTGGCGTGACAGCTACCTCTACGCGATCCTCGCCGAGGAGTGGATTTCGCCCGGGTAAAATTGACAAATCCGCGAGAAGGCCTTACCGCAGCGCCATGGACAAGCAGACCCGCCGCCAGGCCGTGCGCGACTACAAGGAGCGCAAGATCCCGGTGGGGATCTATGCGGTGCGCTGCGCGGCGAGCGGTCAGGTATGGGTCGGCGTCGGGCGCAACCTCGATCAGCAGCAGAACCGCCTGTGGTTCGGGCTGAAGACCGGCGGCCATCCCAACGCTGCGCTCTGGGCCGCCTGGGCGGAGCACGGCGAGGCGTCGTTCAGCTTCGAGGTGGTCGAAACGGTCGATGTCGAGGACCTTGGCGACTACGGCCGCGACAGCCGGCTGAAGGATCGCGACGCCCATTGGCGCGCCGAGCTCGGCGCGACGAAGATCGTCGGATAGATGGGGTAAGGGGCCGGCTCTAGCCGAGCGAGCTGGTCGTCCCTCACTTTGACGGCGTCACGGAGTCTGGGCTTTTGGCCTGCTCCAAGCATCAAGGAGAGACGACCATGAAGCATCATGCCGAGATGACGTGTCTTTGGAATGCTCGAGCGTCTGCGTTGTCGACGCCAAGGGTCGGATCGTTCGCGAGGCCAAGGTTCTGAGCGAGCCGGAGGCGTTGATCGCCTGGTTCGCGGAGCTGCGCTTGGCGCTGGGGCGGGTTGGCCTGGCGAGCTTAGGCCGCGATGCGCTTCTCAGCAGGCCACGAAAAACCCCCGGCGCCGAAACCGGGGGCTGACACAAACTGTGCGGCGAGAGGGGGGCTCGTTAGCCGCACGGGTTGAACGCGGCGCCAAGGTGACGGTTCCGATGCGCCTCGCGGTGATCGGCACACGCTGGGACACGGCGCTTGGCTCAAGCCTGACGGTTCGGGAACGCTCTACGGCGCTGGCGACTTAGCTGGCGTCACCGCTGGGGTTGTCGAGCGAGGGTTCGATTGGAAAGTCCACCACCACGTCAGGACGCGACTGAGCCGCCTTCTCCGCAGCCTCCGCCTTCTGCGCCATCAGCCGCCAGTCTCCCGCTATCTTGAGAAGTTGTTCGCGGTGGGAGCCTGTTGTCATTTCGCTCGCAAGCCGCTCCGCCATGGCCGCGCGCTCCCGGTAGCTCTCAGCGTCAGACATCCCCAATCCCCACAATGTCGGTTAACCGACCAACTTCAAACGGGGATCATGCGGCTCCGTTCCACGGTCTGACGCCATGGCGCGTCGTCCGCCGCAAGTGGGGGACAACAAGGGGTGGCGACCAGCCGAGGCGTCGAGCTTGTCGGCGTCGGAGACATTGCCTGAGGTGCTGCTTTGCCTTGTGGGCCTGTTGAGCCCGCGCGAACGCGTCCAGGTCGCCGCCTGGCTTCTCGTCGTCGGCTATCAGTCGTCGCGGATCGTTCGCTTTTTCGACCACGCCGCATAGGACAGTCGAAGACCCTGGCTGGCCAACGTCAGCTTTCCCTCTGTGGACGCCCCCTTCAGCGCAAGAGGATTCTGAGAGGTGACGATCGCGTAGTCGGATGCTGCCATCTGTCCGGCCTGTTGTGCGCCGCCTGCGTTTGCTATCAACGTCCTCCTCTTGCGGGGCGTCCGGGCGCAGGCTCAGCGGTCCAAATCGGGTGCCTGTCGCCAAAGAGTTTGCCTCTACGACCGCGGCGATCGAAAGGAAACGGTTGAGCGCCGGTCATTTCGACTCCTCCAGTGCTTGTTCGCGGGGGGAGTCGGAGGCCTCGGCCGGAGTTGCCGAAGGGGCAATGACTGCCTTGACGCGCCGCACGAGGTCCGGATCGGTAAGAACGCTTGATGGCTTCAGCAGATGGATGACCTCCTGCCAAAGCTTGTGAACGTCGGGTTCGGCTACAGCGAGGCGCACGAGGGCTGCGCCGAAGGCGCTGGTCTGATCGAAGTCGGCCGGACGTTCGCCGCGCGTCTCGGGATACAGGAAGTCCTGGCCAACGATCATGCCCCAAGGCGTGTCGATCAGCTTCTTCGCCGCGGCGAAGAAATCCCGTGCAAGTTTGGCTGGCGGCTCGCCAGGTCGCGGCGTGGCGGCCAACAAGCGATCGAGCAGGCGAGCTTCCTGGGCCGCGATGCTCATGCCCTGGCCGAAGGCCGGGTTGAACCTGCAGATCGCGTCGCTGAATGGCAGCAAGCCGCTAGGAAAATCGGGTAAGCGCTCGAAGTGCCGCCGGATGCTCGCGGCAAACCGGTAAAGCGCCGGCTCGCCAATACGCTCGGCGTCCTTCAGGGCGTCGAAAAGGGTGGACCCGGGCAAACTCTCCAGGAAACCCATGAACCCCGGCCAGTCCCGCGGCGGCCGCTCAGATCCCCGGCCCACGAGGGTGACCATCCAGCGGTCCCCCTCCATCGGCAGAAGCAGGGCGCCACGGCCGCCCACTGATGGGTCCGCGAACACACCGCATATTTTCCAATTCGGATCAGCGGTGGCCGGCCGCCGGAACACCGCTGAGGAATAGCCGAGGCTGACTCCGATCCGGGTCTCTTCAGGCAGTGGGCGACCGCTTTCTTCCAGAAGCTTCAAGGTCAGGGCCCCGCTGCCTGAGGCCTCGACAACCAGATCGGCGACGAGGGTCTCGCCCTCCTCCTGCGGAGTGGCGAACCCCACGCCGGTAATCCGTGCGCCGTCGGGCGTCGTCAACAACGCCTCGGCGCGGCACCCCGAGCGGATCAATACATTGCCAAGCTGCTCAACCCGGCGGCGCAGCGTTAATTCGTTCATCGGCCGCGAGATGCAGACGAAGTCCCAACCCAGATCGCGCTGGGGAATGGGGTTAAAGCCCATTTGCTCGAAGCGGACATCTTGGCCCGCGCGAACCGTGACGGCGCCGGCGTCCAGTAGGTTTTGATCAAAGCCCGGGATGAGGTCGCACAAGGCCCGCAGGCCGCCGGTCAGCAAGGCGTGGCCGTGCAGACTCTGGGGCGTGCCGGCCCGCGCCTGTGCATGGACTGGCAGCTCGTCTCGCTCCAGGACCACGATCTCCCGAAAGTAGCGTGAGAGCGCGGCGGCGGCTGCGAGACCCCCAATGCCCGCGCCTATGACCACAGCGCGGTCGCCGAGGACTTCGCGATATGTCGGGGCGTCGGAGAGATGGCGTGGCGTGTCAGACATGGTCTTCTTCGGAACGGGTGGTGATTCAGTGAGAATGCGTCACGACCTCCCAGCGTTAGATGTCGCTGAAGAGCGGCCGGTCGCGGCGAGGGGCACGGCTTGCGCGGGGCCGCCCGGAACTCGGACCGCGCTGCGCGCGGTCCGCTGTCACCCTTAGCCAGGCAGCCAAAAGGCGGTGTCGACACTGGCGGCCTCGAAGAGGCCCTGACTCTGCATAGTGTCGAGCAGGGCGATGTAGTCCGCGTCGCCCACTAGCTGGGCTTGAGCCTTTTCGAAGGCTGCGAAATTCTCGTACTGGCTGACGAATAGGATTTCCTGGCCGCCACCTATTCGGACCAGGACGCTTGGCGTCACCCCAGTCTTGGCGCCCACGACGGCGGCGATCTTGCGCGACCACTCGGCCGGCGCAGGGCCCGCCTTGGCGACGCGGGCGCGGAGCGAATAGCTGATCATGGAATTACCTCCCGATGTTGGCGAGGCCCAGCGGCCTTGCGTGCCCGGTTTGGGCGCCCCGATTCCGATTGATCGTCGCGCCGACCGTGTCTCAACCTCCCGCCGCCGAAGCCCGCCCGCATCATCAGAATTGTTGACGTTTCAGCAAAAAGCCGGCCCCACTTCCGAGCCAGTCAGCGTTGAACGACGATCCCTGGGACCCGCCCTGAGGTCCCGGAGGCCCACCCGATCAGGACCCAACGATTGACCGATGACCCAAGACCTCGTCGACCGGATCTATGAGTGTTCGTTTGCGCCGGAGCTTTGGCCGAACATCTTCGACGAGCTGGCCCAGATTGCCGGCGCGCGCGGCGGCTTCCTCTTCGTCGCCAATCAGGAGGTCCTGAATTGGACGGCGTCGGACAGCCTGCGCGGCGGGATGCAGCTGTTTGCTGCCGGAGATTTCTACCGGCGCAGCCAGAGACCGGGGATCGCACTGGCCGCCCGGCATGCCGGGTTTATCCGGGATTGCGATTTCTACACCGACGAGACGATGGCGGCGGACCCCCTCTACAGAGACATCCTCTGGCCCGCGGGGCTCGGATGGTGCGCGGCGACCATGATCCCGCTGCCCACCGGCGAGGTGTTGTTTCTAAGTGTCGAGCGCGAGCGTTCACGGGGGCCCGTGGAACCTGCGGTTGTCGAGCGTTTGGATGCCTTGCGGCCACACTTGGCGCGAAGCGCGCTCATGTCCGCCAGGCTGCAGCTCGAGCGTGCGCGGATTGCCAGCGATACCCTGGGCTCTATCGGCTTGCCCGCGCTGGTGTTCGACGACCGCGGCAAGGTCCTCGCCGCGAACAACCTGATCGAGTCCCTGTCCGGCGTTGTCTACTGGCGGACCGGCGACCGCGTCACCCTGCGGGATAGCAAAGCCGAGGTCCTTTTTCGCCAGGCGATCGACACCCTGCGGCTCGCGGGCCTGAACGTCCCGCTGTCCTTCGCTCTGCGCGCCCCAGAATCCGGTGGCGCGGCGATGGTGGCTCACGTCATTCCTTTGCGCAGGACGGCCCGCGACGTGTTTTCTCGTTGCGCCGGCGTGCTGTTCGTCAGTCCCGTGACCTTGCCGGATGCGCCCCCAGTTGAACTGGTCCAGTCGCTGTTCGATCTGACGGCCGCGGAAGCCCGCGTCGCACGCCATCTAACCGGGGGCCAGACGGTCGAGGAGATCGCCTCTGGCAGCGGCGTGTCCCTCAGCACGGTGCGCACCCAGGTGCGCGGCGTGCTGGAGAAGACCGGTTGCCGCCGCCAAGTCGAAGCCGTTGCACTATTGGGGGGGATTGCTTCCCCACGTCCCTGATCCACAACACAGCGGGGGGAGTGGCCCAAATGGTGGACGTAAGAGGAATTGGTGGCGGCGGACCTCACTTAACCGAGGCGGCAAGGCGACTTCCGGTTCCGGCTCCAACGTCCGCTACCCCTCGATTTTGTTGAAAAAGGCCTCTTGAGCCGATGACTCGGGGCTGATTCACTTCTCCTG
>NZ_SSMZ01000288.1 GCF_004799395.1 Phenylobacterium sp.
ACCCGAACCTGTCGGCATTCAAGAAGCACGGCGGCAAGCTGATCCAGTACCATGGCTGGAACGACCCGGCGATCCCGCCGCGCTCGTCGGTCGTCTATTACGAGGACGTCCAGAAGACGATGGGCGACACCTCCGACTTCTACAAGATGTACCTGGTCCCCGGCATGCTCCACTGCGGCGGCGGCGTGGGGCCGGGCAATGTCGACTGGGTGGCGCAGCTCGACGCGTGGGTCACCGCCGGCAAGGCGCCCGGCGACGTCACCGCCACGGGCGGCGCAGGCCAGGCCCCGGGCGGGCCGCCCAGCCAGGTGCTCTGCCCGTTCCCTGCCGTCGCCAAGAAGACCGGCGAGGCCTGGGCCTGCTCGGCCCCCAAGAAGAAGAGCTGACCATGAAGCTGCATCTCTTCGCCGCCGGCGCCGCCCTGGCGCTGGCGGCGCCGCTCGTGGCGCATGCGGAAACCTCCTGTGCGGACATGGCCCAGGCCAAGCTGCCGCACGCCGAGGTCACCGCGGCCAAGTCCGTCGCGATCCAGGGCGGCCAGGCCTGCGACCTGCACGTCACCAGCCGTCCGACGGCCGACAGCGAGATCAAGATCGAGGTGATGATCCCGCAGGGTCCGGCCTGGAACGGCAAGTTCGTCCAGGTGGGCAACGGCGGCCTGGCGGGCTCGATCCCGGCAGCCCAGGTCAAGGGCCGCGCCGACGAGGGCTATGCCGCGGCGGGCACCGACGACGGCCACGGCGGCAACGGCCGCACCGCCACCTGGGCGCTGGGTCACCCGGAGAAGATCAAGGACTTCGGGACCCGCTCGCTGAAGGAGACCACCGAGGCCGGCAAGCTCCTGATCAAGACCCAGAAGGGCGAACCGCCCAAGCGTAGCTATTTCGTCGGCTGCTCGGCCGGCGGGCGCGAGGCGCTGATGGAGGCCCAGCGCTTCCCGGACGACTTCGACGGCATCGTCGCCGGCGCCACGGCCAACTACAACACGCTCTCCACCGGCGGCCGGGCCTACATGCAGCAGACGCTGGCGAAACCCGGCGGCTATCTCGCCCTGCCGCAATTGCAGCTCCTGCAGGACGCCGCGCTGAAACAATGCGCCGACGGCGGGGCCTTCATCCGCGACCAGATGGCCTGCCACTTCGACCCGGCGGTGCTGAAATGCAAACCCGGCCAGACAGACGGTTGCCTGACCGCCCCGCAGATCGCCTCGGCCAAGGCGATCTACAGTGGTCGCATGGTGGGCGGGAAGTCGATGTTCCCGGGCTATATGCCGGGCGCCGAGGCGATGCGCGGCGCCTGGCAGGCGTGGAACACCGGGACCTCGCAGGCCACCTGGGAGGAGTCCTCCGGCCACGCGATCTCGTCGCAGTTCCTGAAGTACTTCGTCTATGACGACCCGTCGTTCGACTTCCTGAAGATGGATCTGGGCCCAAAGTACGACCGCGATCGGCAGAAGACCGCGGCTGTGCTGGACGCCACCAACGCCGACCTCACGCCCTTCAGGAGCCACGGCGGCAAGCTGATCCAGTACCATGGCTGGAACGACCCCGCGATCCCGCCGCTGGGCAGCGTGAAGTACCACGACGCGGTGGTGGCCACGACCAAGGACGCGGCCAGCTTCTACCGGCTCTACATGATCCCCGGCATGCTTCACTGCCAGGGCGGCGCCGGGCCTGGGACCGTCGACTGGCTCTCGATCCTGGACCGCTGGGTGGAGGCCAAGACAGCGCCGCAGGAGGTGACGGCCAGCAGCCCGAGCGGCGCCACCCAGCTGCTCTGCCCCTATCCGGCCGTGGCGCGGAACCAGGGCGGCGCCTGGGGCTGCTGGGTGAAGAAGGTCCAGCGGCTGCCGGTGACCTTGGCAGATCCGCGGAAGGGTTGAGCCCCAAGGCCGCAAGCGTGGCTTTAGGACTGGCGAAGCGGTGGCCGCGGGGGTAAGCGAACGCCGTTCAGATGACTGAAGCCTTCCGCATACGCAGCCTGTCGCCCGACGAGGCGAGCGCGTCGGTTCCCGCCCTCGCCGCGGTGTTGCTCGACTGCGTGAAAGGCGGCGCCTCGGTCAGCTTCATGGCCAACATGACGCTGGACGAGGCGCTGGCGTTTTGGCGCAAGGAGACGGCCGCAGGCGACGGCCGCTCGATCCTGGTGGCCGAGGACAGCGCCGGCGTCTTCGGCGTCGTCCAGGTCATTCCGGTGGCGATTCCCAACCAACCGCACCGCGTGGACATCTCGAAGCTGCTGGTCCACCGGCGCGGCCGCCGCCGGGGCGCCGCCGAAGCCCTGATGGCCGCCACGGAGGACGCCACCCGCCGGATGGGCCGATGGCTCATGGTGCTCGACACCGTGACCGGGAGCCCCGCCGACCTTCTCTACGAAAAGTGCGGCTGGGCGCGCGCGGGTGTTATCCCCGACTACGCCCTCTATCCCGACGGCGCGCTCTGCGACGCCACCTTCTTCTACAAAGCGCTCGGCCAATGACGGTCTTGAGCCCCAGCCGGTCGGCCGGCCCCTTCTGGCGCACGTCGCGTCGCAGATCCGCGGACGGAGGGGCCTGTGTCCCCTTCGCGAGGCGGGTCGCAACTCCGGAGGAACCTCTGCATGACCATTCTCGCGGGCTCGTTCATCGTCGCCATGTCGTTTGTGACGGCGGCCATATCCGGCGTCTTCGGCATGGCCGGCGGGCTGATGCTCAAGGGCGCCCTGGCTTTCGTCCTGCCGGTCTCGGCCACGTTCGTCGTCCATGGCCTCCTGCAACTGGTCGCTAACGGCTGGCGCGCGATCCTCCACCGGAAGTTCGTGAGCTGGAAGATCGTGGCGATCTACGCCCTCGGCGCCTTCACCGCCGCCGGTCTCATTGGCCTGGTCGTCTATGAGCCCACCCGGGCGACGCTATATCTGCTGATGGGTCTGGTTCCCGGCCTGGTCTGGCTGCCGCAGGGCTGGGTCAAGGTCGACGCCTCGCGGCCCAGCCAGGCCTATATCTGCGGCCTTTCCGTCACCGGCATGAACCTGACGGCCGGCGTGGCCGGCCCCCTGCTCGACGTCTTCTTCGTGCGCACCGCGCTCACCCGCCATGAGATCGTCGCCACCAAGGCTGCGACTCAGGTGTTCAGTCACCTGATGAAAGTCGTGGTCTATGGCGCACCGCTGATCGCCGCCGGCGGCCGGGGCATCCCGCCCTGGTGGGTCTTCGCGCTGGCCATCCCGCTTTCCATGCTGGGCACGGCGGCCGGCGGCATCCTGCTGAACCGGTTGAGCGACGTGGACTTCAAGCGTTATCTGCGGCTGATCCTGACGGTTATAGGAGCGGTCTATCTGGTGCAGGCCGCCCGGCTCTACCTCGGCTAGCTCCACCCCTTTGGGGCAAAAAAGAGCCGGGCCTTTTGAGGGGCCCGGCTTTTGAAGTTTAGGGAGGAAACGCCCAGGAATGGGCATGAGTTGAAGTATGTGCGCCAACCGGCGTTACAAGACGCCCCACGAACTTTTTTGGCTTTGGGTGACGAAAAAATGCAGCTTGGGCCGAACGTGCTCGAAGACCGCCATGTCAGGCTGGAGCCGATGGCCGAGACGCATCGCGAAGACCTGAGGTCCGCCTGCGACGCCGACCCGGCCACCTGGACGAACCTCTATCCCTATTCCCTGGCGGGCCATGAGTTCGACCGCGGCTGGGCGCGCTTCTATGCGAAGCCGGCGGCTGACCGGATCAACTACGCCGTGGTGGTGGAGGGGCGCTGCATGGGCGTCTCGAGCTACCTGACCATCGACCCGTCCAATCAGGCCCTGGAGATCGGCGGCACCTACTACCATCCGGCGATCCGCGGCGCGGCGGCCAATCCTGCGTCCAAGCGACTCATGCTCGAACACGCCTTCGAGAGCGGCGCGCGCCGAGTGCAGTTCAAGGTCGACGCGATCAACGCGCGATCCCGGGCGGCGGTGCTGAAGCTGGGCGCGAGCCAGGAGGGCATCCTGCGGCAGGACCGCGTGGTCTGGACCGGGCGGGTCCGGGACACGGTGGTGTTCTCGATCCTCGCCGACGAATGGCCGGCAGTGCGCGACGGATTGGATGCGCGGCTGGCGGCGCTTGGGTAGCGGGGCCGCGCCCGTTTTGCCGCAGGTTCCAGTGCGCCACCACATGGGCTAAGGCCTTGCCGCATGAACCTTCGGATCTCCCTTGCCGCGGCTGCGGCGGCGCTCTGTCTGGTAGCGGTCGGCCCTGTCCTGGCTCAGACGCCCGACGACGCGCTTCCGGCCGGCCCGGGCAGGGACGTCGTCGTCCGCGTCTGCACCACCTGCCATGACGCCACGCAATTCGCCTTCGCGCGCCACACGGCCGATGAGTGGGACAGCGAGGTCACCAAGATGCAGGGCGCGGGCGCCGAAATGACCGCGGAAGAGCAGGTCGCCATTACCGCCTACCTGGCCAAATACCTTCCCAAACCTGCGCTGGACGCGCCCAGCGATGCGAAGCCGCCGCCGGGGCGTTAGGGTCGACTAACCCCGCCGCGCCAGCTTGCGCGACGCCGCCAGGATCAGGACGGCGCTCATCGCAGCCAGCACGCCGGCGTGGCGTACCAGGGATCCCTCCGTCGGCATGCCCGCCGCGGCGTGCGCCAGTTGCACCAGGTGATAGGTCGGCCAGATGAAGCGGATGTCGTGCAGGAATCCGCTCAGGGGGAAGAACAGTCCGGACAGGAAGGCCATGCCCAAATAGCTGATATTGGCGATGGCGCCGGCGCTGGAAGCGGGCGCCCAGGCACCGATGAAGAGGCCGATGGCGCAGGCGGGGATCACGCCCAGCGACATCACCGCCGCCACGGCGAGCAGTTTGGCCGGGGCCAGGGTGACATGCCCCATTGTGATCCCGGCCGCGACCAGCATGGCCATCACCACGAGCGCGAAGACGTAGGCCATCATCAGCTTGGCGGCGAGGTAGGAGCCGGTGGGCATCGGAAGGGCGCGCTTATAGGTGAGCAGGCCCATGTTCCGCTCCACCGCCACCAGGATCCCGAAGCCGAAAAGGCCCGGGCCCATGACGCCGTAGACGGTCCACCCCACGAACATCATGTCGGCGAAGCCCGGCGGGCGATGGCCGCCGCCGTTCAGCAACACCCCGAAGAAGGTGTAGAACAGGATCGGCATGGCCAGGATCGGCACCGAGAACGCTGGCGTGCGCAGCAGCCGCAGCGACTCGTACTTCGCGTCGCTGAGATAGGCGCCCAGCACGCGTGCGAGGGGCATCTTCGGGCCGGTGTCGAGGAGAGCGGTCATTCTGCGGGCTCCTGGGCCACGGGCTCCTGGGTAAGTTCGGCGAAGGCTTCGGAAAGGCCGGCGCGGCGGACCTCCAGGTCCTTCAGGCCCGGATCGGCGGAGAGTAGCTTGCGCACCACGGCCTCTGCGTCGGCTGTAGTGATCGAGAGCTGGCCGTTCTCACCGAGGCTGGCGGCGCTGACCTCGTTCCAGGCCTGCACCTTTGCGAGGGTGAGCGACGTGGCGCAGTCGATCCGCTTGCGGGACACCAGCCCACGCATCTCGCGCACCGTGCCCTGTGCGACTTCACGGCCCTTGGCCATGACCACCACACGATCGGCCAAGGCTTCGGCTTCTTCGATGTAGTGGGTAGTCAGCACCACCGAGGCGCCGCCGGCCACCAGCCCCCGCACCGCCGCCCACATGGTCTCGCGCGCATTGATGTCGAGTCCGGTGGTGGGCTCGTCGAGGAACAGCAGGCGCGGGCGGCCGCAGACGGCCAGCGCAAACTGCGCCTGCCGCTTCTGGCCCCCGGAGAGCTTGATGTAGGGGCGCACGGCGATCTTCTCGATGCCGGCCAGCGCGATGGTCTCGGCGAGGCTGAGCGGCGCCGGATAATAGGCCGAGGTCTGGCCGATCAGGTCGCGTACGGTCAGCGCGTCCGGCAGGGCGACCTCCTGCATCATCACGCCGACATTGCGCCGCGCCGCCAGGTCGTGCGGCGAGCGCCCGAACAGCGTCACCTCACCGGCGTCCGGGATCTGCAGGCCCAGCATCAGCGCGATGGCTGTGGTCTTGCCGGCGCCGTTGGGGCCGAGCACCGCCAGCAGCTCGCCGGCGCGCACCTCAAGGTCCAGGCCGTTCAGGGCCACGGTGTCGCCGTAGCGTTTCTGGACGCCGGCGAGGCGCGCCAGCGCCACCCGGTTGGTCTGTCCGCCGTCCTTCGCCATGCGCCGCCCCTGCCGTTTCAATAGCTAGTCGCCGCGGCCTGGGGCGTTGGATGCAGCGCCGCTACGCCGTCTGGGCCGTGCGCTCCTCGGCGTTGGGGAAGAACACCTCGGAGGCGTGCTTGGCCACCTCCTCGGCAGTGTAGGGCCGCCCCGGGTTGAAGCCGCCGGTCTGCAGCATCTTGATCTCGCGCACGCCGCGGCTGGAGACTCCCAGGATCTTGCCGGAGTGCTCCGCGGCCAGGTCGCTGACCATGAACAGCACGCCCGGCGCCACGTTCTCCGGCAGGCTCATCGGGTCCGGCTCCTTGCCCTGGCGGCCGGGCAGGTCCGAGGTCATGCGGGTATATGCGCCGGGCGCCAGGCCCATCACCCGGATGTTGTACTTGCGCCCCTCGATCGACATCACCCGGACCATGCCGTAGATGCCGGCCTTGGCGGCCCCGTAGTTGGTCTGGCCGAAATTGCCGTAGAGGCCGGAGGTGGACGAGGTCAGCACCATCGATCCGCCGCCGTGGTCCTTCATGTATTTCCAGACCGGCAGGGCGCAGCAGTAGGCGCCCTTGAGGTGCACCTTGATCACCTTGTCCCAGTCCTCTTCCGAGGTGTTGGCGAAGGTCTTGTCGCGCAGGATGCCGGCGTTGCAGACCAGGATGTCGACCTTGCCGAAGGCGTCGAGCGCGGTCTTGAGGATGTTCTCGCCGCCCTGCACGGTGGAGACGTCGTCGCCGTTGGCCACGGCCTTGCCGCCGGCGGCCTTGATCTCGGCCACCACCTTCTCGGAGGCCGCGCTGGTCCCGGTCCCGGTCCCGTCGCGCGAGCCGCCCAGGTCGTTGACGACGACCGAGGCGCCCTCCTTGGCGAACAGCTTGGCATAGGCCTCGCCCAGGCCGCCGCCGGCCCCCGTGATGATCGCCACCTTGCCGTCGAGCAAACCCGCCATGACCGTCGTCTCCCAATAGGTTTTGGTTTTATGGGAGCATCTTCCGACCGGGCCGAAGCGGTTGGCAAGCCCTCAGTGGTCAGGGTCGCCCGGAGGCGCGGCGCATCCGGAAGAAGGCCTTCAGCATCGTCGAGCTCTCCTTGGCCAGGACCCCGCCTTCAACCACCGGCCGTGAGTGGCAAGTCGGCTGCTCGAAGAACCTCGGGCCGTTGACCACCGCGCCGCCCTTCTCGTCCTCGGCGCCGAACACCAGCCGGCCGATCCGCGCGTGGCTGATTGCGCCGGCGCACATGGCGCAGGGCTCCAGGGTCACCACGAGGGTCAGACCGGTGAGACGATAGTTGCCGAGCTTCGCCGCCGCCGCGCGGATCGCCACGATCTCGGCGTGGGCGGTGGGATCGTGCGCGCCGATCGGCTGGTTCGCGCCCACCGCGACCACCTCGCCGGAGGCGGGGTCGACGATGACCGCGCCCACCGGCGTCTCGCCGGCCTCGGCGGCGGCTTGCGCGGCGTCAAGCGCGATGCGCATGGTGCGATGGTCATGGTCCACGATCCGCACCGAACCGGCGCCCGCCCCTCCGGTCAAGCCCGCTCGCCCGAAGGCGGAGCGCAAGACGTCGGCCCAGAGGGCGGCGGCGATCGCGTCGCCAAGATGCTGGCCCGCGCCGGCGTGGCCTCGCGCCGCGAGGTGGAACGGCTGATCGAGGCGGGCCGCGTGGCCCTGAACGGCAAGGTCCTGACAACGCCGGCGGTGAAGGTGGAGGCCGGCGATATCCTCACCGTCGACGGCGCGGTGATCACCGAGGCCGAGCCCGCGCGCCTCTTCCGCTACCACAAGCCCATCGACCTGGTGACCAGCCACAAGGACCCGCAGGGTCGCCCCACCGTCTTTGAGCATCTGCCGAGCGGCCTGCCGCGGCTGATCTCCGTCGGCCGGCTGGACATCAATTCCGAGGGCCTGCTGCTGCTCACCAACGACGGCGGCCTGGCTCGCGCCCTTGAGATGCCGCAGACCGGTATCGTACGCCGCTACCGCGCCCGCGCGCGGGGCCGGGTGACCCAGGAGCGGCTGGATACGCTCAAGAAGGGCATCACGGTCGAGGGGGTCCACTACGGCGCCATCGAGGCCACGCTCGACAAGGCCAAGGAAGGCCCGCAGGGCGCCAACCTCTGGATCACCGTCGTCCTGGCCGAGGGCAAGAACCGCGAGGTGCGCCGCGTCCTGGAGGCGCTGGGCCTGAAGGTGAACCGGCTGATCCGCCTCTCCTACGGCCCCTTTGCGCTCGGGACCCTGATGCCCGGCGAGGTCGAGGAGGTCGGCCCGCGGGTGATCCGCGAGCAGTTGGCCGAGCACATCGCCCCGCAGAACCTGCCGAAGGGCGACCGGCCGCTGTGGAAGAAGGCCGCCGCGGTCGCCGCGGGTCCTCGCCGCGGCGCCGTGGAGATCGGCCGGCCCGGGCTGCCCGGCCGCCCGGGCAAGCCGCAGCGCCGTCCGCGCGCCGCCACGGCAGGGGAGCCGGCGCCCAAGAAGGAGTACAAGGCCGGCTGGGCCAAGCCGAAGAAGAAGCCGGTCATCGCCAAGACCGGCGCGCCGAAACGCCACTCCGGCGCCGCGCGCAAGGGGCCGAAGCCCGACGGAGCTAAGTCCCGCTAGGCGACCTGCCGCGCTCCGCGAGGCCGCGGGCGAGGCTCCGGGTGCGCCGTGCGACCGTCAGCGCCGTCCCCGCCACGATCACCGCCAGGCCTGCGAGCATGATCTCGCCATGGCCCCCCCAGAACGGCTCGAACGCAGCAATGACGCAGGTCGCGGTCAGGGCGGCCATCCGCTGCGGCTTGGCCATCGGCCCGGAGAAATCCGCCTGAAGGCCCAGGCCGCGGCCAAGCTCGCGCACATAGGCCGTGGTCACCGCCAGCACCGCAGCGGTCCAACCCAGGCTCAGGCCGGTCAGCGGGAAGGCCGAACCATAGGCGCAGGCGCCCGCGCCGGCGAGGAAGAAGGCGTCGGAAACGCGGTCGGGCAGCTCGTTCCAGATCGGGCCCGAGGCGCTGCCGCGCTTGAACTCCACCGCCACCATGCCGTCGAGCAGATTGCAGATCAGCCGGGCCTGGATGCAGGCCGCCGCGGCGACCAGGGCGACGCCGTGAAGGATGTGCCCGCTCATTCCCGCCAGCGCCATCAGCGCCCCGCCGAGGGCGGCGAAGGCGACGCTGGCGCCGGAGATCATGTTCGGACTGGCGCCGGCCTTGGCCAGGCCGCGCGCCGAGGCCTGGGCCCAGCCGCTGGCCCGGCTCTTGATCGGACGGCGATTCTCGAGCTGGGGGTTCTCGGGGGAGGGCTCGGTCATGGGATGGCGGCTCCGGCGCGTCCGCGCGCCACGACCGCAGCGTAGACGATCGCATAGAGGGTGGAGACCGACCAGGGCACGGCGATGGTCCGCACAATCTCCGGGGTGCCGATCATCCGATGGACGCCGATCAGCACGGCCAGGATCACCGTCGCGGTCACAACGGGCGGAACGACGAAGGCCATGGCGCCCGGCAGCCGCGCGGCCATCGCCTCCAAGGCGCGCTTGAGGACCAGGGTGATCGCGCCGGACATCGCGCCCTGCGCCAGGGCCGGCGGCCAGGCGGCGGCGAGACCGTGGGCGTGGTTGGCCCAGAGCGTCCAGCCACCCATCGCCAGGAACGCGAAGCCGACATGGACGAAGGTGGACTTCGCGAGGCGCTGGAGGGCGGTCACGCCCGGACCGTCGCCCGCCGCGGCTTCCATCGTCAAGCGAGCTCGCTTGACCCGCGAGGCGCGCCGGTCATGCTCCCGGCCAATCGGGGGTTCGCATGGACGTCATCGCGGGATTCTTCGCCGCCCAGCCGCGGGCCCTGCTCTGGGGCTTGGGCGGCGTGCTGGGCGTCCTGACCCTGGCGGTCGGCGTCACCGGGCTGCTGGCGCGGCTCAGGCCCGACGGGGACTTCACCAACCTGCGCCAGCGGATCGCGTCGTGGTGGGTGATGATAGCGCTGCTGGCCGCCGCCCTGCTGCTGGGCTGGATCGCGGTGCTGATCCTCTTCGTGGTGATCTCGTTCATCGCGCTTCGGGAGTTCCTGTCGCTGGCCCATATCCGGCCGGAGGACCGGCTGATCGTGCTGGCCGCCTACCTCTGCATCCCGGTCAGCTACGCCTTCATCGGCATCGACCGGTACGGCATGTACCTGGTGTTCATCCCCGTCTACGTCTTCATGTTCCTGCCCTTCGCCATGACCTGGATCGGCCAGACGCGAGCCTTCCTGGCGACGGCGGCGACCTTCCACTGGGGCCTTGTCACCTGCGTCTACAACCTGGGCTTCGCCGCCTTCCTGATGCGGACGCCGGCCGCCGCCCACCTGCCGGCGGGGCCAGCGGGGCTGGTCTTCTTCCTGCTGGTGGCGACCGAGGCCAACGACGTCATGCAGTATGTTTGGGGCAAGCTGATCGGGCGGCGGAAGATCATTCCCAAGGTCAGTCCCAACAAGACCTGGGAGGGCTTCCTCGGCGGCTGGGCGACGACGGCCGCGCTGATCTGGTTCTTGGGACCCGTCTTCACGCCGCTCTCCGGCGCGGGTCTGGCCATTATGGCGGCCACCCTGCCGATCGCGGGATTCGCGGGCGACGTGACCATGAGCGCGGTCAAGCGCGACATCGGGGTCAAGGACTCCAGCGCGCTGATCCCCGGGCACGGCGGCCTGCTGGACCGGGCCGACAGCCTGATCTTCACCGCGCCGCTCTATTTCCACATCCTGATGTTCTTCTGCCTGAAGGATTACTTCTGATGGGCGGGGCCAAATGCGCTGGCTAAGACGGGCGGTCATCGTCGTCATCGCCCGGCCGATCGCGCGGATGTTCACCGGCGCGGACATCATCGGGCGCGAGAAACTGCCGCTGAAAGGCCCGGCGATCCTGGTCGCCAACCATTCCAGTCACGTGGACACGGTACTGCTCTTGACCATCTATCCGTCGAAGGCGCTGGACCGGGTGCGGCCGGCGGCGGCGGCGGATTACTTCCTGAAGGGCCGGCTGATGAGCTGGTTCTCGCGCAACATCCTGGCCATCGTGCCGGTGGCCCGAGACAGGGCCGGCGCCGGCGAGGATGTGCTGGCGCCGGCGCGCGAAGCCCTGGCGGCCGGCGACATCGTGCTGATCTTTCCGGAGGGCACCCGCGGCGACGGCGAGGAATTGACCCGGCTGAAGAGCGGCGTGGCGCGCCTGGCCGCGGCCTTTCCGGACGCGCCGGTGACGCCGATCTGGCTGCAGGGCGCCGGCCGGGTTCTGCCCAAGGGCGCACATATGCCGGTGCCGATGAACTGCACGGTCCTGGTGGGTGACGCGATCCATTGGGGCGGCGACCGCGCCGCGTTCATGGAGGAGATGCGCCAACGGCTGGAGGCGCTGAAGGCCCTGGCCCCGCCGCAGCGCTGGGCCTAAGACGCGGGCCCCATGCGCATCGTTTCCGGCAATTTCCGCGGCAAGACCCTGGTCGCGCCCAAAGGCGACGCCACGCGGCCGACATCGGACCGCGCCCGCCAGGCGGTGTTCAACATCCTGGAGCACGCCGCATGGTCGAGCGGCGTCCGCGGCGCACGGGTGATCGACCTCTTCGCCGGCTCCGGCGCGCTTGGCTTCGAGGCCCTGTCGCGCGGCGCGGCCTTCTGCCTGTTCGTGGAGACCGACGAGGCCGCCCGCGGGGTGATCCGCGAAAACGTCGACGCCATGAGCCTGTTCGGGGTGACCCGCGTCCACCGCCGCGACGCCACCGACCTGGGCGTCCGCCCCGGCGGCGACGGACCCGCCTTCGACCTGGCCTTCCTCGACCCGCCCTACGCCAAGGGCCTGGGCGAGACGGCGCTGGAAAAGCTGGCCGCGGGCGGCTGGCTGGCGCCCGGCGCGACCGTCGTCTTCGAGCGTGGCGCCGGCGAGCCGGACTTCAGTGTCGACGGCTTCGAGCCCCTCGACGTGCGCGACTACGGCGCGGCGCGAGTGCATTTCCTGCGGGCCCCGGAAACGTCGCGCTAACCCTGTCACGAACACTTCGCGGGGCCTTAACCACCTGCGTCTTCCGTTCTAACGCCTCGTTAGACACCGCGCTGCAATGAGCTCCCCCGAACTCGTGGGGGAGTCACCGATGACGCTGCTGCTCGATATCGCGCCGTTCTCACCGCCGGCGACGCCGCAGGACACGGGGCGCGATATCTATCGCCGGTTCGAGGACGACCCCGACCTGCTGGTGATCGCCGTGGTCGATGGCGAGAGCCGGCCGGTCGGCCTGGTGGAGCGCAACGCCTTCCTTGTGCGGATGGCGGCCCAATATGGCTACGAGCTCTGGTCGAAGCGCCCGATCTCCCACTGGATGAAAACCGACCCGCTGATCGCCGACGGCGACATGACGGTCGAGGAATTCTGCGGGCGGGTGCTCGAGGAACGGCCCTCGGAACTGCTGCAGGGCTTCATCGTCACCTGCGGGGGCCGCTACGCCGGCGTGGGGACGGCGCTGTCCCTGCTGCAGGTGACCGCCGCGGCCACCGCCTCCCATGCCCGCGAGATGAGCCAGCTGGCCGAGCACGCCCAGGACGCCCTGGCCGCCAAGGGCCGCTTCCTGGCGGTGATGAGCCATGAAATCCGCACGCCGCTGAACGGCGTGCTGGCCGTCGCCGAGATCATCCGACGCAAATCCCGCCAGGAGGACCTGGCTCCGCTGGTCGACACCATCGTGCAATCCGGCGGGACCCTGTTGCGGCTGCTCAACGACGCGCTCGATCTCTCGCGCGCCGAGGCCTCGGGCCTGGAGCTGCATGAGGAGCCGATGCTGGCGTCGAACATGGCCGACGACGTCATGTCGCTGTGGTCGTCGCAGGCGGAGTTGAAGGGCGTGACCCTCACCGCCGCCTTTGCCGGGCCGGCCGATCTGTGGGTCCTGGCCGATCGCGTACGCGTCCAGCAGGTGATCAACAACCTGGTCTCCAACGCCATGAAGTTCGCCATAGACGGCGCGATCGACGTCCGCCTCTGCGCCCAGCGCGACGGCGACTATGTGACCCTGACCGGCGAGGTGGCGGACACCGGGCCTGGGGTGCCGTCGGACCGCCGGGAAAGCATCTTCGATCCCTTCCGCCAGACCGAGGACGGGGTGCGCTTGGGCGGGGCTGGTCTCGGCCTCGCGGTCTGCCGCCAGATCATGGCGCGCATGGACGGGCGGATCGAGGCCCTGGACAATCCTGGCGGCGGCGCCCTCTTCCGCTTCGAGGCGCCGCTGCACTGGCTGCCGGAGCCGCAGGCCGCCGCGCCGGCCTTGTGCCCGGTGGAGGCCGCCGGCGGCGTGCTGCATGTGCTGGTGGTCGACGACAATGCGACCAACCGCATGGTCGCCCAGACCCTGGTGGAGATATTCGGCTGCACCAGCGAGTGCGTCGAGGATGGCGCGGCGGCGGTGGAGGCGGCGGCGAGCGGCCGCTTCGGCCTGGTGCTGATGGACATCAAGATGCCGGGCATGGACGGGGTCGAGGCGACGAAGCGTATCCGCTCCGGCCGCACCGAAGGCAGCCTCACGCCGATCCTGGCCCTGACCGCCAACGCCGACCCCGCCGACGCGGCCTTCTACCGTCAGTGCGGCATGAACGGCGTGGTCGAAAAGCCGATCAAGCCGGACCGCCTGCTTGAAGCCATGAGCAGCGTGCTGGGCGCGCACGTGGTTCCCACCGCGACGGAAGGCCGCTTGACCCTCACGCCTCGTGAGGCCTGATACCGCCGCCATCGACGAGGAAGATCGATTGTGAGCGGTCATACGGTGAAGCAGGTGGCGAGGTTGTCGGGCGTCTCCGTCCGCACCCTGCACCACTACGACGATATCGGGCTCCTGAAGCCCGCATGCGTCGGCGCGAACGGCTACCGCTACTACGGCCGCGAGGAGCTGCTGCGCCTGCAGCAGATCCTGTTCCACCGCGAGCTCGGCTTCTCCCTGGAGGAGATCGGGCGGACACTGGACGCCAAAGGCTTCGACAGGGTGGACGCCCTCAGGGCCCATCGCGTCCGGTTGGAGGCCAAGGCCCGGCGCTATCGCCAGCTGATGCGCACGATCGACGAGACCCTCGCCGCCCTCGAAGGAGATGAGACGATGGCAGAGAAGGCGATGTACCGGGGCTTCGACCCTGAAAAACAAGCCGGCTTCGAAAAGGAGCTGGTCGAGAAGGGTGGGGCCGAGATGCAGGGCCACATCGACCATGCGAAGGCGGGGATGGCGGGCTGGAAGCAGTCCGACTTCGACGCCATGCAGGCGGAGGCCGAGGCGATCGAGGCCGGCATGGCCAAGGCGCTCGTCGGCGGCCTGCCGGTCGACTCGTCGGCTGTGACGGCGCTGATGCGGCGCCAGCACGCCTGGATTGGCAAGAGCTGGAACAGGCCGGCGCCGGCCGCCGCCTTCACCGGCCTCGGCCAGATGTACGTCGACGACCCGCGCTTCCGCGAACGCTACGACGGCCGCCAGGCCGGACTCGCGGAGTACATGGCCGCGGGCATGAAGAGCTTCGCG
>NZ_SSMZ01000289.1 GCF_004799395.1 Phenylobacterium sp.
CAGGCAGCGAAGCAGGCAGGGCAGGTCAGGGCATACCTCCACCGGCAGGCCGGCCTCCGAAAGGATGGTCTCTGCGATGGCGGCGTCTCGGCCGTGCGGGGCGAGGATCAGCGCGCACCGGGACCCCGCCGCCTCGGCGATCATGAGGCGTCGCCGCCGAGCAGCGCGGCGCCCGTCCCGACGAAGCTCGGCACGCCGCGCAACACCCCCTGGAAGCCTTCCAGAGGCGCGCCGACGGTGAGGCCGCGATCGTCGATGGCATACTCGCGGATGGTCTTCTCGTGTTCGCCTGTGCGCTTCTTGATCACCGAGACGGCGCGGCGCACGTGGCCGGCGGCCTCGAAATAGCGCAACAGCAGCACCGTGTCGGCCAGGTAGGTGACGTCCACCGGCGACTTCATCTCGCCGACGAGGCCGTGCTGGGCGACGGTCAGGAAGGTCGAGGCGCCCTGGCGGTTCAGGTACTGCAAGAGCTCGTGCATGTGCAGGACGAGGAAGCTCTCCTCCGGCATGGCCGCCTGATAGCCGTTGAGGCTGTCGATGATCACTGTCTTGATCCCCGCGCCGTCGACCACCTCGCGAACCCGCGCGGCGAATTCGCCCGGCGACAGCTCGGCCGCATCGATCTGCTGGATCATCAGATGACCGTCGGCGGAGAGGCGCTCCAGGTCGATGCCGAATGCCATCATGCGGGAGAACAGCAGGCCCAGTTCTTCGTCGAAGACGAACAAGGCGGCCTTCTCGCCGCGCTTGATGGCGGTGACGGCGAAATAGAGCGACATCAGCGACTTGCCGGTCCCGGCAGGGCCGAGGATCAGGCAGCTCGATCCGCGCTCGACGCCGCCGCCCAGCAGTCCGTCAAGCCCGGCCTCGCCGCTCGACAAGGGTCTGCGGTCAAAGTCCGTGCGGTGCTCGGAGGACACCAGCCGCGGATAGATCTCCAGGCCGCCGGTCTTGATGTTGAAGTCGTGGTAGCCGCCGCGGAACCTGCGGCTGCGGTATTTGACGACGCGCAGGCGCCGCCGCTCGGCGCCGTACTCCGGAGCCCGCTCCTCGAGCCGCACCACGCCGTGGGCGACGCTGTGCACGGTCTTGTCCAGCGCCTCGGTGGTCAGGTCGTCCAGCAGCAGCACCGTAACCGCCTTCTTGGCGAAATAGTGCTTCAGGGCCAGGACCTGACGGCGGTAGCGCAGCGAGCTCTGCGCCAGCAGCCGGATTTCCGAGAGGCTGTCGATCACCACGCGGTGGGGCTTCAGCTGCTCCACCGCGTCGAAGATCATCCGGGTGGTCTCGCCGAGCTCCAGATCTGAGGAATAGAGCAGGCTCTGCTGTTGCTGCTCGTCCAGCAGGCTCTCGGGCGGCACCAGTTCGAAGACCTCGACCCCGTCCAGCTCCCATCCGTGTGAGCGGCCGGCGTCGCGCAGTTCCTCCTCGGTCTCGGAGAGGGTGATGTAGAGGGTGCGCTCGCCCATGGCGGCGCCGGCCAGGAGGAACTCCAGGGCCGCGGTCGTCTTGCCGGTGCCGGGGCTGCCTTCAAGAAGGAAGACGCGGCCGCGGATAAAGCCGCCGCATAGGATTTCATCCAATCCGGCGATGCCTGTCATCGCATCGCCCGACGCTACAGGTTTCGTCATCTAGCCTAGTCTCGCAGCCACGCCGGGCGGCGCCCGGACCCCCGTTCAGAGGAGGAATGCGTTCGGCGTTCGGCGGTTCCTGCGGACGGCGGGGCAGAATCTAGGCGAGGGTCGCGCCGATGGCGTTGCGGCGGCGGCGCAGCAGCGCGCCGACCCCGCCGAAGCCCAGGATCATCAGGCTCCAGGCCGCCGGTTCCGGAATCCCACCGACGTCGGGGAGCGAGGGCGGGTCGCGATAGGCCAGCACGCCCACCGAATTGGCCTGATAGCCGACGCCGCTGGTGGCCCTGTAGAGCTCGTAGGTCGTCGCGTTGTCGGAGAACAGGTTGTACTCGTCGCCCGAGGCCCCGGAGAAGAACAGTCCCGGGTTGGAGAGCACTGGCGAGCTGTCGGCGTAGAAGACGTTGTCGAAGATGAACATGCCGTCGGCCGAGTAGGCGGGGAACGGCTGACTGGGATTGGCGATCAGGCCGGTGATCGTCTCGCCGTCCACTTCGCCGGTGATCGAGGTGACGTCGTAGCCCCCGGCGGCGTCGACCGCGCTGGCGGTTTCCAGGGTCAGATTGGCCTCGCCAGGCGCTCCGCCGTTGGTGGCGGTGTAGTCGAGCACCCAGGTCGCGGCCTGGGCGTGCCCGCCGAGGGCGGCGGCGGCGGCCAGGCCGAGAGCCAGCTTCAGAATACGGTTCATCACCAACTCCCCCGTCAGCCGCCCGAAGTCGCGGCGTCTATGGTCAAGGTACGGGGTCTAAGCGGTGAAGGTTTCAGAACCGTGTTGTGTAAGGTATCCGCCCACCGCGCCTCAGGCGTTGAAATTCAACTTCAATCCGGGACGCGGCCAGCGGGCCTTGAAGAGCTTTCCGGTGGCGGAGGCGGTGATCCAGGCGTCGCGCATGTCCGCGCCGCCGAAGCAGATGTTGGTGCAGATCAGGTCCGGGAAGGCGAAGTGCTCGGTCGAGCCGTCCGGGTCGAAGGCGGTGATCCCGCCGTTGATGATGGTGGCCACACAGACCTTGCCGCCGGCCTCCACCGCCAGGCTGTCCAGAAGCTGATAGTCCTGCAGGTTGTGGATCACCCGCCCGGGCGCGAAACCGGGTCCGGGGGCCAGCACGCCCGGCTCGGCCACGTCGAAGGCCCAGAGGCGCGCCAAGTTGGTGTCGGCGACGTAGACCACTTGCTCATCCGGCGAGAGGCCCACCCCGTTGGGCGAGACCAGGTGGTCGCGCTGGCGGCTGATATGGCTGCCGTCGGTCTTTGCATAGTAGAGGCCGCCGTACTTGCGGCCCTCCGGTGTCGAACAGCCGTGGTCAGTGAACCAGACGCCGCCCTGGCGGTCGAAGACCAGGTCGTTCGGGCCGACCAGGCGGCGGCCGTCGCAGGCCTCGTAGACCGTCTCGAGCTTGCCGGACTTGAGGTCAAAGCGCTGCAGCGAGCCGCCCACATGCCTGGCCGGGGTCGGGCCGGGGATGGTGAGGCCCTGGTTGTCCAGCCACTCGAAGGCGCCGCCGTTGTTGGTGATCCAGATCGCGCCGTCCGGGCCGATGGCCGCGCCGTTGGGGCCGCCGCCGGTCTCGACCACCGTCTCCCTGCGGCCATCGGGGGTGACGCGGGTCAGGCGCTGGCCCTTGATCTCAGTCAGGATGATCGAGCCGTCCGCCATGACGATCGGGCCTTCGGGGAATTCGAGGCCCTCGGTGACCAGTTCGTAGTCCATGGCGCGTCCCTCGCTTGCTTGTTGGACGCGACCCTAGCGAAGCCGTCAGCGGCGTTCCAGCACCCGGATCGTGAAGGGGTAGTCGTCGCCTTCGCCCGCCGGGTAGGCCTTGGCGCTGACCTCGGTCCAGCGGTCCATGTCGAGCGGCGACAGGGTCACATCGCCTTCCACCTCGGCCTCGACGTCGGTGAGATAGATGCGGCTGGCCTTGGCGAGCGCCAGCTCGAACAGTGAGGCGCCGCCGATCACGCAGACCTCGCGCGCGCCGTCCTCCTCCGCCTGCTCGCGGGCGATGGCGACCGCCTCGCCGAACTCCTCGCAGACCACCGCGCCGCGCGGCTCGAAGGAGCCGTCGCGGCTGAGCACGATGTTGGTGCGGCCGACCAGCGGCTTCCTGGGCAGGCTCTCCCAGGTCTTGCGGCCCATGATCACCGGCTTGCCCATGGTCACCGCGCGGAAGTTGGCCAGGTCGGTCTTCAGCCGCCACGGCAGGCCGCCGTCGCGTCCGATGACGCCATTGCGGGCGCGCGCGATGGGGCCGGCGGTGAGGGTGATGGGAGGCATGGGATGGTCTTAGCCGATCCTCCCCGCTTGCGGGAGGTGGCCCGGAGGGTCGGAGGGGGCTTCTGCTCAGACCTCGGGAGAGGCCTCCTCAGTCAGCTGCGCTGACCGCTTTCCCCAACGGGGAGCATCTCAGACCGCGATGGGCGCAGCGATGCGGTCGTGGGCCTGATACCCCCGCAGCTTGAAGTCCTCATACTCGAAGGCGAACAGGTCGTGCTTGGGCGCGATTTCAAGGACGGGCAGGGGATAGGGCGTGCGCTTGAGCTGCTCGCGGGCCTGGTCGAGGTGGTTCAGATAGAGGTGGGCGTCGCCCAGGGTGTGGACGAACTCGCCGGGCTCAAGGCCGGTGACCTGGGCCACCATCATGGTCAGGAGCGCGTAGCTGGCGATGTTGAACGGCACGCCCAGGAACGCGTCGGCCGAGCGCTGATAGAGCTGGCAGCTCAGCTTTCCATCCGCGACGAAGAACTGGAACAGGCAGTGGCAGGGCGGCAGCGCCATGTCCTCCACCTCGGCTGGGTTCCAGGCCGAGACGATGTGGCGGCGGCTGTTGGGGTTGGTCTTCAGGCCTTCGACGACAGCGGCGATCTGGTCGATGACCCGCCCGTCCGGCGCGCTCCAGGAGCGCCACTGCTTGCCGTAGACCGGGCCCAGCTCGCCGGTCTCGGCGTCGGCCCACTCGTCCCAGATGCTGACCCCACGTTCCTGCAGCCAGCGGACGTTGGTGTCGCCGCGCAGGAACCACAGCAGCTCCAGGATGATCGACTTCCTGTGCAGCTTCTTGGTGGTCAGGAGCGGGAAGCCTTGGGAAAGGTCGAAGCGCATCTGCCGGCCGAACACGCCCAGCGTGCCGGTGCCCGTGCGATCGCCGCGCTCGACGCCGTTGGCCAGGATATCGGCCAGGAGATCGAGATACTGGCGCTCCGGGTGATCCGGGGCGGCCTCGCAGAGCGGCGCGCTGGCGGCGTGGGCGTTCATGGGACAAGAAACATCGCGCTGATTCGTTTCGATCCGGAATCAATCCGCCAATTGATTCACAGAGAATTGCAGGCTCACCCCGAAAAC